>CAZIUU010000006.1:13412-21141 GCA_964542815.1 uncultured Methanosarcinales archaeon | reverse complement strand
ATTTTAATTAAGTCCTGGGCCGTATATCCGGCTTTATTCATAATTTTCTTAGTGTGTCCTAAAGCCAGCAAATGCCCGCCCAAATTATCGCTATGGTCGTGATATTCTATTCCACGCAGAAAGTAAAGTTGTTTGTCTCCTTTCTCTACCACTACCGCATTTCCGCCTAAAGCCTGAATCTTATGAGGAAATCCGGAAGGCAGGGCGAGAAGATAATCCAACGCTAAGTCTTCTGATTTGTCAGTTATAGCCAATAAGTCCAGCTCTTCTTCAAAAGCTTTCTCAATGTATCGTTTCAAGGTACAATCGCGTAAGTAATGGTCTCCGCTAAGATTAGTATGGATATGAAATACAGCCCGAAATTCGTTCGGTAATTTAGGGATTTTTTCCATCTCTGTGGTTCCATTCAAATAAATTGCTCCGCCAACACCTGCTAAGGTTCCTGTACCAAGTAGTGCCAAGCATTTTCTGCGGTTCATGTTAATGTGGAAAGTATCATTACTTATAAGTTTTACTACTTCAAAAAAGTGGTAGACTTACCGTAAAAGGGTTTATAGTTACAAAGGGTTATTAAAATAAGTGCTTCTCTTCCAACAAATTTATAAAATACCCCTCTTATAATCTAAAAATGGCATTTTTAGACCCAGCATTAAACCCAGTACTATTGCCTTTACTAAATCTTGTCGGTCCGTTCTGGGGTATATTTCTCCTATCTTTAATTATCTCTGTAATCGTTACAATCATCTACAAGTATACTACTAATCAAGAATTGATGAAACGGCTGAAAGATGAGCAGAAATCTTACTCTCAGAAGCTGAAAGAACTGCGCAGTAATCCAGAAGAGATGATGAAAGTGCAGAAAGAAGCCATGAAAACAAATATGGAATATATGAAACTTTCATTCAAGCCAACGTTGATAACCATGCTTCCGATTCTGTTAATCTTCGGCTGGATGGCGGGCCATTTAAGCTATGAGCCGATTTATCCTGGAGAAACTTACAGTATTACCGCCCAATTCAAAGCGGGGATTACTGGGAATGCAGAACTGGTGGCTGATGCCAAAACTACATTAATAGATGCCATAGTCCAACCTATCAGCAACAGCCAAGCCGCTTGGAAACTTAAGAGTGAAGAAGGAGAGCACCTGCTTACAGTTAAATCTGGCAATTCTTCTCAAGATAAGAAAGTGCTTATCGCTACAGAATTAAACTATGCTGAAGCACTTTCAGTTTATCAGCATTCTGATATCGAAAAAATCCAAATAAATTATAATGAGTTACGTCCGTTGGGACCAAGTTTCTCCATCTGGAGTTGGCAGCCGGGATGGATTAGCATTTACATCATATTCTCACTGGTATTTAGTCTGGCGTTGAGAAAAGCTTTTAAGCTGTATTAATTCTATTACCCTAAAATTAAAAGGAGGAGGATTGAACATGCAAGAAATAGATGATAAAGGTGGTTCTATACCCCATGAGCAACCAGAGCATCAAATACATCATGAGCATCCGGTGCATCATGAGGCCCAAAAAAGCGGGATTAAAATAAATGGGTTTAAAGTGGCGGCAGCAATCTTAGCCGTATTATTGGTGGTTTCTATTATTACCACTGGATTTACTAAATGGGGATCTTTGGCAACAGAATCTAAAGACCAAGTAGCTAAAGATACAGTAGATTTTGTGAATAAAGCCTTGCTGCAGGGCGGATCAGCAGACCTGAAATCGGTAAAAGAGGAAGGAGATTTGTATGCATTGAAGTTAGGGATAAATGGAAAGGACATTGATTGCTATGTAACCAAAGATGGCAAATTATTCTTTCCGCAGGCTATTAATGTAGCAGAAGTTAGTGCGTTATCCGAAAATGCTGGGTCGGAAGCTCCTGCTCAATCAGCGGTTAAGTCTGATAAGCCTAAAGTTGATTTATATGTAATGAGTTTCTGTCCGTTTGGAAATAAAGCAGAAGAGACCATGTATCCAGTATACAAATTGCTTAAAGACAAAGTTGAATGGAACGTGCATTACATTGTTTCAGTAAGCGGAACGACGGTAAATTCTTTACACGGCCAGCCTGAAGCAGATCAAAACATGCGTGAAGTGTGCGTAAAAGAGAATTATGATATGGATGCATTCTGGAAGTTTATGAGTTATGTGAATAATAACTGTGGCAGTAATGGAGCATGTTGGAAAGATGCAGCTAAAGAGGCTGGTGCAGATGTTTCTGTAGTTGAAACTTGTGTTACCAAGAAAGGTTTGGAGTATATGAAAGCAGAAGCTGATGCTTCTAATAAAGCTGGCGCTCAAGGCTCACCTACGTTGCTAATTAATGGACAGCAGACTAGTGCAGTGTATCAGTATGGAAATACTGTAGCTTATCAGAAAGCCATCTGTGATGCTTTCAACACTCCGCCGGAAGCATGTGCTAAAGTATTAGAGGCAGGTGTGGCATCAGCTGCGGCAAGTGCTGCTGGTGGAAGCTGCGGTAGTTAGTTTTTTTTGTTTTTTTAATTATTTTCTTCTAAACTTTTATAAATACCGTCAAGTTTAAGCTTAAAGTCAGTCCCAAGCGGACAGATCTAGAGGCGACTCAGGTCAGAAGAGATTGAAATAAATGTCTTTTTCTGAGTTGCTTGCTAATAAAATTAAACATAAACTAAATGAGGTATAAGCCCTCTCGTTCGCCTGCTCGAATCGCAGCACATCACTATCGAGCATCGTGTGCGGGTCGCTATTGACCACAATTTGCTGCACGAATAATTGTGCTGGCTCACTGGTCAATTGACGAGGGCTTATACCCAAATAAACAAAACGAGGTAACCAAACATGCCACGAGGAATGTATCGTTCGAGAACGTTTCGAAGAATATTCGTTAAAGTTCCGGGAAATACCGTAAAGATGCACTATCGCAGACGGAAACCGTCCAAAGCTAAATGCGCTAGTTGTAAGAAGCTATTGATTGGAGTACCACATGAACTGCCATTGAAGATGAAAAACATGCCTAAAACGACTAAGCGACCGGAAAGACCATACGGCGGAGTGCTTTGCTCAGCTTGCACTAGACAACTGTTAAAACAGAAGGCGAGGGGTGGATAAACATGGCACTTTTTGAAGTAGGAAGATTATGTGTTAAGCTCGCCGGAAGAGATGCCGGCAGGAAATGCGTAGTAGTAGAACAATTAGATAATGCTTATGTGTTAGTTGATGGAGCTACTCGCAGAAAGAAGGTTAATATTAAGCATCTGGAACCTTTAGCAGAAACAATTGACGTAAATTCTGGCGCTTCACATGAAGAAGTAAGAGCTACGTTCAAGAAATTAGGGTTAGAAGTGTTTGATTCCAAGCCTAAGCAGACTCCGCAGAGGAAGAAGCATCTGAAGAAGGTTAAGGACAAAGCTGAGAAGAAAGCAGTCAAAGCCAAACCGAAGGTGGAGAAGAAAGAGGCGGCTGTGGTGAAGGAAGAATAAGTTTTTTTTGTTTTATTATTTTATTACTTCTTATTCATTAACCCCCACAACCCTTCCATATCCATCTCCATCGCCATTACTGGCATAGTAAGGCTCCAATTAGTTAATACTGCGTACTTCCAGCATTAGCAAAAACAATGTCAATTAGTCATTTTTCTCCAAAACCTTTATAAACTTCAGTTACCAAATAGGTAACTATGACCTCGGAGATACCTGCCTATGGATTAAGAGCATACGCGTTGTTCTTTACTAGACATGGGACTAAAGAGCCGTTCCAACAGAATGAATTAGAATGGTTTGTTCGTCCTAGTATGAAAAAGAAGATATTTTCAGTGTTGTTGCGGGCAGGATGGATTAAGAAAATAAGCCGAAATGATTATGCCTGCATCTCTCCGGAAGATAATGTAAAGCAGTTGTTAGAGTTTAAAGTCCCCGGAATAATCCACTTAGCCAAGAAAGATTACGCTTTTACCGGATTATCAGCAGTAGAGATTTGGTCGGATTATTCTTATGTTCAAAGAAGCACTGAAAAATCCCCTTATTTCATAAAAGTAAATAAGAAAGATTTAAAATATTGGAAAAACTTCTTTAATGCTAATAATATTCCTAACTATGTTAAATCCGGAGCAACTATTGGAGAATATGTAATTTTAATCCCAGTACAAAAAGTGAAAGCATCAACTAAAGAGCAATTTAAGGTAGATTCATTAAAAGAAACATTAAAAGAAGCCAAGAAGAACGAAATGTTTAACTATGCTTACGATTATATGAGGAAGAAATATGGAATCGCTGCAACTTAGAGAGAAAGAGATTTTTGAAACGCTAAAACATTTGCAAAAGTATTCTTTTGTAGTAATTGGTGGATATGCCGTAAATGTTTATGCTTTGCCGAGATTTTCCGTAGATTGTGATATTGTAGTCAAAGACCAACAGGATGTTGATGTGATTGCTGAAGCTTTAATGAAAATAGGATACACCAAAGCCAAAAGGAGCGAGATTTGGTATAACAGTCCTTTCGTAAGATATGAGAAAACTCTTTCAAATAATTTTGTAGTAAGCATGGATGTCTTAATCGGAGAAGTGATAGACCGGCAAAGCGGGGCGACGTTTTCTTCAGCATGGGCTTTTGAGAACTCTTCATTAAAAGCTCTTCGTGGGAGGACTTTCTCAGAAGTGCTTAAAGTGAGAGTTATTAACATTGATTCGTTGATGGTGATGAAGATTTGCAGTTGTAGAAACACTGACATCAGAGATGTATTTATGCTAATCGTTCATCATGAGAATATCGCTTGGATTAAAGAAGAAGTTTCTAACAGGTGTAATCTCCAAGAGAGAGCATTAAAGATGATAGAAAAAGTTTCATCTCCACAATTTAAAGATGGGCTACAGGGAGTTTACGGCATTATAGATACTACGACTTACAACAAACACCTTAAAGCATTAGAACTACTTTCTCACTAATCCCCATAACCCTTCTACATCCATCTCCATCGCCATTACTGGCATAGTAATGCCCCAGTTAGTTAACACCTGCGGATGAATCTCTCCGATAATTCCCACTTTCTTTCCTTCAATTATGATATTTCCTACTCTTCCCGGAATGAATGAAGCGTGTTTAGCATCTCTAATTACTGCTTCTAATCCCAGCGAACGCATTAACGCATCTAAGCTCTGTCGGATTTGAGTGAAATCTGTTTTATCGTGACAGAGTACAATCCCCAAATTATCTTTCTCTCCTACACCGGTTTCGGCTTCTTCCGCCCATTCAAACATTCGGCCAATTTCAAATATATTCTGAGGATAGAGATTATGCTGGTTATCTTGAAGATTTTTCAGTAGAGAAGGCAGTATTGAATTGCGCAAAGTATTGTTCTCACCCAAAGCATTCTTGAGTGTGATTAACTTAGCTGCTAAATTCATTCGCTTATTCAGCTCCAGCTCGGTAAGCAAATGGATGTTCTTAACTTCCATCAACTCCAACCCAATTAATACTTCTCTTATTTTTCTGGCAAATTTCTCCATCGAAGCTTCTTCTCCGATAGTAGAAACATTAGGTAATTCTTCAGTAAAGTTTTCATAACCATAAGCTATGGCTATATCTTCAGCTAAATCTACCTGATGCATTATGTCAGCACGGTAAGGTGGAATCAATACGATACCTTTCTCATAACCAAAGCCCATCTTTTCCAATAAAGTTATGGCTTCTTTTTCTTTGAGTGATAAACCTAAACGTTTGTTTACATAAGTTAAATCAAGCTTCATCTTACGAGGCGATAAATCGGGAGAGAGCTTCTTACCCTCCGGATAAATTAATTCCAATGAATAAACTTCTCCTCCCATTTCTGCCAAAGAAGTAACGATTATATTCAGGCAGATACTTAATGCATCATAATCAAATCCAGAGCATTCAATAAATACATCTTTAGTTTTCTCAGTAATTCTTCCGGTAAGTTGAGAATTTATAATTGGGGGCATGCTTAAGATTTCATTCTTGGCATCGATAAAGATAGGAAACTTAGCTTTCCCTTCCAGCAACGTGCCATACTCTCTTCCAGCTTTATGTCGGGAAAGTATTTGTATTCCGGTCATGGCTTCATCAGCTTCTAAAGGAACGAAACTTATCTTATCTGGCTTTTCAGCTTTGAACGTTACCGGAAAGGTTATTTTTTCTAAAGAATATACCCCCATAGCAGCTTTCTTGCGGTTTCTGCCGTAAGTGGAGTGTAATTTTTCTTGCAGCTGAATTATCTCTTTTATCTTGTCATCATCAAATTTAATTCCTTTAACAATGGCGCAGGTAGTGAACGGGCGGACTTCTTTAACTGAAGCATCTATAATTATCTTTAATCCGCTTTTCTTTACCGGATAATTTCTTAATCCTGTTTTTATTCCGATGAAGCTGCTCAATGCTCGGGCAAATCCCTGTTCAGAAAGCATATCCGGGCGGGAAGCAAATATTTCTACTTCAATTTCATCTCCGTTAACTTTCTCCAATACCGCATCCATCATGGAGATGCGCTCTCTGAGCTGGTCTAAAGTAAGCTTCTTGCCTACGGATTGTTCTAGTGCTTTTCTATTAATGATGATGTTGGACATTTAGGTTAAAGCACCTCCTAATGCCATGAAAGGCAATAATGCAGCCATCATAGTAAAGTAGATGATAATTGCAAATACAATTCCGATTCCCATGGGTATCAACACTACTGCTGCGCTCTTTCCCCAGCTTAACTGCTGGCGTTCTTTTACTCCGATAACTTGTAAAATTAATATGTACGCCATGGCTAAATAATTGATAAAAGGAATTACTCCAAATATTTGAGGTGAATTGGAATAAGCTACCACTTTAAACGTTTCTACATATCCTTTCTTTCCACCGAAAATAAGTACGAATAAATGCAATATTCCAGCTCCGATATACAACATTCCCCAAGCAAAGAGTAATATTAATGGATAAGCGATTATTAAACCCAATACAACCCATATTACTTTATCTGCCATACCGCCAAAAGCGATAGCTACAGAAATAATTAACCCCGCTGCAATTAACACTAGAGCTGAGACTATCGCCTGCACTTTCAGGAAATACTTAGTCGCTTCAACATATTGGTCCTTCTTTGACAGCTTCCCGTAAAAATTAATCGGGTTAAACATAACTTCCTTCCAGGTTTGAAATAGTTTCATTTTTGTTTACCTCGTTTTGTTTTACTTTGTTTTGTTTGTATGTTTTTATATCAACGTCGGCACGTCAATAAACTCTACTTTTACTTTAAACTTCTCTTTCAGTACTGGCATTAATGCTTTTACTCCCCATACTTCGGTTTCATAATGCCCGCCGAAGATAACGTTGATGTTGGCTTCTTTGGCTTGGTGATAATTTTGGTGAGACCCTTCTCCAGTAATATACAAGTCTAATTTCTTATCTGCGGCTTCTTTTAGGTTATCTCCACCATAGCCGGAACAAATACCAACTTTAATTATTTTATTTTTCCCAAAAGGTAAAGTTAGCGTTTGTAGCTTGGCTTTCTGCATTATTTTCTTTACTTCACTAAGAGTTAGACTAGCTTCACCCCAACAGCCAACTTCGGCAAACACTTGTAAATCTTTCACTCCCAGCATTTTTGCAAGAATATTATTATTTCCGTATATTGGATGCTTATCTAACGGAAGATGTGCTGCATACACCGCTAAATTATTCTCCAATAGGAATTTAATCTTGGAATACTGAGTTCCAGTTAAGTAAAATTTCCCTTTGTTCCAGAATAATCCATGATG
>CAZIUU010000006.1:0-13402 GCA_964542815.1 uncultured Methanosarcinales archaeon | reverse complement strand
AGTTTCTACTGCCTGCTGAAACGTCTCTAAACAAGCATCTACTGCAAATCCTATCTTTTTAATCTCGCCGGTATTTTCTACTTGCAAGCCGTTGCTGGAATTATCTTCAATCCCATTGATGTCTAATTCTTGGTCCAAAAATTCTGCTATTTCAATTGCGGTTGCCATTTTTTATTCTCCTACTTGTTTATGATGCTAAACATTTTTTATTTCAGCCACACTTTTACGTCTCTTGACAGCTTCAAATCATTCTTATACAAATCACGGATGTCTTTTATTTGATAATATTCTAAGATAATCCGATCAAATCCCGGCCCCCACGCTAACACCGGAATATCTTTTCCCAGCAAAGGAACTACTACTTCTGGACGTAACATTCCTGCTCCACCGAACTCTACCCATTCTTGCTTTTCAGGATGCCATACATCAATTTCTAAGCTTGGCTCGGTGTAAGGGAAGTAAGCTGGCCTAAATCGTGCTTGAGGGAATCCCATCTTGGTGAAGAACTGCCGTAAATAACCCAACAAGTGCCTAAAATCAGCATTTTGATCTACCACAATGCCTTCGGTTTGATTGAATTCAAAGTGATGCTTCCAATCTATCGCTTCATTGCGGAAGCATTTACCTACGGCGAAAAACTTTGCGGGTAAATCTTTGTCTTTCAATTTGGAGAGCGTTTTTGAAGTTAAAACGGTAGTGTGAGTCCTAAGTACATTTCTTTTGGCTTCTTCTTCATTCCAAGAATATTTCCAGCCGCTGCTGCCGGTTTTTCCGCCAGTTTCATGAGCTTCTTTTACTTGTTTGACTAGGTCTGCTGAGGGTAGTTTACCTTTTTCTGCTTTTCCACCCAAAAAAAACGTATCTTGCATTTCTCTTACTGGATGATCCTGTGCTGTGAATAATGCATCAAAGTTCCAGAATGAAGTATTTACCATTGAACCAGTCATTTCTTTAAATCCCATCTCCAGCCAAATCTGCTTGGCATATTCTATGGCTTGATTTACGAAATGTTTTTTTCCGGGATAGATAGAAGGTACTTGAGCTTGGATGTCATAAGCGCGGAATTCTTTGTCTTTCCAGCTTCCGGTTTTGAGCATTTCCGGAGTGAGACGATTTATCACTTCTCCTTTGCTGAGCTTTATAGCGATTACTTTCTTGCCCAATTCTGTAAGCGCAATTGTAACTGTTCTAGTTTCTTCAGTAGAAACAAATTCTTTTCTCTTTTTTAGTTCTTCTAGTGAAAATTTTTCTACGTCAGTTAATTTTTCTAATTCAAATGGAAAGTTCTTGGTTAGGAATTTTTCTTCCAGAGTTCCTTCCGACAGTATTTTTTTCCCTTGTGAACCTAATTTTAACATTAATTCTTTTTCTTTTTGCAGTTCGATACCAACTTTGCGTTTGAGGATGCCGATGCAGGCGTCTATTTCTTCTTTTTCTAATCCGCTTTTCTGGGTAATTTCACTTAAAGATTGAAATTTATCCGTCAATACTTTAAGCAGCTTCTTTTCCGGCATGCCTTCCTGCTGGTATTTCAATCCATTTTTTCCCAGAACGATTACTTTTTTAGTTTCGGTGCTAAGATGCAAGATGTCTTTGTTTTCCAGCCATTGTAAAGCGCGCATAACTTCGATTTCTTGCATTCCGGAAGCTTTGACTAGATTTAATAATTCTTTTTCTGATTTTAGAAACGGCAATACTTTACGTTCTAGCGGGTGCAATTTGGAAGTTAAAGCGGTTAGGTCCATTCTTGAATCAACTCTTCTATTTTAATTAAGAGATTAGTTACGGTATTTAAAGCTTCTTTAATTTCCGCTTCGCTTAATTCTCGATTTCTTCCGTTCGGGGTTTCGTTGCCGTAGAAATCGACATTTCTAGCTCTCCACAGCTTTTTCATTACTTCTGCAGATACTCCCAACAATTCTTCAGCTCGTTTCCTGCGGGAAAGGTGATTAACAGAGTCTTCTTGTAATACTTGGCTTAAAGCAATAATGCCCGCTTCGAACGCTTGATAAGCTAATCCGGAGACTCCGGCGAAGTCTCTTTGTTGATACAATCCTTCCGCAGATTTTAGTAAAGATTTAGCTCGTTTCAAATCAACCATATGTTTTCTCCTTCTTTAGCTAATTCTGCTTCTAATTGAGTTATCTTTTTAAAAGTTGCTCCGTTTTTAATCTCACTTTTAGAAAGCACTTTTCCGTGCTGGTATACGAACTCAACTTCCCCTAAAGACACCCTGGCTAGGTTGGAGTAATATCTTTTAGCCTCTCCCGTAAGTGATTGAGCTTTTCGTAGGAATTCGGTACATTTGCTTAAGCGGTATAGAAAGTAGTTCTTGGGAAATACTTTAAGCTCTTTAATGATTTTAAAGAAGTCTCCTTTATAGGCAATGCCATTGGTTAAGCTATCTAATACGATTAAATCTTTTTTCTCTTGAACTTCTTTCCAAGTATAGGTATGTACTTCTAAACGAATAGGTAGGAAGTCCGTTTTCAGACCGGCTAGACTTTCCTCTCCGACTATAAGAATATCCACATCGCTTTCTGGCTTTTCTGTTCCCCGCGCTACCGAGCCAAAGACGACGAATGCTTGAACATTATCTTTTATTTTGGAGTAAAATTGGTCTATTGTATTTTTAATGCCTGCTGGAAGATTGGCCTGTTTTTCAAGCATAAATAATTCCCATAGCTTCTTAGTTAAGTTGTGTTCGCTGTTTATACGAATAACCTGTTTTCTGCCGTTGAATTGTTTTAATACAATCTTTTCGTTTATTAATGGCAACAGAACTCTCAATAGATTGCTTTTAGAGATTCCAGTGATAGTGGATAATTCAGTTAAGCCTGAAGCTAGGTATGGCTTTAATACTAGATGTCTTAATAATGCGATGCAGTTTTTGCTTCCTAAAATTTGTTCTAATTTTAGTACCATACGTTCTAAAAATAGTACTACTATTAAAATGTTTCGTTAACTTTTTAAACTGCCACCGTTTGATAGCAACTGGTAGCGGCAGAAGACTGCAGAGGGTGCTTTATTGCGCTCAGGAAAGTCCGCCCACCTGAAGTCACAACTTATTGTGATAGCCACTTCCCGTAGGAAGATCGGGAAACCGATGGCTCTGGCTTAGAAACGGCACGTCCATAGCTTAGGATGAAAATGGCGAAAGTTCCTGTGAAGGAGCTGAGTTAACCCAAAGACGTTGGCTATGGGAACGATGAAACGGCGAAACCTCTCGCGCAAGCGGGGAATCTGAAAAGATTTGGCTGGTGCAAGTTCCGTTGTGGACGCTCAGTAGAATGCAGTCATGGAGTATCGGCTGTGCGTTAGCACGGCTTTGGCTCTTACTAAAGGCGGCTTATCTCTGCCCTACCGACTTTTTATTTAAGAATGGTTAAAAGTTTGTATAACATCGGAAATTCCTGTTAAACTCTTTTCCCATATGTAGTGTGGGAAAATTTCGTCCGAAAAGTAATTTCAGGGGCGTATTCAATCAAGCGAACACAGTGAGCCATCAAGAATAAGTATCAAGGGGCAATTTTCAGTCCGTCGTTCGTAGGGGGGAATTCCGTCGTGTTTTTGCTTCTTTTTACAAAAAGAAGATTTAGGGCGGGTTAGGGTGGGAGTTTTATAGAAGTATAGAATTTGCAATCATTCCTTTCTTAGCAAGATGTGCTGAAAGCAGAGAATTAAACATTTTATTGTGAGATTCATATTTTAAGTGAAGAAGTTCATGGACTATTGCTTTTGCTCTTTGTTCTTTTGTTTTGTTGAGAAGTTCATAAGAGAAAGTTAATCTTCCTTTGCTCGAGCAACTTGCCCATTTCTTACTCATTTTTCTAATGTGTATTTCTTTTGGATTTACTCTTACTTCATCAGCCCATTCACACACTTCTCTTTTGAAATCGTTCGTCATCATCATTTTAATGAGTCCCTCAATATCGTCATTAATTTCTTGCCAATTTCAACAGCTTTTTTAATTGAGATTTTTTCTTTTGTAAATATCTTATACAAATCTTGTTTAATCAGCCTTTCTTGTTCTTCGCTTGTTTTCCAATGTGGATGCTCTTTAAATGACTTTTCAGTTTCTTTCGCAATATTTTCGGATTTTTCAATTCCTTCATTTTTCAAGAGCCAATAAACAGAGAAAACATCGGCGGACATTTTCTTTTCAATTCTTTCTTTTTTAGCTGAATTAATATTTGAAATTATATCTTTTAGACTTTGAAGAGTTTCTTTCGTGTCTATTTGTCTTTGTTTAAACATTAAAGAAACCATTTCAGCTCTTTCTCCTATTGAGATTAAATAAGGATTAGCGTGAGATTGTCCTAAAACTTCTCTTTCAATACTCTTTAATAGATTGAATATTTTTTCAGTATCGGAAGAATCACTTTTTTCTAATTTTCTAACAGTTTCTTCGTTAATCTCATAAATATCCAGTTTAGATTTTATTTTTCCTACCTTCGTATGCTCTTGGACTAATTTTGCAGTTTTTCGGGCGAATTCCTTATCAACCAATAAGCTTGGATCATAGGCTTCTTTAAGAATTCTCGACATCCTTGATAAAGTGTCATAATCATCAATATATGGTCTTAAAAATGCGTCTGGAGAAATTATCTCATACATATCAGACATTTCATCATAAAATTTATAGAATTCTTTTCTCTTTTCTTCATTCATAAAATGATTGAGGATTGCTTCAACTGCCTTATCTGCTTTTTTTCCTTTAATTACTGAAAGATATTCTTTTCTTGCAGTTTCCATCATTTCTTTGAATCTGTTTTTCAGCAAATCAACATCTTTGACTACTTCAGAAATGTCTTTCGAATCAAAAGAGAGTGCCTTTTCTAATTTGTCGAATATTCCGACGAAATCCAATACAAAACCGCAAGGCTTCTTTATTCCTTGTTCATCTTCATAAGGTCTATTTACTCTTGCAATGGCTTGAAGTAATACATGATCTCTCATAGGCTTGTCAAGATACATGCAATAAAGTATTGGAGCATCAAAACCAGTAAGAAGTTTTTCAGTTACAATCAAGATTTTTGGCAATTTATCAGATTTTATGAAAGCCTTTCTAATCATCTTTTCTTTTTCTTTGGACATATAATATTTTGTTAATAGAGGAAATCTTTCAGAATCATTTTGAGCAGGGCTATAAACAACTTCAGAATATTCTTTCGGCAAGTGTTTGTCTAATTCTTCTTTGTATAATGCACAAGCTTCCCTATCAACGGCGACTAAAAAAGCTTTATAGCCTAAAGGTTCAACTGTGTTTTTGTAATGCTCAACAATGTATTTAGTAACATCTTTTATTCTTTTCTTGTTCTTCAGCATATTCCTTAGATTTACTGCCTTTTCGAGAATCTTGTTTAATGATTCAATATCGCTGACCCCTTCAGCTTCTTTTAAGTTCAAGAATTCTTTTTCTAAAGTTTTTTTGTCAGGAAGCAGTTCGTTTGAAGCTAAAGTATAATGAAGTTTTACTGTTGTTCCATCTTCAATGGATTCAGCAATTCCATATTTATCAAGATAACCATAAGGAGCATCATCTTTTCCAAAAGTGATAAAAGTTCCTCTTCCATGACTTGTTTTATCAATTGGAGTTCCTGTAAATCCTATATAGGTTGCATTTGGCAAAGCACCCATTAAGTAATTTCCTAAATCTCCGCCTGTTGTCCTGTGAGCCTCATCAACAAGAACAAAAATATTTTTTCTCATATTTATTTCAGCAGGAATATTTTCAAACTTGTGAATCATTGTTACAATTAAGCCTCTTGTATCTCCCTGAAGAAGTTCTCTAAGATTCTTTTTTGATTCTGCAATGTGAATATGCTCAAATCCAACAGAGGTTAAATTTCCAAATAATTGGGTTTCAAGCTCGTTTCTATCAACAAGCATAATGACAGTAGGATTTTCAAATAAGGGATTCTCTATAATTTTTTGTGCTGCTACAATCATAGTATATGTTTTTCCAGAGCCTTGAGTATGCCAGATTAAACCTCTTTTCTTTTTGCTTGCAACCCTATCAACTACTTTATGGATTGCTCTCATTTGATGAGGTCTTAAAATGACTTTTTGCAGTTCATCGTCTTTTCTCGTGAATAAGATATAATCTAAAGCAGTTTCAATAACTTTTTTCTTATCAAAAAAGTCTTTTACAAGCTTTTCATATTCTTTAGTTCCTGTTTCTGCTTTCCAATTAAACAGAGATTTCGTTGAAAAGTTCCATGTAGCAGAATAAAAAAATTGTACTAAATGAGTTAGAGTATAAACTTGAAACATTGTCATAGCTTCAGGTGTTTCTTTATGGTATCGTCTTACCTGATCTAAAGCTTCAGACATTCCGCCTATTTTGTGTGCACATTTTGCTTCAACAAAGAAAACAGGAATTCCATTAATCAAGAAAACAACATCATATCTGTTTGTGTATTTTCCATTTGTGAAAGAGAATTCGTCGGTAACATGATAAACATTCTTTTTCGGGTTTTCATCTATTAATTTGACATTTCTTTCTCTTTTTTCTCTTGGAACATGAACAGTTCTTATTCCTTTAAGGTATTCCCATGCTTTTAGGTTTCCCTCGATATTTACAGGAAGCCTTTCAATTTTTTTGATTAATTCCTCAATCATAAGATTATCAATAAAATCTTCATTTAGCATGAGCATTTGATTTGTGAAGATTTCTCTTAAAAGAAGTCCCGTTCTTCCGCCTCTTAGTCTTTCGACTTCTTCAGGCTTAATATATTCCCAGCCAATCTCACAGGCATACTGGAGCATAGGATTCTGCACACTTCCTCGTTCAGTTCCCAGTTTTGCCATTTTGCTCCTCCTTTTTCTTTCGTCTGTGTTTGAGTGCTGATTGAATTACAAACATAACTAATTCACTTTTAAGGAAAAAGAAACTCAAAATTTCTACTCCTAACAAAGTAATTCCGAAAGCAATATTTACAGTTAGAGATAAACGATAATTGTTTAATAAAACCTGATAGAAATTAAAATAATTCTCATTTGTTTGATCAAATCTTTGGTTTAAGTTGCTTATTTGGATTTGAGTAACATTATAATATCCTTTTATCTCTTCAATATCTTTTTTAGTAATGTTCTCTTTAATTAGGGTTTCATAATCTGTTTTACATTGGGATAGCTGATTTCCTGTTTCGGTAAGTTGGTTTTTTAATCCTGTAATTTCAGTATCTCTTTGTGAGATTGAATCTTTATATGGCTGGCATTTTTGGTCGCCAAGTTGTGCAAACATAGTTCCCATCGCACCAAGAAATATAACCAAGATAACAACCGCAAAAATCCCACTTATTATTCCTGCTAAATCATCAGTCATTATTATTTACCTCTTTTAACATATCAACAGGGTATTTAATTTCTACATTCCATTTTGAAATGATTTTATCTTTATTTCTGTGAAAATTGCCATCTCTAGTTATTAACACTTTCTTTCCATAATAAACAGCACTCCACAAAACCAAAGTGTCAATAAGAGCGTTTCTCCATTCTTTTTGAATACCTGTTTTATGATCAATATTTCTATTTTTGCAGTATTCTTGATGATCAAACTCAATTTTATCAAAAAGTAATTCGTGAATTTCTCTTGCTAAAGAAACAATTTCTTGTCCTCCTAAAATTGAAAAATTCGCAAAACACATTCCTAAATAACAAATAGGCTTTAGAAGTTCAACATTTTCAAATCCTAAATTTTTCACATATTCTTTAAATTGATTAAAGTTAGTTATACTTTGTCCATTTATTGTTTTTTCAGAAGCTACAATTGCAGGAATATGGATTTTAATATTTCCTTTTGATTCTTCTTGGAGCAAAGAAAGTATATTTTGATAGCCTTCTCTTTTATTCTCAACATCAATTACTAAATTTGTATCAAATAATACTTCTTTCATACTGCTACCTCTAAATTATTTACTCTAATTTTAGCAGTCATTAAGTTCTTTAAGAGTGAATTGAAAGTTTCTTTAAGTGCTTCTTTCTTCTGCTCTTCTGCTTGGATTTTCTCATCAATTGCAGAAAGGATTGAGGCGATGTTTTGCTGCTCTAGTAAAGAAGGCATCTGAATTTTTTGATTCTTTATTTCAGAATCACTCACAGCAGGGTAATTTGCACCTTTTTGTATTCGACCTAATTCAGAAATAAAATAATCTCTATGTATATTATAAAAGAGATAATTTGAAGACATATTCGTCTGCTCTTAGAACACAAAATGCAGTTGAACATATTTGACCATCATAATTTGGGTCTATTTTTGCTATTCTTTTAAGAGTTGGTCTTACTGTGGCAATAATAATATCATTTAATTTAATGATCTTTCTTGCCCTACTAGGCGAACTTTTTCCTTTAAAATTAGAATATGAAATTATTTTAGATTTTTCTCGGTCTATTCCAGATACATCGATATATTTAAATTCAATATTTGTCTTACGCATGTCTTTTTGTTCTGTTTTTATAATATATTTTTTTATTGGTTCAGTTTCCCAACTCTTCGGCATCATTCCAATTTCAGTTTCTTTCAATTCAACCTTATCAACATCCTCAAAGCTGACTGCTCCATAAGTAAATAAGTGTTTCATTGCTGATTTTTTCAACTCTTTAAGAGAATTAATGAAGTTCTGAGTCTTTTCCTGTGCTGTTTGAACAGTTGAAAGAACATAAGCGATTTTTTGTTGTTCTGGGGGAGGGGGGACTATAATTGGAATTGTTTTTAATTTTCCAACAGGAAGTTGAGGAAGTGCCGTTCCTGTTTTTAATCCCCGAATTTCTTCTTGAATGATATAACTTGATAGAAAAAAAAGTAAAAATTCTGAATTTAGTTTGTTTTGTGGATTTATTCTCACTAACTGAGCATTTATGTTACAATCAATAAAATCTGGACTTACAATTGCTAAATTTCCCAAATCTCCTCTTGTAGTAATTAGAATATCTCCTTTTTTTAGATGTCCTTTTTTCAGTTCAGAGTGTTTTTTCTTAGTGATATATTTCATATCTTGCCAAATTATTTTAAGATTCTTTATGTTATTCGCTCTAATAAATGGAATGCCTTCACTTACAAAATCACTTTGTTTTGGATAATTGGCTGCATAATTTCCATCAGAAATATCCAAATTTAAATCTTTTAGTTTGACAACTTCCCACTCTTTCGGCAGTTCTCCTAATTCTGTCTGCTTGTATTCTTCTGTTTGGAGTGTTTGTTGTGTTATCATATTAATCAATAATCTCTTTTATTTTATTATCCACAAATTTGTTAATCCTTTCGTCATCCGCATTATTAATTTTATACTCTGCTAATTGCAATAAATCCTCATCATCTAGAACAATAATAAATTTATTTTCATCATGTTTAATTCTATCTTGACAATGCTTTAGAACCTGATTTACATCTTTTTTATCTCTGCATAATAAAAAACCAAGCATACCTCTTTGTTTGCTTAGACGACTGCTTAATTGATTATATTCATCATTGGTAAGATCGTTTTCATAATTTTTACATTCAACCATCACATCGGGACACTTTATTTCTCTCAATTCTCTCAAATCTTTGAAAATTCCTTCTTTATTCCTATTGCCATAACATATATCTATTCTACCTCTACCTTCATTTATCTCTTGTTCTAATATCGGCTCTTTTAATTGAGATATAAATATTTGAAAGAATATTCTTGAAGCAATCAGATGATATTTATGAGCATCCTTCCTACCTGTTTTAATTGTCTTTAATTCATCTAGATAAATCCGAAGAATATTAAGTTCTTGAATATCTTTTATTATTTTTTTAGGGTTATGTTTTTTGTTAATTAATTTATTAAAGTCCATTGCTTTCGGTATCAAGCAGTCATGGTTTGGTTTAAATAAATAAGAATAATTTATACCGCAATATTTTGAGAGCGGAATCTCATTATTATAACTATAACCCAAAGAATACAAAATTTCATGAGTTTCTTCTCTATCATATTCGACATAAAAAGTGTGATTGGGTCCTTGTAATAAATAGCCATCATTTAATGCATTTTCATCAGTATATCTTTCAGGACTTATAGATAAAGCTCTCCATTGGTGCCATAATAGATGACCCTCTTTTTTTAATTTACTATGAATTAAATGTATTAGTGCATAACGTTCAGTAGGTATTGGCATAACATTTATTACATTGATAAGCATAATTAAATCAAATTTTCCTTCCAATCGAAAAAAATCTTTTGGAAACGATACTTTATGAAAATTAGGATAAGTTTCAGCCTCTGTCCATCTATCCTTAGCTTCTTTTAATCTTTCCTTTAATTCTGGAAACTCTACCGACCAAACATGAAATCCTTTCTGTAATAACCATAAGGTATTACGTAATTTTGCTGCCCCAACATCGAGAATATGTGTTTTATCAGGGACTTTATTTTTTAAAATGCAATTAAAAATGTTTACAAGTTGAGTTCCGGGATCAGGTTGATTACGTGGGGCTGAATGTGTAACATTAATATGATATGGTTTCTTTATAATTTTGCCCTTTTCCGTTTCTTCTCTTTCAAAAGTGTAAATTGGACTTTCCCACATTTTAATTCTCCAACTCAAACCCCATTTGACTCAAGACTTCTTTTAGTTTAGTGTCTGCTTTTTGCTGTTCTTCTTTCGCTTCTTTCAGCAAAACAACAGCTTCGTCTAAAGGCAGAGTTGTATCTTCACCATTTGTTGAAACATAACGAGAAGGGCTTAAATTATAATCATTCTTCACAAGCTCTTCTTTAGAAGCAATCTTGCTTATTCCTTCTTCCTCTTTAAAATTCAAATATATTGAAGAAATCTGATTAATCGCAGAATCAGGCAAAAAGTTTTTAGGCCTTCCTTTCTCAAATAATTTAGAAGAATTAATCAGCAAAACTTTGTCTTTATGATTTTTCTCCCTGTTGATAACAAGGATTATTCCTGCTGAAGTTGTGTTATAAAATAGATTCTCAGGCATTAAAAGAACAGCTTCAACTAAGTCATGTTCAACAAATGCTTTTCTCATATCTCTTTCTCGGCTTGAGCCTTCATTTCCAGAGCCACGAGAAACTGCTCCTGTATCCAAAACAACAGCCAATCTTCCTGTATCTTTTAAAGAAGCGAACATATGCTGAACCCAGCCCCAGTCAGCAGAGCTGTTTGGAGGAAAACCATAAACAAACCTGTTGAAAGTGTCTGTTTCATAAGTTGATTGCTTAAAAATATCCTGATTCCACATAGGATTTGCGACAACAATATCAAACTTCATTAAAGAGCCATCTTTGTTTTTGAAAGCTGGCTTATTCATTGTATCGCCAAGAGCAATATCAGATTCCATTTTATGAATAAATGAATTCATTCTTGCCATTGCATAAGTTCCATGCAAGACTTCCTGTCCGAAAAACTGCAAAGGCTTTATTTTTTCATCTTCGCCATATTTTTCTTTAAACTTCAAGAATGTCTTAATGATTAAACCGCCTGAGCCAAGGCAAGGATCATAAACAAGTTCTCCTTCTTTTGGATCAAGAATATTTGCCATTAAGATAGCAACTTCTTTTGGTGTGTAGAATTCTCCTGCACTACTTCCTGAACCTTCTGCAAATTTTCTAAGCAAATATTCATATGCTCTTCCGAGAATATCTGGCTCTGCATCTTTAAGTCCTATTTTGTGTCTATTAAGAACATCAATTAAAGCTTTTAAGAGTTCATCGCTGATTATTCTTTGTCCTGCGGCAGTTTCATTAAAATCCCTTATGTCTATTACGCCTTGAAGTTTTGGATTTTCTCTTGCTATTGCCCTGACTGCATCAGTCAAGAACTCTCCTAATCTTGTGCTTTGCTTGAAAACTTCTGACCATCGAGAATTTTTAGGAATGTAAAACCATACAAGAGAATGATCTTCTTCAACTAATTCTTCAGCAGTTTTCTTATCTCCATACTCTTGTGCAAGTTTGTCAATCTCTTCATCAAAAACATCTGAAAGTCTTTTCAAGAATATTAAAGGCAGAATATAATCTTTGTATTTAGGAGCATCAACAGGACCTCTAATTTTACAAGCGGCTTCCCATAGCCAGTTTTCTAAAGTTTTTATGTCTAACATTTTATTTATCTCCCTTTTTCTTTAATTCTTCTTCCATGAACTTCTCAACTTTACGAGAAAGAATTGTTGAATGTTCTTCACAGTATGCTTTGTATTTGTCGTATATTTCTTCATCTAAGCTTAGAGCAACAGTTTTTCTCCCCATATGATTGCATATGATATCATATGTTTATAAATCTTGCGGTTACCTGTTTAGTGATTGCAAATTCTAATATAAATTTCTTTTTCCGCAGAAAAAGACCATCGTTACGGAATTCCCCCCTCGTCGTTTCGTTTATAGTTAGTTTAGTTAAAATTGCCCCCTTCGTTAGCCCCTGAAATTATTGAATAGAACACTTGTTATACGAACTTCCTTTCTTAAAATATACAAAACATTAATAATTCCCCCTCACCCCCAAAACAAAATGTCCCTTACAGACCTAGTTCAATATGTTAAAGACATCAAATATACTATAGATAACTTTGAAACCGGACTTAGCCGAAAAGATGTCGTAAAAGGTTATTTTACAGAGACTGAGTCAGGAAGAAACCAAAGTTTAGCTTATAATTATTTGTTAAACTCTGGATTTAAACGTACCGCTTTGCAGATAGTTTTCCCTGGACAAACTGCCGGATTAATTCGAAAGATAACTCCGCCCGTCAATGGAATGGATGAAATACATGTTCGTTTTTACGATGACGGAATCATTTCAGCTGAATCGGAACATGGAAGATTTTCTTTAGGGCATTATAGAAAATCCAGAGAAGACGGAACCAATGAACTAGTAAAAATTATTAATCATGAGACCGCGGATTTATCAACAGAAGAAAAGAAAAACATCTGCCAGCAAATTTCACATCGAGATTATCCTGCGGTAGACCCGAATAAAGTTAGACTGCCTTATCTCCCCCGTATTTTAGCTTTAACTTTAGTATCAATCCAATATCCTGCAAGTATCGCCGGGTCTCTCTACTACTTGAATCAAGGAGATATCTATGCTGCATTAGAACCGGGATTTATTTCACTTCTGGAAACGCCCGTATTTTTAGCTGTAGTTTTATCTCCTAAACTATTATACGACTTTATCTTTCCAGAAAACGAATCGCTTTTCTAGTATGTGCATAGCTCGTTCGCTTGCCCGAATCAAAGTAATATCGATGTCGGGCACTGAGCACGGGTCGCTATAGTGGGCATAGTCTCAGCACGAATCATCAGACGAGCTCACTGGCCATTTGGCGCTATGCACACACAAATCCCCAAAAAACTAAACTCGACTGCGGTCTCCTAATAGCAAACGCAACTCCGCATTTGCTATAAACTCGACTGCGGTCTCCTAA
>CAZIUU010000005.1:26357-45333 GCA_964542815.1 uncultured Methanosarcinales archaeon | reverse complement strand
ATGCTAAACAAATACTAATTATTTAATTATTGATCCAATTTATCGACACAATATTCCCAGCGGTCAGCAAAGGGGCCGGGAATCGGAGCACTGATGCCGCCGGCTAAGCTTTCTAAAGGCGATGGTGTGGGCAAAGGCGGAAGGGGAACCAAACTGTTGGTGGAAGGGTCGTAACCAACTCTATCGTCCAAATCCCGCCTTTCTGAATAATGGCACCAACGGGCTTCTTCTCTCCAATCATCACAGTTCATTTTTCTCACCTCCAATCATGCTTAATAAGCTTAATGAAACCGCAGATACTTCCTCATCCTGAGCTATCCAAAAATTCTGTTTTCCATACGTTCCAATTATCGTTCCAATGCTGGTTAACATTTTCCCGCCTCCAAAGTGTGTATCCTATAGATGTTGTAATAGTTACACTTATTAGGGTCAAAAAAAGAAGCTTCTAACTCTGAATCAATCAGGTTTTCCAGTTTGAATGTTAAGTTGTTTTTGTTCATGTTGATAGTGTAAAAGATACACTTATATATAAACATTTCGGTGATTTAGAACCATAGTTGCAAAAATGTCGCAGTTTTAGGTGAGAGAATTAATGCCTACTCTACCAGCGAAATCATTAATAAATAGGTCTGGTTTATTATATATAAAGAGTATTTTTTACAGACTCTAATCAATGGAGGGAGACTTATGGAACTAAAATGGAAGAAATACCGGAAAGAACAAGTTTTGATGAGCGAAGCTTTGGCGAGACAGATTAGTAATGGTGTACCAATACTGGATTCATTAACGGCTTTAAGTGATGGTTTCTTGGATTATCGCGATACTTGGAGAAATGTTAAAAAGGGGGTGGAAGAGGGCAATAATATTAGCCAGTATTTAGACCAGCAGGGAGATGCTTTCCACCCTTTGTTAATAGAGGCGGTAAAAGTAGGAGAAGCACTGGGAGTATTAGATGTAATGTTAGAAATCGCGGCAGAAGTGATAGAGAAAGAAATGCAATTGGAGAAAAAAGGCTACTCCGCCGCAGACGTTAATGAACTCATGTTTTATCATCAGCTGTGGTTCTTTACTAAGCATGGTAAATCGGTAGATGAGCAGAAAAATATGTTCTCAGCTTTGGGAATATTATCCCAATCATCAGAAACATTGCCACAAGAAGTTTGGCAATCGCTACACGAACAGGTAGCAAGAGGAAGCTCTTTATATGCCGCGATGGCTGATTTTCCAGATTATTTTTCGAAGTCCGCCCGTGAATTAATCCATGCCGGAAATTCTAACCTTTCTTTAGCTCTTGCAGCTGCAGCGAAGTTTAAAGAAGAATCACTGGACCATTCTTTAACACCAGAGATGTTGTTTTATAATGTATTGCACTTAGCTACCGAATGGTATTTCAAACAAACAATAGCGCCGGAAGTTGAAGAAATCGTGACCGTGTTAAATGCTCGTGTCGGGGAAAACACTAAAGAAGGATTAGCAAACATCGAAGCCATCTTGGAAAGGGGGATTGCTGATGATGAAAGTGATGATGTTGGCGACATACAAAATTTACCCGGAAAGACCGGAGAATACTTAAGGACAGTTGAGCGGGCTAATATTATGGATGAGAATGTACGGGAGAAAAGCCAAGAAGAGCGTGACCGGGAAATTGAATCCAGCAAGAGGGAATATCTTCGGGGAGTGACACTTCCATCACTGAAATTAGCAGCTAAAGTCTCTAATTATCTCCCTTTAGATGTTTTAGGAGATATAATCACCCACCTGGAAGACAAAGAAAAACCTTTCTTGCTGGGTGAAGCCATGAGAAAACATCCGCGGTATTTCTCACCGGTAATTGTTAACCTACTCTCCGCATCAGAGAATTATCAGAGTATTAATAACGGTGCCCGAGCGGTTCTGAGATACTTGCAGATGGAGAGAAGGCTGAGTGAGAAATGCCGAGATTAATGCTCAGTTACTCTTTGACCTCTACTGCTCATCTTTATGATACAAGTCTAAGAAAATTATCTTGTTCTCTCTTTGATGAATGCATACGATAAACGAAAAGACCCTATGTACACTTCTCTGGTATCTTGTGCGTATAGTAAAAGTGAGCATCGGCGCATTACTTCTCCAGCTTCCCTTCCAAAAAATCTACTACCGGCTTAGGCAACAGCAAACTGGGCAATTTCGGTAGTAATCGAATTATGCCCTAAGTCAACAGTGAGCGGAATACTAATATCCTTCTCTTTCCCTTCAAATTGCATAATCATAAAAATGTAAACATAATTTGGCTTATAAGTTATGTTCATCGAAGCCTGCTTCAATTTAATCAGCTGGCTTTCTGGGATATTAAGATTTCTGGCAGCATTTAATATTTCAATCCCGGAAATAAAGCCATCATTATCTACATCTATAATAAAATCTCCAATGTCAATTGAAGCTTTAACTTTCCTTCCTCTAGATAGCACTAAGATATCTTCTTCTTCATCGTAATTTATCTTTGTATTGACTTCTGCCATTTTTTATCAGTATTCCATCCGGTGATAATATATAAATCTTTCTTGCGAATTGCAGCAATTACCACCAAACTATATTTGTTGCTTAACTTTACCCAAAGCTTATATTTCTCCTCTCATTCTAATCTTGCAGGTTGTTCCTCTACTTTGAGTAATCTATCGGTTTGCTTAAGATACTTGCGTACCATTTCTTCAGAGATTGGACGTTCCTGAATCCGCTCAAAGAAATGGTGTTTGAATTGAATATTTTCTGGTTTTATCTCTTGAAGGAACTGTTTCACCTGTTCAGTAGAAGACATATCTGCAGTTAAAGCAATTTTATTTATATGCTTTTTCATGGAAAAGTTAGTTCTATTAAATGGAAAATATTCACTTCCCCAGCTTCCCTTCCAAAAAATCTACTACGGGCTTTCCATCGAGCTCATACATGGCGATATTATCTCCAATTACATAGAATTTGAATGGAGTGCCGTCACTGAGATAAGCTTCCCGCCGGTTCACTTGCAGGCCACCTTTTGATACATATCCCAAATCCGTAGAAGAGCGATACACGGGAGAATCATATACTGCTGATTTTTCAGCATGCTGTTCCAGCCAGAGAGCCAGCCCCACTAGCCCACAGATTACCCCAGATGCTGCTGCAATCCATAATATCTTACCTCTATCACGAGTGTACCGAACTTCGCCAGAAGTGGACCGGACACCGTCAGCAAACCCGTAACTATACTCGATGACATAAATAATTATACAAAAGAGTATGTCATCTCCTAATAAGTAAGTGACACCACGTATAAAAATTAATGTCACTTACTATATCAATGAAATTATCAACAATATTAGGGCTTTTTTTTTATCCTTTTTATCCATCTTAAGCTCATATTAACCCCTGTTTTTAAGTATGGAAGAGAGATTAAAGAAAAATTGGAACGGTTTCATCTGGAAACTACTCTTAAGTGATTAAAAACCAAAAGATTTATAAACGAGTAGTAATTCTTACTACAAAGTATGAAATTAAAAGTCTCGATTTCAGTGGAAGAAGATACCATGGTTAAAGTAGAAAGCAAAGTGCAAACCGGAATCTTCCGCAATAAAAGTCATTTAATTGAACAAGCGGTAAAAGAATATTTAAAAGAGGGGAAAAATGGCTCAAACTAAAGAATACAATATTGAAACCTCTTTAACTCTAGATTATCGTAGATTTTCTTGGGGCATCGAAAGAATCGTATTAGATGGAATTTCTAATCATCTGCCTGCAGATAGCAAAAGCACCGTTACTTCAGTTAAGTTTAAGCAGGGTAATGAATACAAAAACTTGAAAACGGTGGATTTAGCTCAACCGGTAGAAGAAGTTGTGTTTGAAGATGATGGCTGTGGTTATGATTCCGGGCTCTTGTCAGTATTATTTTCGACAAAATCAGCAGAGGTTATGAGTGTAGGCCAATTTGGAGAAGGATTAAAATTAGTGGCTTCGGCTTGTTTGCGTGAGGGTGTAGAGGTAGAATATCGTTCCAAAAATTGGTTAGCTGTTCCATACGCTAAAGATGAGGTAATCGGAGGAAAAAGCTTACAGCGGTTGTGTTTTCACATTACTGAAAATGGCCATAATATTGCTGGATCTCAAACTGTCTTCATTGCACCTAGTCAAAAATTATTAGAAGAGATAGTCCAGCTCCCTCAAAAAGTATTACACTTTAATGATACTTATCGTGAACTGTACCCCAAAAAAGATAATCTCTGGTCAAACCCAGCAAAAATATTGGCACAATTAGGATCTCTCAGCCAGTTTGTTGAAACAATAGGCCAGAATATACCTCTGCCAGAAATACCGAAAAAATATACAGACATTGACATTACATCTTATTCATACAATTATGATATCACTTCATCTTTAAGTGGAACTTCATACCCCTCACGTATAATTGACTTGGCTACTGAAAAACATTCTCTTTTTGTAAAAGGAGTATTGGTTCAAAATCTTCCATCATTGTTCAGTTATGATCTGGGATTAGAGGATATTACTCCAGACCGCATTTACGCCAACATGGATAAGATTTATGATGAAATTGGATCTCTTTTGCGAGGATGCACCAGCAAAGAGGTGCTAGAAACAGTTCTTACCGCAGCTAAAGTAGATCCAGATGGTGCTTATGCTGAATTTGAAGCTCTGGATCCATTCAGAAACCAACCCCAAAATCCGCTGAAGAATTTTTTCAATATTCATAAACTATATACCCCGGACGTTGAATACAATGCTTCTGCCAAATTAGTGAAAAAAACACCAGAAATAGAACAACAACTTAACCCCTGGGTAATTCAATTCAAGCAGTTGTACGGAGATAACGCCATCTTAGCTAGCAGGGATAATATTAACTTGGATTCTGATGCAGCTTTAATGGGCTACAATCCTGTTAAACTGAACGTCCATGTAACCAAACTCTTGCAAGGACTGGGGATTAAGACTGCCAATGACATTGCCGGCAATCTAAAAAAAGATTATCATTGGGTTGATAACTCGGAATTAACTGCTCCAGAAAGAGCGTTACTTGCTACCGTCGATGATGCATTAGTTGATTTTTTAGGTAAGAAAGCAGAGGTTGAGGTAAGAGTTTATTCCGGAATGTTTTTAGATACGGGTAGAGAAATAGAAAGTGGTACTGGTGTTTGTATTAAAGAACCTAATGGGCGAAAATACATCGGAGTAAAGAGAAGCCAATTAGCAAGCTCAGCAGATTTTTATCATACATTATATCACGAAGTGGGGCACCTAATCAGTGATAAAGGAGATCATGACCGTGCGTTTGTTGATTTCTTTACTCAAACTGCTGCAGAAGGATATTTAAGAAGAAAAAATCCGGAGAAATAATTCCTTTCAAATCCATCCCAAAAACCGCTTTTCTCTCATCTTCTCATACGCAAAATCCATCAGAAACTTCAGGTTCTCAATATCAGCTTGATTGTATTTCAACAGCAATCTTAACGCTTCTTCATCGCCTCTTTTGTACCTATGCCACAATCTTACTGCTTCAAAGCCGTCTACTTCTTTGATGTCTTCATCTCGGGATAATCCCATAGCTCGTTCAATATACTTCAATCCTCCGGAATAGCCTAACTCTCTGAGAACGTAACGTAAATCAATATGAAACTTCTCAAAATTTAATTCCGGATATTTGGCTTTCAGGAAAGGGATATCAAAACATTTTCCGTTGAAAGTGACGATGGTAGAATATTTGGATATTTCTTCCGGAAATTCATGCATATTCTTATCTTTAACAAAGAGTTTGCTATTCTGCCCATCATATATTCCGATAACGGTAACGTCATTGAAATGTTTGCTTAATCCGGTAGTTTCAATATCTAAAAAACAGCAGGGAAATTCTTTGTACGTCCGCCAGTGCTGGTTCTTGGGCAGTCTTTGCAGGAAGAAATTAAAGTTGTTATTTTCCAGAGCTTGTTTAGATTCAATGATTTGAGAATGCAGTTCATGAGTCTCTTGGATTTCATCCCAATGTAATAGGTTGGATTTCCATAGTTCCATCTCTTTATTTTCTGACACCAAATGGCAAAAAGTATTTTTTAACATCTATGCACCGAAAGCAGAGTTAGTTCCATCTATTTAAAAGATTGTTGTTCTGGAGAATATAATTTCAACATTCAGTAACTTCCAGCAATTCCTCCCCAAAACATTTATCAATTCTGCCCTTTTATCACAAAAGGTATAGGTGTAACTTAACATGAAAAAAGAAACCATCATCACATTACAGAAATCATTTGAAGACTATGCCCACTTAGAAGAAGGGGTGGAATTTTGGTTTGCAAGAGATTTGCAAAGCTTGTTAGGTTATACTAAATGGGAAAATTTTAATGTAGTTATTGATAAAGCAAAAGAAGCCTGTAAGAACTCCAAGCAGAATATTCTGGATCATTTTCCTGAGGTCAGGAAAACGATAGCTATGCCAAAAGGTGCAACTAAAGAAATTGTTGATTATAAACTTACCCGGTACGCTTGTTATTTAATTGCCCAAAATGGCGATCCTCGAAAAGAAGAAATTGCTTTTGCTCAGAGTTATTTTGCAGTTCAAACCAGAAAACAGGAATTGGTAGAACAAAGGATAGCTTTACAGGAAAGGTTTGAAGCCAGAAATAAATTAATTGCGTCAGAAACAGAATTATCAAAACTGATTTACGAACGCGGAGTTGATGATGCCGGCTTTGCGCGAATAAGAAGCAAAGGGGATGAAGCATTATTTGGTGGAAACGATACCAAACAGATGAAAGTGAAGTTAAATATCCCTCAAAACAGACCAATGGCTGATTTTTTACCAACAATAACCATTACTGCAAAGAATTTGGCAACTGAAATAACTAATTTTAATGTCAAAAAAGAAGATATTCAGGGAGAAACTCCAATTACTAAAGAGCATGTTAAAAACAATGCTGACGTCAGAAAACTTTTGGCTAAGAGTAGTATTAAACCGGAGGAATTGCCTCCTGAAGAAGATATTCAGAAACTCCAAAGGAAAGTTAAAAGCGAAGAAGGAATTATCGCGGAAGTTTCCAAGAGGAAAGTACAAAATAAATTAGGGCAAGTGCCATAATCATACTCCCATGTCTCTTCCCCTCCTCATCTACCCGCCGTTCTGCACCCCTGCCAGCCCGCCTTATTCTTTGACTCACCTGAATGCTAAACTGGGAAATAAATGTGAAATCCTAGACTTGAATGTGAAGTTCCATAACCTGAAGTTTCCAGAGTTTAGAGATTTTTTCCGGCAGAAGAACTGGAATCTTAAAGAATATGCTGAGCAGTGTAAAGAATATGATTATGTTTCAGGTAAATGCTATTCTGAAAACAATAAAAAAATCATCCATCAAGAAACTCCAGAATTATTTAAAGAATTGCTGCAGGAAATTCTTTCTCGAAAGCCCAAAGTTGTTGGATTTAGTATAGTTTATTCCAGCCAAGTGTTTTATACCTATGCATTGATTAAAGAGTTGAAAAAATGCGGGATAAGATGTTTTGTAGGTGGCCCGGCAGTAACGCATCAACTAGCGGAGGTTGCTGAAACGGATTTCTCGGAGTTTATGCAAGAAAAGACACTTCCACTTGACTTTTCAGTGTTTAATCCACAAGATTATTTCGTCCCAGAATTAGTTATTCCTTTAAAGACCTGCAGCGCTTGTACTCATCAAAAATGTGCTTTCTGCACTCATCATCAGCATTTGAAATATGAAGAATTTGATTTAGAGGAAATTAAGCAATCAATTATCAAATCTAAAGCAAAAAAAATATTCTTTATTGATGATATGATTTCTAAGAAAAGATTATTGCAATTAGCTGAAACTATCAGATATCTAAATGTTCAATGGATGTGCCAGCTTCGCCCCACTAAAGAGCTGGACAAAGATACGTTGAAGAAATTGTATGATTCCGGAGCGCGAGCATTATTCTGGGGAATTGAAAGCGGTTCCGCTCGAATCTTAAAATTGATGAACAAAGGCACTAATACCGAAGATATAGCTAAAGTGCTGCAGGATGCACATGAAGTTGGGATTAAGAATATTTGTTATATCATGTTCGGCTTTCCTACTGAAACCAAGCAGGAATTTTTGGATACGATTTTGTTCTTGGAGAAAAATAAAGATAATTTTGATTTGGTTACCATTTCTAACTTCGGTTTGCAGAAAGGCTCAATTATTTTTGAGCATCCGGAGATGTTCGGAATCGCTCAAGTTGAAGTTACTGAAAGAACTTTATTGGAATCCAAAATAACTTTTACGGTTAAGGAAGGCTTGACCGCAGAAGAATTATCTCAGTTGAGAAAAGAATATCGGCATAGGCTGAGTAAGCTTAATAAACTGCCTCAGGGGATGAATTTTTTTAGGGAGCATACGTTGGTGGGTTGATTCTTACCTCTTCCTTACAAACCCATACAACTCCACCAGCCTATGTGCCCCTTCCATTTTCTTCTGCCAGCAATCTGGGCAAGTTGGGCAGGCATAAAGCCCACCAGTTATTTTTTACGTATAAAACAATACAACTCTGCCGGTCGATGCGCACCTTCCATCTTCTTCCTTTTCAACGGCTTCAGAATCTTCATCTCCAACAGCTTCTTACGGAAATTTCTTTTATCTTGCGGTTCATGCAGTATTACTTCGTAAGCTTTCTGCAGCTCGGTCAAAGTGAACTCTTCCGGCATCAGCTGAAATGCAAAATCGCTTTCGATAACTTTCTTCCTTAATCTAGAAATAGCATACTCAACTATCTGTTTATGGTCAAAGCCAAGCTCCGGCAGTTCATATACGGAATGCCAATGGAACTTGTCGCTGTCCTGAAGCTCTATCTTGCTGGAATCAACTAATCCATAATATACGATAGTCACTGTCCTTATTCTGGTATCCCGCTTCAATTCCTGCCCAAAAGTGTATAATTGCTCTAAGAAAACAATATTCGGATTTATTCCTGCTTTTAATTTTAAAGCCATTCTGGCAGTATCCTCAATCGGCTCATCATATCTGACAAATCTTCCTGGAAGAGCATGCTTACCGAAGTAAGGCTCCTCTTCTCTTCTGACCAAACCCACTTTCAGGTCATTATTCTTGATGGTGAAGAGCACAACATCTACCGCTAATCCGGGACGGTTAAATTTATGGATTTCATCTGCCATGGTTGCACCTGCACTATTTTTCTTCATTTATCACTTTAGCACTTCCCAATGCCCGCCTTTATCCGGGCCGATTCTTTTGATGAGCCCTTTTTCTTTTAATTGCTGCAAATTCCATTCCACTCCTCTTCGGGTGAGACCAGTAATCGCTTCGAGCTCTTTTGCACTTATATCCGGTTTTTCTTTTATCGCTAAGAGAACTTTCTCCACAGTTTTCTCCACAGTTTTCTCCACAGTTTTCTGGGGGTGTTTCTCTCCCGCTTTCTCCCTTAACTCATCATAGCTTGGTCTTTTGAAAGTTATGGCAAAAAAGCTTCCAAATTCAAATTCAGGCACTTTCAATCCCTCTTTCTCTAGAGCAGTTTTCATCCGTTGGATGCCTGTTCCAGCACGCTCAACTTTATCCATGCGATAAAACAAATCGGCAATAAGCTCATTTCTTCTTACTGAAACTTTCCCAAAATTATTCTTATCAACCCCTTTAGGCAGAGATCCTGGATTTAAAATAACGATTCTATCATCATATATTTCAACGCTAGTATTAGTCCCAGTAATGCTATAATCCCTATGAATCAATGCATTCACTACTGCTTCCCGCAAGGCTTCCAGCGGAATTTCGATTTTGTCCGTCCGGTTTACACCTTTAATTTCGCTTCTAGTGTTAAGATGTTTTTTTAGAAATAAGATGGCCTCATCAAATTGCGTCAGTAAATCATCCTGAACTTGCATTCGGTCGAATATATTTACTTTATCAATCCCTGCGAACCGGATTAAGTCAATCTTTGCCTGCGGAAGAAATTTAGAAACTTCTTTGGCAAAGAGTAAAACCCCCGCATTTTTAATTTTATCTTTTTCGATTACGTTTGCACTTTGCAATACTTCATTTAAGTTCTGAGAAACAGGGGTGATTTTGGATTCGATTAAATATCTCTTAACTTTATCTTTAGATATATCTTGAATTGTACAGGTTTTGTTGAGCATTGCTTCAAAGGGCAGTTTGTCATTCTCTTGAAACATTATTCTTATTTCGTCTTGAGACATCTTTTGAGAATTTCCGTCTAATCTTCGAAAATAACCAGTGCTGCAAGAGTATGGCTTTTCATCTCCCTCCGGCACTTCAATGACCACGACATTTTCCACTGGCTTAATCGATACCGAAATAGACGGCTTACAATTTCTTGCCAGAGTGTTTATCTTAGCTTTTAGCTCATTAGTAAGCCCATAACCTTTGACGTTTCCTTTGTCATCAACACCTAATATCAAAATGCCTCCTTTTGTGTTCGTAAAAGCTATGAAATCTTCATCAATCTTAGAAGAATATGCTTCTTTATATTCCAGAGTCAGGTTTTCTCTCTCTTTCAGCAGGAGGTTTAATTGTTTGTAGTTCATAGTGTAGGTCTTACGATAAGTAAAAGAGCAATGTTTATAAAATTATCTTTATTATTTCTTTAGCAAAGTTTATAAATCGGTGCTACTTTAAAGTGAATATGGCGTCTGAATTACAACTGGTGTTGGAAGGTTGTGTCCATACTAAATCTGGACACTTGCTAGTGATTGATCCAGCTTATTTAACCAATTTTGATGATGAGTATGAAGCGATTGGTGTAAAGATTGGTGTAAAGATTGGTATGCATTTAGAAAAGAACCGCGAATCTGACTATTTAAAAACGAGTCACGGACTTCAAAAGGTAGAGAAAGGTCTGCTTGCTCTAATGAAAGGATTAAGAGAAAGAAAGTGGGAAGGACCGAATTTAGATGCGGAGATTTCTGAAATGGAACAGCAGTTGGCTAAGTCAGAAAGGAAAACCGCTTTAATGCAAGAAGAATCGGCACGAGAAGCTTTAGTGCAAGAAGAACCGCTAGCAAGTTTCCTAAAACATATCCCCCCTTATCTTATACAAAGTCTATCATACGTATACGCCAAGAGTCATTTGGGAGATGGCTCTTACCCTCTAGTCAGCACTGAGAGAGGAATGTTCCTTATTTTTGGCAAACATTCACTCAAACCATCAGCCTCCCATTCAGAAGAACAGGCACTAGATTCAATTCTTCTGAGAGGAACTCTGCAGGGTGATTGTGGTGTAGATTCTGGAGGGTTGATTATTACCGATCCTTCAACGGTCACTATTGAAAAAGACGTTTCTCCGGATAATTATTGCCGAATAGAAGTGGCTCCCGGCACTTACTTATGCAAATTTGAAGCGAATGAGTCAGTACTTCTAATAAAAGCGAAAAGCACAGAAAACTAAATAAACCCCTTTTCTTTTTCTTCTTTCTATGCCAGACTGCATCTTCTGCAAAATAGGAAAAAGCGAAATCCCAGCACACAAAGTGTACGAGGACAAATACTGCTTCGCTTTCTTAGACATCAAGCCCCATGCCCAAGGACACACCGTAATAATGCCCAAGAAGCATGCCGTAACCCTGTTTGACTTAGATGATGCTTCTGCTCAAGAATTGATACTGGGAGTAAAGAAAGTTATGGCCATTCTGCAGGAAAAGCTCTCTCCTGACGGCTTTAACGTCGGCTGGAATCAGGGCAGTGAAGCCGGGCAGGTTGTACCGCATCTGCACATTCATATCATGCCACGCTATATCGGAGACGGCGGAGGGAGTATGCATTCCATCATTAAGAATCCGGGAGAGATGAGTGTAGGAGAAGTGGCGAAGAAGTTTAAGTGATTTACCAGCAAAAACCTTATAAAACCGCTTATTTCTGTTCCGCTTAAGGCGGTGTAGCTTAACCTGGTTTATAGCGTCACGCTCATAATACTTGAGCTATGAGAGCTTTGCTCAATGACTAAACTCAGCTGAATTGGGTTACGTGAAGGTCGGGGATTCAAATTCCCCCACCGCCACTTTCTTTACGACAATTTTATAAACAACAATTGAATTTTCTAGTTTAAGCCAGCGTGGCACAACCCGGTACTGCGCAAATCTTCAATGAAGAGCGTAAGCCTGGAATACAGGAAAGTACTGTGAGCTTGTTCCCGCAAGGGTATCCCGGTTCAAATGGTATCCAGAAAACTCTGGGACCTGATTTTCCGGGCGCTGGCGCTTTTTTATTTTACCTGTAAATAAACTCTCGTCACAATATAATTTGTATCCGCTCTCCACGGCCACGTCCAATATTTTTCAGAATAGTCTACTTTAACTTTAATCATAGAGTCTAATGCTTGTTTTACTTTGCTGTCAATAGCATCATCAACAACGCTGAATTCCCACGTTCTTCCTGTTGTTGAACCTTCACTGGCCTGCCCTTCCATCGCCATAGTTCCTTCATTTGTTTTCAGGATGAATCCTCTAGTAGAATATTTATTTATTACGCCAACTCTGGAACCGCCAGAATATTGACAAGTGTTCAGGCAGCTTCCGAAACCAATTCCAACCGCTAAAATTGCTAACCCACCAGCCAAATAGCTTAATCCATTTCCCATTTTATTTCCTCCAAGATTATTTCCCCGCTTCTTCCTCGATTATCGCTCCGCTTAATTCCTGACAGAAAGTTGAGTTAGTACCTTTTCCTTTCTTCTTGTGACATCGCCCGCGGTATAAATCCAGCAATTTAGCTGTTTTATATTCTGCAGAGGGCTTATGCTTAATAATCTCAAAGCTCGCATCCAGTTTCTGCAATTCAGAATTGGCACTGGCTACATCGGTGTATAATGCTCCTAATCTTTCTTTAGTGCAAAAAACATAATCTCCCCATTCATTGGTGCAGGCTTTAATGTAAAAATCTTTAGTGGCAGTATCTTTTCTTAACTCCTCTTCCAGAGAAGCTCTTCGGGAAGTATAAATAATTGCCATCAAAGAGCCGTTATCAATAGTTACAGTTGGTTTTGGTTTGGGTGCTTCTATATCTTCAGTTACTTCTTTCTTTCGTTTAGCATAAGCGTCTCCGGTTAAGGCTAACACAGTTGCTCCAATTACAGCATAATATAATGTTTTCATGTTTGTATCACCGTTGTGGCTGGTCAGAAGTGTTTTTATAAGCTTTATTGAGTTGCAGTAGATAGGTTCATAGAAATTACGAGTTCTTTGGCGCGTTCAGAATCTGCATTACGTATTATCTCAAAATACTTCTGCGCTAATTTGATGCTTTCTACACATTCAGAACTGCACGGAAAATGTGATAATAATACATCATCTTTTTCTCGTAGCGACAGATTCGTCCAGGGATTAGTTGCTGATAATTCTAAGTTAGTATTGTTCTCATTGAAATTCTGGCAGAAGAATTCTATGCAGCAAGCAGGATATCCCAACAATCGTCCCAATTCGTGGTGGTTGTTAGTTAATTCAGCATAGGAAGCAAATAACGCTTTCTGTTCGTCTTTAGAAAGATAGATGAAAAACATTCCTGAACGAGAATCAGTTTCATCAATGCGTATCCCTTTATTAGAGAAAACTTTATCTTTATCCTCCAAGAGAACTTTGAATTTAGATTTTACTAAGAAAATATTTTTCCCTTTGCAGAATTGTTCTATGGTTGGAAGCTCCGCTTCATAAAATCCATGTCGAACTACTTCTTTGGCATCTTTTAGCAGGAGCAGTATTTCCTGTGCTTTGGTTTTGGAGCCGAAGATTGCTGCAAGTTGTGAAATCATACTCTTTAGAAAGGGTTGAATTTTATAATAATTGTGGTTAACACCAATAGCACTCAATGGTAGTAACCCAACCAAAAAGTTAATAAATCTGCCCCACAACTAAACTAAAAATGGCCAAAAAAGCAGTTTATGCTGGAAGTTTTGATCCGCTCACTAATGGGCATCTATGGATGCTCCAGAAAGGAGCAGAGTTATTTGATGAGATGGTAGTAACCGTAGCTATTAATGCAGACAAGAAAACTGCTTTTTCTTTGGAAGAGAGACTCGAGGTAATTCAAAGAGAAATAAAGCCGTTTCCCAACCTAAGTGTTACTGCCGTGGGCAAAGAATACACGGCAAAATATGCCCGAAGAATAGGAGCACAGTTCATGCTAAGAGGCATACGCAGTCCACAGGATTTTGAATATGAGCGAAACATCCGTGAAGTTAATAGCGGTATCGACTCTGAAATATTGTCAGTATTTCTTACTCCTCCACCAGAATTATCCAGCGTCAGTTCCAGCTTGGTCAAAGGCTTAGTGGGATATGAAAACTGGGAAGAAGTGGTAGAAAAGTATGTCCCTCCGACAGTTTATCAAAAATTTCTGGAGAAGTTTAACGGATATTTTGAGAGGTGGAAAGCGCTGTGGAGCCAGGTGGTTCCGGAAAGTGATTCTGCAAAAGTGTATCACCAAATCATCTCCTGTTATTCCGGCCAACAGCGTTTTTATCATAATTTTGTACATATTGCCCATTCGTTACAAGAGTTTGATGCGGCAAAAAGCTTAGCAAAAGATCCTCTGGCAGTAGAGATGGCTATTTTTCTGCACGACCTAATTTATGATACTCATTTGGCCAGCAATGAGGAAGATAGTGCCGAGGCAGCGGAAGAATTGTTAGGCTCACCCCAAAGATGTTCAGAATTCTCGGAGAAAGTAAAGTCACTGATCATGGCTACTGCTTTAGGTGCAGCTCATTATGGTAAAGATGAGCAGTTAATGAGCGATATTAATTTAGCTTCTTTAGGATATGCTCCAGATGTATTCGAGAGAAATAATCAAGATATTCGTGAGGAGTATGCGTGGGTGCCGGAAGAAACATTTAATATAAAAAGAGCAGAAATTCTGCAGGGATTTTTAGACCAGCCCAGTATTTATTACACTAAACATTTCCAACGGAAGTATGAGAAGCAGGCACAAGAGAATTTGAAGAGAGCAATAATCTACTTATCCCGCCGCACAGCTCAGCCTTCTTGAAATAATATCACCATAAATATCCCACACTCTTTTTCCCCGTTTCATCATCTTCTCTACAAAGAAGAACGCAATGTTATGTACTCCATTTTCTGCCGGTCGTTCCGTAACAATCGCATCTTTTAATCCAGCAATATCGTTCTCTTTGATAACTCGCATCCATGCTAATGAAAAAGCATACGCTTTGGCTTCTTCGTCTTGCGCATTGGTCAATTGCTCCGTTAATACATGACCTAATTCATGCCCCACCGTTAATAAAACTCGAGCTAAGAAATCATTTTTTACAAATATTTCTGACATTAACCCCTGTTTCCGGCGATTGAATGCTAATCCTAACGTTCCCGGATGCGGAGCCAACTTTCGGAACTTCTCTTCATCTAATACGGAAACTTTAACATCTTTTGGAAACGCTTCATGGAACATCAATTCAAATGCCTGCTCGATATGTTCTCTTATTTCTTCGGCTTTACCTACAAACATTCCCCAGTTGCCAGGCTGGAGAAAATTGTCGGGAATGAAATTGTAATTTGTCTGGGGATGGAATAAGTTGTAAGTTAAAGAATTATTTTTGTAAGAGAGAGATGAGGAAGTATTAATGGGATTGTAGGAGAACGAGTTTGTTATAGGGGAAGCTGAAGTGAATGAATAATTGTGGGTATTAATTGCAGAGATAGAATGGTTCATGGGAGAAGTAAGATTATGACGATACGCACATTCTGGCTCATGATTAAAATTAGGTTCTGAAGATGCAGCGATAGACTCTAACTTACTATAACCGACATGGCCACAATTACTTCCACCGCATCCTCCGCTATATTGAGACGTTCCGTACATGGTATAAGTTAAAGGGTTTAGGAGAATATTAACTTAATGGAAGAAAGTGAGACAGAAAGAGCAGTTATGTGCTTACTCAACCAGATTTACTACGTTAATCCGAAATTGGAGGGACAAAAAGTAGAGTTGTGGGAAACCCTAAAAGAGTTGGAGGTACTGAAAGAGAATATAGAGTATGACTAGAATGTCTCACCCCTCCCCAAAACAAATATAACTATTTAAAGTATATTCTAAATCATATAATTAAATAGTCTCAATTCATATAATTAAATAGTCTAAACGGAGGAAATAAACATGTCAAAAAACAAGTCAATACAACCTAAAAATATTAAGCCAGTATCTGCTCCTGTGCAGAAGGATGGCCAAGTCCAACTCGGAGCACCAGCTGGAATGCAGTTGCCATCAAATATGCCCAAGCTTCCACCGGAAGTGGAGAAGAAGCTGGAAGCCCTAAAAGTCAAATTAGATGGCTTTAAAGCCAAAGTTTTGGAGAAATTCGGGGATTATATCGTAGGAATAGCATTATTGCCTCCGGAGAAACCTATACCTAAAGAAGGCGCAGAAGAGTCCAAAGAGCAGTCTAAAGAAGAAAAGAAAGAAGATAATAAATCAGACAAAGCCAAAGAGGAGCAAAAAATCAGTTTATTAGTAGTAGTTGACGATACCACCAGCCAAAAGATGACCAAAGATGAACTGCATCAGAAATTCTCTAACATTATCCAGAAAATAGCGGAAGAAACCGATAAAAATTTATCTCCACAAAGCATTCTATTAACCGACTTATGGCAGAATTCTTACGATGGCAAATATGACTTAAACAAGCTTATTTCTATGAGCGCCCCGATTCATGATACTGGAATGTTAGCCGCATTGAAGATAGCTGAAATCCACAAGACTATGGTATTAAAGAAGTTTGATAAATATATCTTAAGTTATGTCTTAGCCGGCTCGTTGACGCAAGGAAAAGCTACTGCCACTTCTGATATTGATGTGTGGATTGTAATTGACGACACTGATGTCAAGAAGATGACTCGAATAGAGCTGAAAGATAAATTGAGAGCGATTATAATCGGGATGGGTATCGAAGCGGGAGAATTGACTGGAATAAAAAACAAGCTTAACATCCAAGTCTATATCTTAACGGACTTCTGGGAATCGCTTAAAGAAGCTAATCCCATCATCTTTACGTTGTTAAGAGATGGAGTACCGTTATATGACCGCAGTATTTTCATGCCCTGGAAGCAGCTGCTTCGAATGGGAAGAATCAAGCCCAGCCGAGAAGCCATTGAATTATTTATGAGCACTGGAGAGCAGACTATCAGCAGGGTAAAACTCAGATTAAAAGACATGGCTATGGAAGACACTTATTACGCTATTCTAACTCCCAGCCAGGCTGCGATAATGTTGTACGGGCTTCCCCCGCCTACTCCCAGAGAAACTCCAGATGTACTGGAAGAAATCTTTGTCAAAAAAGAAAAGATTCTGGAGAAAGAATATGTGGATATACTCAGAAATAACGTAAAAATCAGAAAAGATATCGAACACGGAACTAAAACTGAGCTAAGCGGTACTGAGATGGATCAATTGCTCAAAAATGCTGAAAAATTCTTGGAACGTATCAAGAAGCTGTTCAAAGAAATAGAAGAAAAGCACGATGAGAAAGTTACAGTGATGTTGTATGATGAGGTTGTAACTATCATTAGAGATGTGCTGAAAGCAGAAGGGATTGAACGAGCCAGTGATGATACCATTGTAAGTATATTCGAGAAAGAATTGATTCATACTGGAAAAGTTCCTGCCAGATTCTTAACTGACTTGAACGAAATTGTCGAAGCTAAACATAAATTTGATAAAGGCAAGCTAGCCAAAACGGATATGGAAACGGCTCGAAAAGGCAGCTCTGGATTGATACAATTCTTAGTAGAATATCTGCAAAGAAAGCGCGGAAGAGAATTGGAACGGGCTAAGATTAGAATTAAACGTGGAAATAAGTTTGCGGAGATTGTGTTGCTGGATAAGGTTGCTTTTATCATCCACGATGTTGATGCCAAAGAGACGCAAAAGCTGGAGAAAGCTAAGATTAACGCTGACGGAAGCTTAGGTTCAAGAGAAGATACTACTTTGGAAGAATTTGAGAAAGCACTAGCAAATGCTAAGTTCCCTCAGCGAGCGTTCATCAAAGAGCCTATATTTGAAGACATTAAGAGCATCTTTGGAAAGGATGCAGAGGTGTTAGTGAATTATTAGAATTTTATTTTTTTCTTTGTTACTTTTTATTTCACGTCAACGATAAACTTCTGGGTGTTGCCGTACTGGTTTTCCGATATATCCCACACCTTAACATTAAAGATGTATTGTCCGACCAGAGCTTCTTTAGGTACTTTTACCAGAATAGATTCTTTCTTATGTTGGCCTTCTTCCAGTTTAATCGGTTCAGAATCATATAAGAGCCACCCTCCGACGTCATCAGCAGTTACTCCCAAATCATTTCCTTGTTTATCTACTGCAACAGAAAACTCTACGGTTATAACGAACATATTTTCCACATCTACATTTAATACCCCGATTCCAAATACATGATTATTTCCACGTTCAATTATAGCTACGTTTTTGGGTAGGGCTACTTCTTTTCCCTCATCTACTAATAAGCGTTCTAGTTCAGCATTGGTTTTTTCATCAAGTTGACCTTTGATTTCTTCAGCATTATATATGAACTGGTAAATTAATGCCACTCCGCCGGCAAGAATAATCAAAGAGATGATTATTACTACTAAGGTTTCTATGGACAAGCCAATGGCTGCTTTTTTGTTGAGCATTATGCTTTCTACAACCATAAAATATATAAACTGTTCTAATTACTGGGGAGTATTAACATCTAATTTAAGCAAAATGGGTTTAGAGCAGAAATTGTTTTCCAGCAGGACAGTTCTAGGTTCGTTGTTAGGTTTAGCTGGAATTTTAGCGTTAGGATGTGGTGCAGAGTCATCTTCGTCTCTCTGTAAAACGAATAAAGATTGCCGGGGTCAGAGGGTATGCGTGGAAAATCAATGCATTTATCCTAAGAGCATGGCTGATGCTTATGCTCCTTCTTCAGATACTTTAATTGTTTCAGATACATCTCCAGTTAATGATTATAGTTCAATAGAGCTCCC
>CAZIUU010000005.1:0-26344 GCA_964542815.1 uncultured Methanosarcinales archaeon | reverse complement strand
ATATTAAATCTCCACCAGATAGCATCTACAGCGATAGTCAAAAAGATTATTCTCAGAAAGATGACGGCAATTGGTTTGATACTTGGACATTTGAAGACACTTGGTACTTTTTAGATAGTGAGATCAGTTGCAAACCTCACACTAAAACAGTCTGTTTTGATGGAAACCTCTACTGGAAAGACAGTTGTGGAAACTTGGAGGAGAAATATCTCTCCTGTGACTATGGCTGCAGCAATGCCCAATGCCAAACACCATCGGAAGATATTAAAGTAATTTCTGATACCATTTCTGACACTTCCTGCGAATGGCAATGTAATAATGGGAAGTGCATCTCTTACAATTGGGTTTGTGATAATTATGAAGATTGTATCGGAGGGGAGGATGAGAGTGATTGCGAGCCGGTTTGTGTTGATGAATGTGATTTTTATGAGACAATCTGCCTAGGAAACTCTGTGGCTTGGTGTGTGGAGAACAATGAAGGTTGCCTAATCTGGGAGAAATACTTAAATTGTCAACCAGAAGAGATATGCAAAGGCAATCAATGTGTTTGCACTGATGAATGTAATTATGTTGGAGAAATGGGATGTTTGGATAAAATACAACTCACTGAATGTCTGGATGTATTTACTGATGGTTGCTTACACTGGATGCCGGTTACTTCATTTTGCTTAACGGCAGAGGGAGAGGAATGCCAGAATGGAAAATGTGTTAAAACTTGTGTGGATCAATGTAATTATGTTGGAGAAAAATCATGTTATGATGAAGAAACGCAAATTGTTTGTGGTAAAAAAGGCGATGGATGTTTGGATTGGATTGAGATTTATTTTTGCAGTGGTATTGGTAACGCTTGTCAAGATGGAGAATGTGTAACTGGTTGTGTTGATGAATGTGATTATGCTGGACAGGGAAGTTGTGATGGAAATGTGCTCATCTTTTGCACAGATTATGATGTTGACCCATGCTTGGAATGGGATAATTTAGGAGATTGTGGTATGGACTACAACTGCAAAGATGGGGAATGTGTAAAGAGTTGCACGGACGAGATTGGATGTAGTTATGACGGCCAGGTATTTTGTAATGGAGATTTACCTATGAAATGTTTAACCTACTTAGATGATGACGAATGTTTAGATTCTTATAATACTGCTAACGGGTGCAGTTTTTTTGGTGAAGTATGTAAAGATGGAGAATGTGTAGCTAATTGTACTGATGAATGTTCTCCTTCTGAAAAGACAGAATGTTCTGGAAAAGATTGGAAACAATGTGGGAATTACGATGCAGATACTTGTTTAGAATGGAGCAGTTTAATCTCCTGCAAGATTAATGAGAATTGTACTAATAAGGGTTGTATTTTGAAAAGTGGCTGTTATTATAATAATCCTGCCTGTTTGTCTAACCAAGAATGTATCAATAATGTCTGTATCCCAAAATAAACGAGGTACAACTAAAATGAAAACACTTGAACAAATAACTTTACAACAGAAACCTAAATTCAAAAGAAATGGATTATTAGCTAAATTACTTCCCTTTCTTGCTATCAGCACTTTTGCTGCCTGCAGTGGAGGAGGACAGGCTATCGGCTGTAAGAAAGACTTGGATTGTAATCCAGAACAGATTTGTGTAGCTGAAAAATGTGTCGCACCAGGAGAATACTGCACCAGCGATTATGACTGTCCCGAAGATAGCGTATGTGAAAATAATGTATGCTCTGATAACGGCTCGTCAGGAAGCATCCCTGAAACCACTAAGATTGTGGATGATAAAGCTGCTTCTTCGTTATTGAGCATGTCAAATGATAAAAGCACAATCGTTTTCAGCACTAATTCATCTTATGCCCAACAATTGAAAGCAGGAGATGTAATGGTGGCAGGAGTTTATGATAATATCCCCGTAGGATTACTGCGTAAAGTAACTTCTAAAAACGAAACTAGTTCAGGAATTACGTTGCAGACTAACCAAGCTACATTGGAAGATGCTATAGAAAACGGCACTATTGGTGGAAAGATAACTTTTACTCCGGAATATATCCAAAGAGCCAGCCCGTTAAAAGAAGGAGTGCGTTTCGGAGTAAAAGAAGCTCCGTTAAAGATAGATTATTCTAATATTCAAACTCTTACCGTTGACTTTGATGGAACAAAATTATATGACTGTAAAGAATTAGAAGAAAAAGAAGGAAAAGAATGCTACTGTCCAGGCTGTAAAGTAATCTTAGACGGTTCTTTTGAAGTCGGGCTCAAAAGTGAGATAAAAGCTGAAATTAACTATTTTAAGTTAAAGTATGCCAAATTTGCTCTTACTGGAACTGAGAGTCTCGATTTAACTCTCTCCGGCGAGTTTGCTGCTTCTATTGAAACTGATATTCCTGAAGTTACAGTGGCCACTTTTCCACCGATTCCCCTACCAGTAAACATAGCGGGATTTCCTGTAATTGTAGTTCCTAGCTTGAGCGTTGAGTTTGGACTGGAAGCAGAGGGAGAACTTAGCTTAGAATCTTCAGTGAGCCAGTCTCTCTCGGCGACTTATGGGATAGAATACAAAAATAAGAGCTGGAGTGATATAAAAGATTTCGACTATGACTTTGACTTTGTTCCCCCTACTTTAACCAATAGTGGAGCCACAGCTAGAGCATATGTCAAACCTAAGTTAAACTTTGATTTGTACGCTATAAATGGGCCCTACACTGGGGTAGAAGCTTCCATTAATGGGGAGGTTTACCCTCAGCAGGATCCCTGGTGTAGTTTAAGTGCTGGATTGTGGGTAGGTGTGGGATTTGAAGCAGAGATATTGGGATATAACCTTGTTGATTATAAAAACACTTTATACGAATACGAAAAAGAATTATATCAATGTGGTGGCTCTACCACTTGCACTGACGATTGTAATTCGGGAGAAACCAAATGTTCTGGAAATGGCTTCAAAGTATGTGATGACTTCAACGGAGATGGATGTGTAGAATGGGGGAATAAGACACCTTGCGCTAGCGATGAGAATTGTAAAGATGGGAACTGCCAAAAGTTTCCCCTAAATGAATTTTATGATAATAGCGATGGAACCGTCAGTGCCAGTACTGGATTAACTTGGGAAAAAACACCTAATAACACACTAAAGAATTGGGAAAGTGCATCGGATTATTGCAATTCTCTCAATTTAGGAGGATATACTAACTGGCATCTTCCTGTCATCGATGAATTAAGGACTTTAATTGTTGGTTGCCCTGAAACTATACCTGATGGTGATTGCCAAGTCAAAGATGGTTGCAATACTTCTTGCTGGGAGTCCACAAAATGCACCGGTTGTGAAGAATCCCAAGGCCTAGGAAATAAAGGTTGTTATTTAGACTCCGTTTTTGATGTGACTTGTAATTGGTTCTGGAGTTCTTCAACCTACGGTGATCACGCGTGGGGAATTAGCTTTAACAATGGCAGTATTGATGGCGGTCAACAGAACGAATCTCATTATTATTGGTGTGTCCGTGAAAGTAATAACTAAAATTAAGAAAATAAAGAGAAATAAAACTAATTAAATAAGTTTACTTCACCACTTCATACTCTTTCACGATGACTATCATGAACAGCAATAGAATTACCGCTCCGGAGATTAGATACCATATTCCTGCCATTAAATCAGATTGACTTAACGACTGATACATTCCCCATCCCATTACAATAAATCCTAGCCACAAGAATTTGTCTAACACTAATTTCATTATCTCAAATTCCTGCTGTTCCGTCATACGTTTTTTAGTTGATTTTGCCATTTTTTGTACCTCATTTATCCAGCAACCGTTATGAAGAAAGTTTTAGTGTCGTAGACTTCTTCTACTCCTGCATCAGTTACAGTATCAATTGCTATTTTGAACTGTCCAGTACCACCAGTTACTTCAGAGGTAATTCTAATTGGTATAATCCTAGCATCGGTTGGTGCAAGAGTTTCTGCTTCAGTGGTATAAAGGAAGTTATCAGTAATAGTGTCTCCAAATATTTTGTCTCCGCCGATTGCAGAAACTTTAATCGTGTATGTAATTCCCTGTTGCAACACATTCTTTACCCCAACTGCAATTACTTTAGATTCTTTCTTACCTAAAACTACTTCTGTGGCAGGGAAGCTTAATTTCTTGTCACCAGTTCTTAAATCTTCCATTATCTGCTGTTTAATCTGTTCCTGCACTGAGCTGGTAGTTTCAGTAATAGACTTGAATTGTCCTCTTACAAATCCCAATCCCAACCCAAGAACCACGAATGCAATTACTACTATTACAATCGCTTCTATCGATAAGTTAAGAGAAGCTCTCTTAGACCATTTCTTGTTCATTATTTCACCTCTTTTTAATACACTTTAATCGTTATATTACAAGCATTATTTCCCCCTATAAAAAGCTTTCCATAACATCAGCTAAAAATTACGCTTCCAATCCATCCTAACAGTCCATTTCCAAACACCAATACTAAATATCCAAACAAGAAACTTGGCACAAATGGAACCCCTTCTCTAATCAACACTTTGCTTACTCTTCCTTCGAAATGAAGCTTTTTAAGATATTCTAAATCGGCTTTTTCTAGAGTTCTTTTTCCCATCGTAATCCTAGCATCAATAATTACATCATCAGCCAGCCAATCGCCTTCAGTAAGCTTCCCGATCTCAATTTTACGGATAAAACAGCCGTTTTCTACTGAAGTTACGAATAAAAACAGGTAAAATGAAGCTAAAGGAAAAGGGATTATGGGCCATAAGAATGGAAATCCTTTTTGTGCTAACCCTAAAAAAAGTATAAACAACACCAATGATATCACTCCCAATACAGTATGTACTGATTTATAACGATAAAGCATTTCTTTAAACTTGGGAAAGAAAAGTTCTCGTTTAATGAATGCTAACCCAATCACCCAGCACATGCCATAAGCTGCTCCCAAAAATAATACCGCTAACAAATACCACAGCAAATTCCAACTGGAAGCGCCTAAAGGATAAGTTATTCCGATAACTGCTCCCATTCCCATCAATAATTTGCTATCTCCACCCCCCCATTGGTTGGAATAATAGAAGAGATACGCTAAACCGAAGCATATCCCAAACCCAAGAATTCCGCTGAGTAAGATTTCCCACCCATTCGTGATAGAGAACATTCCTCGGATTCCCAATGCTCCAACTATTAATCCATAACTTAACCAATCTGGAACTTCCCGATGCTTTAAGTCGGAATAAGAAGCAATAAGTAGAACAGTAAATCCGATTATTATTAATATCCATTCAATCATTATCTTGGTAGAATTATCTTGGGACTATATTACCTTATCGCAACATTTATATACTAAACCACAAGTATAATTACTAAAAATTCACTAGGGTTTAGTATTACGAGACTCGCGAGTCGAGTATAAACAAAAAAACTTTAGTTACGCTTAACTCGCATTAATATAATCGTACTCGAAAAAAAGGTGATAAACAATGGTTAACAATAATGATGAATATGAAATATTGCCGCATCAGCTTCTGGCAGATTTGAAAGGAGAAGTCGAAGCGTTAAAGAAAAAATTGACGCAGCCAGATAGTAAGATAAACGAGCTGATTCTGGAAATTGAGAGTATGAAAGATTCTATCCATGAATTGAATACTATTTTTCAGCAAGCACTTCAAGATACTAAGACTGAAGATGTTACCCGAAATATCACTCTTATTAATTCTAAGTTGAGCGATGTGATAGCACAAAATGAGACAATTGCTAAAGGCATGATTGCTATTGCTGATAAAGTTGATGATTTTGTGAGTAAGCAAGGCATAGGTGGAAGTTTGCCGGTATCATCTGCAGCTGCCCCATCACTTACATCTCCTTCAAGAATGGACTTTGGTGCACCATCATCATTTGGAGGACCAGGTAGAATGGCTCCCCCCCCGCAAATGCCGCAGATGGAAGCTCCAGCATTCCCTTCATTTAGTGGAGGAAATAATTTTGGAAGCGCTCCTGGAGGAGATTTTAATTTTCCACCACCACCACCTAGTGCCAGCTCACCTAAACGGAAAGGATTATTTCGCTAAATTATTTATTTACAATGGCTTCTCTAAAAGCGATGCAGCTGCTGGGAAAAGCAGCTAGAGTGTATCAAACTAAAAAACAAGCGCTATCTAAAGAGGAGATAACCAAAAAAATAAATCAAATAAAATACCTCTCTGAGCAGAAGAATATTTCTCGATTTACAATTAAGAAAGAAATAATGTTGTTGGAGAATCATCTGCAAGGTATCTTTGAATTAGAAAAGCAGCTTAGAAAGAGAAAAAAAGAAGAGTCTTCCAAAGAGATTCTGTTCAAAAAGCAGATCAGCACGCTGAAAAACCAGCTGGCTGCCTGTGGAGATAAAGAACTGCCTCACAAAGTGGATAAATTATCACACCTTCTGGCAGAGTTTCTAGCTAAGCGGGGCACAGCGGCAGACGTAGAGTTAAGTAAGAAAGCTTTAGAAGAGATTAAAGTTCAGGTAGAGTTGCCGCAGAAGAGGAGAGTGGTAAAAAAGAGTGCCGGTGCAATGGACCAGATAGATTCATCTGTACTATGTTCACGATTAGATAAGTTAAAACAAGAGTTAGAATTAATGAAGAAATTGAACAAAGATCCGGTAAAAGTTAATGAATTAGAGATTAAAGTAAAACAATTGGAAGAGAAGCTAGCTAAGTTTTGTCCAGTGATGGAAGTTAAATCAGAGGTTCTGATTATATCCCCCCCGGAGATTAAACATGATATTTTGTTTGGAGCACCTGTTCCTATTCCTAAGCCGCAATTTTCAGGTGGGTTTGGTTTAGGTGGGGAGTTGCCATTGCCGCCTCCGCCGAGATATAGACGGTTTTAAGAATTACAAATCTTTTCCCATTATCGTCTTTCTGCCGTTATCTTTAGCCCTTTTAGCTGCTTCCAGAACTAACTGTTTCACTTTCTCATCTAGTTTGTCCATGAAGTCATCAGCGATGTTATCTACTTTCAACTCACTTTCTTTGAGAACGTCTCTTACTTGAGTTCGGACGGTTATCATGACTAGAGGTAGGGCGAGTTTATATTTAAAGGTTGCGTCGAATTTGTTCTTGAAGCGATGATATAGAGAAATGTGTTGATTAGTGTAAAAAATAACGCATTTCTATTCAGGAAGCTTTAAGTTGTTTTTAGAGCAGTATTCTAAGATATAAATGGGAAGGTCTAGAGTAGCTCCTCGCCCTAGCACTGCTGTTTTTGGTTCTTGATGCATTCCTAGTTCTAAAGCGCGTTCAAATAGACTTCTACGAATACCAACACTACCACCAGAAATTTCTGTTTTATATCCTTCAACTATCTGTTCAGTTATTCTATATTTCTCCTCAGCAACCATCTGTTCTACTTTTTGCTGCAAAGCTGTAGGAACTTCAAAGTTTAGTTTTTTGGCAGCGTTGAGATAAGAATAAAGTGAGGCGCCTGTTTCAGAAATATCCCTATGTGCGGCAGTAAAATAATCTTCAACTTCTTTCCCAACATAAATACGTGTGGGTAATATATCGGATGATTTAAGTAACCCAAAAAGTTCAATCTGTGGAAATATCCCTCTGGCATCTAAACGCAACGGTCTGTTTACTGTTTTCCATTTTAATTCAGAATAAGGATAAAACTCAGCGTTTGGATCCCCTTCACTGAAATCGTGTATGATTGTCTTACATTGGAGATGCTGCGTTGCTGGGATGATAAATCGTGGTTCGCGAACTCTTCCCTCTTCAATAACATATACTTTTTCTCCAAGATCGAAACTTAATTCGCCACCAATTATGCCAAAGTAAAAAGCGAGATGGGTGCGATTGCGAGATCCTAATTCAATGTTATCATCTGATTGATGATTGTGATTATGAGTAATTTCTAAAGCTAGAATCGGCTGTCCAGATTGTCCATGTAATCTTTTATCCAACTCTAGGACCGTTTTTTCCTGCTGAAAGCTCCAATCACCAATTACTCTTAGAAAATCCCTAATTTTATCTCCGCTAGACTCGCCGTTTCTGATGGCTTGAAGAATAAGGGCTTGTTGAGAATTAATTTTTTCGGAAAGACTGTCATATTGTTCCAGTAATTGGTCTAATTTGGTTAAATCTGTTTGTAAATGGCTCATTTTAAAGAAAGAAATATTCTCGATTTAAAAAGAAGACGGTAGTATAAAAGTTATATTGGACAAAATACACCTAAAAAGTAAAATAATATAATTTAAAAAAAATTATTTCTTTTTCTTGGGCTTATCCTCGCAGCAAAAGCTGCAGCAGTCTCCTCCTTTAAAGAGTAAAACCACTCCACCGATGACCATCAGGATCGCTCCAAATGAAATCCATCCGCTTAATCCAACCCACTGCGGCCAGATGAAAGCATTCATCAGCAACAACAAACCCACTATTATCTTTACAATACCTTTGCAATGACACATTTTATATCACCTCTTTTTAGGGAGAGAAAAGCCTAAGAGTATAAAAAGCTGTCGGTTGGAACATTTATGATGGAAAGGATAGTTTACTTTGTTTAGTTCATATTATTTTTATTCAGTTTATTTAAGTGGTCATTATTATTCACATCCTCTTCTATAGCAAAGCTCCCAGCGCCAGTTACGCTAGGCGAACGTAGGTCTGGGGAACATTCGCTTTGCTCAGTTCCCCTTATTATTCACATTCTCTTCCACTGCAAAACTTCCCGCTACCAGCAAAGGAAACGCAATCGTAGCGTCGCAGTATATTTTCACATGTGGCGCATTCACCTTCACTTTCCCCCAAGTAATCGCTTCTTCTACTCTTGCCCCCGAATCCGAGCCGTCAAATTCCTGGGCGGTATTGATATATACCACATAATCAAACCCTTCTTTGAAGATATTGGCGTTCAACGCAAAATGCTTGCTAATCCCGCCACCCAGGATTATCCCTCCGGTTTTCTCTGAATTTAACGCAATATTTACAATATCTTTTATCTCTTTGCTTACATCGAGAATAAAATCTTTGTGAGTCTGCTTGAAGAAGTAAATCATATCACCTAAAGAGCCGTCAATTATTCCTGGACAGAAGATAGGAATATCATTCTTGGCTGCCCAATATAAAATAGAACTTTCATCATTTATAGCTAATCCTAATTCTCGAATTAAATCTTTAGGACAGAAAATTTGCCCAGTGGATTTCTGCTTGGTGTATATATCCAATAGAAACTTCTGCATGAACTTATCAAAATAAGCAAATCTATCATTAGGGACAAAGATATTTCCGGTACGGTTAATGCCGTGCTCAAACAACATTCTTCCTGGAACGTCAAATTGTCCCAGCACAAATGGCTTTAGAGATTTGATAATATCTTCTTCAATACCGCCGGCAGAATTTACCAGCACATCCACTTTTTTGTATTTGACTAGATATTTGATGATTTCTCTCACTCCCGAACTAACCATATTAGAAGTATAAGCTAGAAAAATAGTAGCTTTCTCTCTGCGCATGGTTTTTACTATTTCTATTCCCTGCGCCAGATGTGTAGCCTTAAATCTGGTATGAGCATACGATTGCATAAATTCCTGAAAGTCAAATCTTTTATCGAAGTCGTATCCCCGAATTACAGGATAGCCTTCCAGATTAGTACATTCTTTAGGCATGTATTGAGCATGCTTATTCTTTAATGTTTGAATTTCAGTTTCGGATAATGGTTCGGTTGGTTTCATGGTATATTCCTCTTGAGGTTGGTTAAGTTATTATTGGGGTTTGTTTAGCATTTAAATATAAAAACAGATTAGCGAATAAACTATTTAGAACAAGAATTACTAACTTCCTAATTTGCGCACATTATCGCTGAGGTTCATGTTTTATCCAGAATCAACGCTATTTTAAATAGGTTTGGGAGGGAATTGTTAAATTTACCCAACCTTCATTTTCAGAACACTTTTATCTGCTTCGGGCGTAACACCAGCTCTCATTTTAATCAACCTTTGATACGCCGCATCATTAAGAACCCTGAACGGATCTTCGATTCTGATAGTAGCCTGATGTTCATACAACGCGCTATAAATCTTCAATTTGTCGCCGATTTCAGCGGCACGAAGAAAGTCATACTCAATCCGCTGCTTCCAATGATATTGGGCGAAAATATCACCAGTACTATCGCTTAATAAGAAGTCTAATCTTCCCCTGCGCATGTGATCTTTATTTATGTTTTTAACCTCTAATTCTGGAAGCACCAGCAATGCTCCTTTGTACAATTCAGATTGATGCTGAAGAAAATCAGCCGCATTCTCAAAGTGATACGGTTTCAACCCATAAGACAATAAGTTCCAGCAATGCCGGTTGAGATTTAACTTTTGCTTAAGAACATAATTATTCTGATTGTTATCTAAATCTTCTAAAGGTCTTAAATAACATTCTTCAGGCACAGTTACATGTTTTCGTTGCATAGGTATTTTACTTAGAATAATACGGTTTTAAATAGATTTAGGTACTTTACAATATGAATGTTCGATTCTACTCTCTCCAAAAAGATGCGCCGTATCATTTACGGTTATCAAATGCCAGCCTTTATCTGAATATTTCAAGCGAGTTATGGAGGTATTATCTAAAACTATCTTGTAAGTCATACCGGAAGAAAAACCCAAAATTCCTCTCAACAAACATTTAATAGCCATTCCGTGAGTGAACACTCCTACTACTAAATTCCCCGGATATCTTGAAACGAGATTTTTATTCACCCATCCTAACATCCTTTCTTCGACAATACGTTGTGATTCTCCGTTAGGTGGAGTGAAATTCCAGTTATCAGCATTAATTCTCGCTAGAACCTCAGGAGTATAGATTTCTACTCTAGGTTTTCCTTCCCAATCACCTTGGTCTAATTCCAATAGTTCTGGTGTTTTTATTATATCATCAATAGAATAACCGGATATTTCACCTACTGGTTGTGCAGTGTCAATAGCTCTCTTCGCGGTGGAAGAATAAAGCTCATCAAAAATATTAGCTAACCGCTTACTAAGTAAAATAGCTTGATGTTTTCCATTTAAAGAAAGTGGAGAATCATTTGAGCGACCGCCAATCAGTTCCTCATGATTATTCACCTCGGATTCAGCGTGTCTTATCAGGTATAAATCAAGCATCTTACACATCATTCAGCTCCATCAACATCTTATCCTGCTGCTCTTTATACTGCTCGTAATGGTCCTGGCAGACTTTTCTTCCACCCCAGACTTTAATTGCAGGATAGGTGCAGCGCGGCTCTTGGCATTCGTCCATAAAACATTAAACAGCAGTGTTTTATATAAAAGTTTCTGAGGAGAATTAGTAATTACACCTCTGGTTTAATAATCCCATTCGTCCATAATCAAAGGGGATTTATCACGCAAGCAATTTCTATTACCATGACTTTTACAGTAAGCATTTAGCTTATAATGCATTTTTACTAACGAAAATTTCAACCAGATATAGACCAAGTCTTGTTTTCCAGAAGCAGGAGAACGACGTAGGAATTCCAACTCCAAAGAATAATACTTTTGGTTCACAAATTCTTCCAAAGAACAAATTTCTGATTCAGCATTAGCTTTCTGAATTTTTGGTGATTTTTGGGAGTTGTACATGAAGCAGGCTTGATATTCCGGCATCGCATCTTGTATTATTTGAGTGAGTTCTGAAGGAGTGTAAACATTTCCAATCCTCCATTGGTCAAAGTTCATGGAAAAGGTGGATAGAGGATAGTTTATAATAATTGTGAGAATATTATTTCTAAAAGCTCCATTCTTCCAATTTCCTCAAGCCGAAGAAATATTCGCTGCGATTCTTAAACGAAACTACTTCGGCACGATATTTTCCGGTAGCTTGAAGCACAGCTGCTAACCTGTGGGGGATGTAACCCTTTTTTCTTATTTCTTTATTTAGAAGACGATCCAAAGAAAGAGGTAAACCTTCTTTTGGGATACCATCCGATACATCATATTGCCCAAAAAACAGCTTAGTGATGTTATTAGCATAAGAATGGTGCGCAACAATGCTTACTAAATTATAAAAGTGTTTAGAAGAGAGATGAAGCTTAAAGTTTTGGGTTAATATTTCCAACTGGTTGACTAAATCTCTTTGGGAAGGGATACCCATATTATCTTTAGGGTGGTAATGTAAGTCTATCAAACGACTCTTATTTTTGGGAGTATATAATCCATAGCCTTTAGGAGAATGAGAATTATCGTTTTCTTTTTCCCAGGTCACACAGGAATTTTTACCCTCTTCACGTGGAATGGTTAAGGTATATTTACGTGCATCTCCCCATACACAAAAAGAGGACTCATGATTAGAATTATAAGTTAAATCCCTAGCAGTAATAATATTGTCGTAATAATCGTTTGATGCCAGGATGTCCATCAAAGTGTAATTCTGTAAGTGAGATACGACCATTCCGAGGAGGAATAAATAAGCAGTATAAAAGCATAGTTGTAATGTAACATAAAGAAAGATTTATATGAATCCTGCATTTTAAGCAGAAGATGAATCTCATCGACGTCCATTGCCACCTGAACCATGCGCTGTACAAAGATGACTTAGATACAGTTATCAAAAGAGCAAAAGAAGCAGGAGTGAAAATCATCGTCTGCTCCGGTGTAAATCCTCCCGGAAATCGCCAGGTTTTAGAATTAGCCCAAAAATATCCTGAAATTGTTAAAGCCTGCTTGGGAATTTATCCTATCGATGCTCTGGGATTGTCTGAAGGAGAGACCGGTTTGCCCAAACAGACGGTTGCAATTAATCTGAAAGAAGAATTCGAGTTTATCCGAAAAAACAAAGATAAAATAGTGGGCATCGGAGAGATTGGTATGGATTTTCATTGGGATGCAGAGCATCATGCCCAGCAGGAAGAAAACTTCAGAAAAATACTACAGTTTGCCATATCCCTAAAGAAGCCAGTAGTTATCCATTCCAGAAAAGCAGAGAAAGAATGTATTGATGTGCTTGAACAAGAGATAAAAAATAAACTCGACCTGTGCTGGTCTCCTAATCTCAAATGCGTTCGAGATAAAGAAATTCCGGTAGTGATGCATTGTTTCTCTGGAAATAAAAAACTAATTCAGCGTGCGGCTGCTTTAGGATATTACTTTTCAATTCCGGCAAATATCATAAAACTACAGCATTTCCAAATGTTGGTGGAGATGGTTGATATTAAGCAATTGCTGACGGAGACTGATGGACCATGGCTAAGCCCTTATGCAAACCAGAAAAATGAATCTGCATTTGTAGTGGAAGCGGTAAAAAAGATAGCTGAGCTCAAGAAGTTAAATATGAAAGAAGTAGCAGAGATTATTTGGGATAATTATGAGAAAGTGTTTGGGGAATAAAATCCAAAACAGAGAAATCATTATAAAGTTCTTCCTCTTCTGATATTCATGAACATTCAAAACGGGAGAACTGCAACAAATCTGTCCGTGAAAGTAGCTCCAAACGAGGAAAGTATTTTAATAGACTTTCTCCCTAAACCAGAATATGGAGAAAAAAAATATAATTCAGAATTAGAAGTTTACATTCATTATTTGAATCAAGGTAATTTTATAGGGATTTATGTTCATTCCCCTAGCGTGAGAATTGATAATGCTCTTTATGCCGCTGAAAGAGAGGTCAGCCACAAGTTTACAGCATTGGTAGAGCAATTAAATGCTGCTGTAGAAAACACGTTGAAAAGTGCCGACTTAACTGAATTACTCAGCTGCGAAAAAGCCAGTAGCTGCAACCTATCTGTGCGGGGAGTTCATAGTTATCTCATCTCCCAAGAGCATGAAGAAGAAGTCAGAAAAGCTCTTCATCCGTATTGGAAGTAAGCCTAACTAAAACTCGTTCACTTAATTTTGCTCATACAATAAGCTGCAAAAGCATCGCACATTATACTCGAAGCATTGAATTAAACTCGTTGCGACTCCTAATATCAAATGCGTTTGATATATCTAAAAAGTAATCCTTCTCGTAATAGTAAAAGCACATTATTTAGTACGAATATTTAACGCTTTTACTATAGATGGTTTTGAATAACCCCGCCCAAACCATCTTAGAGGACTTTGCATAGGCTCAAATTGTACGATTCATGAGGGGAGTTAATTCGCTTTCTCCGCTTCCAAATCCGGCATTACCTCTGCCACTTCTTTCGCCTTTTCTTTCTCATATCCTTCAAACAAATACTTCGGCAAGAAAGCCCTCTCATAATATTGATAAAACTCAATCAGATTAAAATAAGATATTATCTCTTTAAATCGCTCTCGCATCTCGGTTATCAAATGTCTTATCTTAGCCTTATCCGTAGATTCTATGTCAACTTCTAAGTTCCAGTCGCCGATAGTTTTATTCACCTGCACCACTTCTCTTACATTCATAAAATAAGCCAGCATTTCATCTTCTCTTTCCTGGCTGATATTGTGCAGTGTCAAGAACACCCGAAATTTGTACAGATTCAATCGATTAACGTCTAATAGATATTTGAATCCTTTGATAATTTTTCTCTTGCGCAAATCCAATAATATTGAAGAAGCAGTTTTAATATTTAGTTCTGCTTGCTCAGCTAAATGGGTAAGCCTTGATCGAGGATGCTCCAGTAATGCTTTCATCACCATCATCTCACTGGTAGAAAATAATTCTATGCTCCTATCACCTCCTACAATAATTTCAGTTTCTGCATTAAGCGCCACCGCTTGGCTTTTTATCAAATAAGTTCGTGGATAAAGATGAGTAACCACATTAAGAACCATTTTGAATGTATTAAGAGAAGGAATCAAGCTGGCAACTTTTTTTAGTTCTTTATTGAAACGTGATGGATTAGGAGATTCAATCTCAATAGCTAAGTCGAATTCTCCGTTTAACTCATACATGGCCACAATATAGTTGTTTTCCTGAAGTTTCTTGATAATTTCTACCTTATCGCTTTCGCTTATATAACCCCCTTTAAAATAAACCCTAAACAACATCAACCCAAAGTAAGAATAATCAAAAACGGTGTAAGGATTATATAAGACTCCTTCCCGTTCTAATAGCTTAAGCGTGTACTTCAATCGAGGAGAGCTTTTCTTCAAAACAAGCGACAAATCTTTAATCTTTTCCCTAGCATTCTCGGAAGCCAAGTACACTAAATCACTGTCTAACCCTCGCATTTCCTATGGAGAAGTTTAACTTATTAATAAACTTTGTGGTAGAAACGGATGAAAGTTAAAATAAGTTAATAGTTATCTTTAAATATAGGTATTAGTATACTAGTTGTTATGATAAAAGGGGTTACTAAAGAGAACATTTTTGAGGTTATGATTAGAGTTCACTATCAAAATTTACAGAGTTCCTTACCCCACCTTTCTAACGGAAAGATATTAGGTTCAAAAGGAGAGGTGTTGAAAGATGGAGAAGGTGAAAATCCACACTACAAAGGCATCTATCTTGTTTACGATGGAAAAGAGGTATTAAATACGATTGCCGAAAGACTTACTCGAAAGAAAAACCCACTCAAAGAAGAGGTTTCTACACCAACAATTACCAGTTTTTTGGAACAAGCTTGTTCAGAAAAAGAGAATACAGATGTTATTTTAGCATACAATACCGCAGAGAGAACTGTCACTCGAATAAAATCAGAGTTGAGAAATTATTCTGAAGAGCTGGATAATATAATAGAAACACACCTTCCTTATAATTTTGTTTCGACTGATGGAAGTATTTCAGTTGATGGAGTTGGAAGTAAAACCAGTAGTGCCGCTCTAAATGCAGATATTTTGAATAAACCCATTGATAAAGGTTTAAGAGTTATTTTAACCAAAGAAACCCCTTATGGTTATTTAGGCATGGGAAAACTAGCAGAATTCGGTCCAGATGGACTTACCCGAGAATTCTTCTTTGAATATGCGCCAGAACACAAAGGACAGTTCATTGATGAAAAGAATAAGATTATAGGTGTGTTAAGAGAGTATGGGTCAAGTAAAACTAAGCCCCTTAGCGAAAATTACGTTTCATTCAATCAACAGGGAGAAATAAGTTACGTTCCAACTAGTGTTGCTTTAAAGAAAGCAGCCTAATCACCCCACTTTGAGACCGTTGGAGTTTATTCAATACACCGGCTGATGCTTCAGTTTAGCCGGTTAGATTTTTTTTGTTTGTTGGATTGGTAGTAGATTTGAGACAATTTGATTTTTAATTTTTTGGTAGAATCTATTTCCCCATCACTACATACGACTCTTCTACTTTCCGTTCAATCAACTTAAACCCAGCTCTCCGCATCCGTTCAATCGCTTCCCCGCCAAAATCTCTCCCTCTTTGAACGTGATGCTTCGGCAAGTAATGGTACAACTTCCCGTTTCGTTTCAGAACGCGATAAGCCTGCTGGTAATTTTTCAATGAAAAGAAATCATCGGAAGATTTTGGAGTTCCGGCATCGAAGATAACAAAATCAAACTCTTCATCTGAAAATGCAGTTATTTTCTGCACAATATTTCCAGTTAATCTTTTAATGTTATTCCCGGAGAACAATTCCTGTGAATAAGGATTAAGCTTAGCAACTTGTATTACATTCTTATCTTTCTCGAGCGTGAGCACTTCCTCAGCAGTCTTAGCCGCAGCAATAGCCGTATATCCCAATCCTGTACCGGCATCCAGCACTTTTCCGGTTAATTTATCCGCTTCAATCCGTTCCACAAACTCTTTCTTGTGCATAGACGTTCCCGAGCATTGTAAAATTGGGCGATAGCTAGTAGGAATTAACTTATACAGAAGATTGGTTTCAGTAGAGAAGAATTGTATCTTTTCCAATTTGTTCTTCGTTAACAAATAAGCATCATTATCCCCTTCCCGCATACGGGGGAATTCAATTTTCTTTTTGCCGAACAAGAAACCTTGGGGATAAACTTTTACACTGGTTTTAGTCAATCCTAAATCTAAAGAAGCTTCTATTTCTTTCTCTCCCATTGCGATTGCTTCCTGCATGCGGCGGAGTTCTTTGGAGCTAAGGATGATTTGCATTTTATTTAGAGATTATTTCTTTTGTAAGGTCAATTAATTCCCGGCAAATCTTGATAAGTTCATCAAATTCCTCTTTCTTCTGGAAGCTAAGTTCTACACCATACTGAAAATCTTCCCTCATCCGGATTACACTATAATCTGTCTCTTTAACTTTGGTAATCTTAAGCATATCAATAAATTTATTATCTAAATTAATTTTGCCTTCTTCGGTTAAAGTTTCAATAGCAGCTAAAGTACATTCCTGATTTCTGGATTCGTAACCATATTTTCTAAGAATAGCCAAGAAGCAATGATACAAGCAGTAGAAAAAAGCGCTCATCGACCAGTCAGAATATCCTCCTTGTTCGAAATAAAGAGCAGCTTTAAGATTGTGCTCTGCTTTAACCATGTGTTTCACTGCCATCTTTGTGTCTGGCTCACTTTCAACCAGCCCACGATGCAGCCCAGTTTCTGCTAGTTCTCTTTTCGCTTTATTTAAACACCAATCTAATTTTTTAGAAACTTGTGACATTCTTCACTGCCTCCACCAACTTATCATATCCCTGTAGCACATATCCTTGCTTTAAAGCACTGAAGATAACAGCATCTTTCTTCTTTAGATTTGCTTTAATATCTTTTGGAGATTGCATGATTGGATGAATTGGCTTGAGTAATATTTTATTTTTTTCTTGAATAAACGCGTTCACTGAGTTCATCTGTTTCTGTGGGAACACTAATAATACATCTACATCATTGGCCTCTTTTGGCGACTTGATTATTGAGCCAAAGATAACCGCAATCTCTACGTGTTTAAAGAGTTCCTGAAATTCATACAGCCATCGCGATGCTTTTTCTCTTGCTTCAGAGATAAGTAATGTTTCTACAGTTCTTAAAGTGTAATAATCTTCTAAATTTACTTTATAGAACGTCGCTTTACCGAACTGCTTACTAACTACCAAATTCAGCTTCTTTAAGTGTTTAAGAATCTTTAATGCGCCTCGTGGAGTGATTTCCATTGGCTTTGAGATAGAATTTGCATTGTAGTTTTTACTGAAGTCTTTAAACAACGTCAATATTACTGCATTTTCAGTAGGGGTTAATGAGTTCATTTTCAATCGGAACATATTGTTCATATATATGAACCAACCGTTCCTATATAAGCTTTTCGGCTCAATGTAGCTTAATTCGTAATTGCGCCAGCATTTCTCCCTCTTTCAACGACGGCATCTTTAACTGTCGCAGGTAGCTCTCTTCATCTTCAGAAGTGATGCTATTATCCCCGTTAAGATCATCTTTAATATTGATATAATGATCTGCATTAATATCATAAGCAGCAACAAAAATCTTTTCAATCTGCTCGGTCAGAAAATAATGTACTAATGATTGTTCTAACTGCTCTTCATCAGTTTGCGGAAAAGTATATTCTCCGTCCAGAGCATAAGCTACCAATTCTCCGGCATCTACGGCATCGTCATGTATTCCGGCATAAGCATTCAGATAAGCTAACTCCTCTGCAAAACGCAATTGCCGGCCATCAAAATCGTGGATAAATGCCTCTAAGTTGCGGATGCAATTCCTACCATCATACTCTTCCTGAAGCAGGCAGGTTTCTTCGTCTACGAGAGAAGCGGGAGGAGAAAGAGGCTCCCCATGAACAGCAGCGGTGAGTAATCCTAAAGCTCCAATAAGAAAATATTTCTTCATAGGTTGGCGGGAAGAGCTTTTTTTATAAAGTTTATGATGCTGCGGGACTAGGATAACAAGAATAACCAGATAATAACATTATATCGTCATTAAGCAGCTTTCTTTAAGCATCCAATTCCATCTTTAATCTCTTCATTTAATCTTTCAACGGTATCACGCAAGTTCAAAACTTCCTGAATTTTGTCTTCTTTCAATTCTCCTAAAACATTCAGCTTTAGGCTGTAATCTAAAAAATTTTGATAAGAGCGAACAGCGATGTTCTGCCATTTTGGGTTTTTAGTTATCTCAAACAATAACATAGCTATATTTCCGGAGTAACGGTAGGAATAAGCAGAATGGCGCTCGTTAGTTGTACTGCTCATCTCCGCCGAGCCCATGGAAGCATTAAACCCCTTTTCTGCCCATTCAATCTCTTGTGTAATATGATATAGCTTAATGGCAACTTCACCGGCAATGCTGAAAGAATGCATGGAGTGCCGGGCATCTTTATTTTTACCAATATTTGCAGAATTAATCCGGGCATTATAACATTTGATAAGCCATTCTATATCAGCAGTGTGCTCAAATAACTCTTCGGCAGTATCCGCAGCAAAACTGTATGAGTGTGCAGAATGTTTAACGTCGCTCTTTTCCCCAAGCTCAGCAGATTTTATTCTGGCACTGTAAACATTCTCCAGCCAGTCGAGAGCTTTGGTGTGTTCATATAACTCTTTAGCGGTGTCCGCAGCAAAACTATAAGAATGGACAGAATGTTTAACATCGCTTTTTTCTCCGATCTCAGCTGATTTCATTCTGGCGCTATAAAATTTTTCCAGCCAGCAAATATTTTTAGTATAATAAAATAATGTCATTGCGGCATCCGCAGCAAAACTATAAGAATGGGAAGATTTCCAATCATTAATCCCTTCTAATAATCTGCCGGTTTCAAATGCATATTTATATTGATTTTCGCCCCAAGTTATCTCTTTGGTATCCCGAAAAAGTAATTTTGCCGCATTTTCAGCATACGATGATAAGCGGGATTGTAATATATAAATCACTTCTTGTTCTTTTTTGTCAATCTCCGGGCTTAATAACGGGCTCATCATGGCCATGCCTTCCTGGCAGAATGTGAAAATTTTGGTAAGATTATGAGAAATCATCCCATCATATTGGCATCTAAGCAGAGTATCTGCAACATGCAATAATTTATCTATGAACAAGATTCCTTCGCATTTAACTGTGTTGTTATTTTCCAGATAGTTTAACACTCCTAGTTTTAGTTCGCGGGTGATAATTTCACCATCACTCTGACTTAATAGCTGTTCCAGGCTCATAATCTGCTGGTAAGCCTCCTGTTTTTAAAGGTTGGCATTTATTGTATGTGCATAGCGCCAATGGGTCAGTGAGCTAGTCTTATTGTTCGTGCTGAGATGAGCAACCCATTGCGACCCGCACACAGTGCTCGATTCCAATGTGGTAGTGATTCGAGCAAGCGAACGAGTTATGCACATACCATTTATTGTATTATTAAGTCGGGGACCAGAACAGGCCTGCCCGACTTAAACAGCCGGTCAGAAGGTCGATTCTATTCGCTCAATTTTGAACCCCCTGTCCTGAAGAGACTTAATACATGCCTTTGTTTTGAATTTCCATTCTACCACCTATATCCCCCAGAAACATAAACTATATAAATAGGTCTACGTCTACGCTAATAAAGAATTAATCTTATAGCAAGCGTATGAAATTATCGTAAGTTTATCAATCCTACGCTTGCTTATTAGGAGACGAATTGGATTACGGAAATCTAATTCGTCGAGTATAAATCAAATCAAAAAAGAGTGTGAGGGAAAGATGGCTAAAGAAATTGATCCTATTGAAAGAAAGATAAGTATGGTAGCAGCGGCTTCTGAAGCGTTAAACTGCAAAAAAAAGAATCCTAATGCGGATAATGATCGAGTAATTCAACACGTTTCCAAAAACGTGCTTTCAGGGAAAGATGAGATAACCAAGATGGGCATGATTGCAGCTGCATCTGAGGCACTAAATATTGCTGAACGACAGCCGCATTTGTCAGACAAAGAAATTTTACGGCAAGTTATGGGAAATCTGCCTGGAATGCTGGAAAATATTAATAATTAATTATTATTTTCTTAAATAATCTTTAGTTTCAAGTGAAACCACCATTTTGCTACAAACTAACCGAAAGATTTAAATATTAGGCTTATTTAGCTACAAATGAAACTATTATTCGGTTTCAGATGAAACCATGAATACAGATGACCATTACCGACAGTTAAGAGAAAGCTTGGCAGTAATAGAAGAAAGCATAGAGAAAGGGCTGTTAGAAAGACAGCGAAATATTGGGTTTAACACCTCAGCTGCCTGCGCCGATATGTTAGAGATACTTTTACATAAGCTTAATTTTATCGATCCAGGATTTGTGATAAAACATGAATGGTTTAATTCTAAGAACAAGCTTATAGAAAAATTCCCTTTTGATTTTCCACATAAAAACGATATATTTAATTTAATCGCCAAGATTGAGGGAAAGAGAAACCAATTATGCTATGGAAAGCCGCAAAAAATTGAAGTTATCCAAGAAGTTCTCTCTGTTTTTAATCAACTTAAACAACTGTTCCATGAGGCGGGCGTAAATGAGTTCTAATAAACTAATAGCTTATGCGTTGGACTTTACTTCTTTCCTACTGCAAAAGACCACTCACAAAGAAGAAATAAAAAATGTAATCTTGTTTGGGAGTGTATCCCGAGACGAAGCCGGTAAAGAAAGTGATGTAGACTTGTTTTTAGACACAGTTAAAGAGAATAAAAAATTGGAAAAAGAATGTACCCAACTTTTACGTGAATTCGAAAGGTCTACTAAGTACAAAAATTATTGGAAGCCTATGGGAATAAGTAATCAAATAAAACTGACAATTGGGGTATTAGATAAATGGGAATCACTTAAGCCAAACATCATTGCTAATGGTATCACTTTATATGGGAAATTTAAATCCGAGATTAAAGAAGGAAAACATGAAACTTTTTTCATCTGGGAAAACATTCAGCCAAATTCCACGCGAGTATTAATTAACAAACAGCTTAACGGATTTGTTCAAAACAACAAGTTCTATGATGGAATGGTGCAGAAATATGGCGGAGAAAGGTTAGGAAAAGGATGTATTGTTGTGCCATTAGAACACTCTAATCTGTTCTTGAAGTATTTTCATAAGTATAATATTCCGGTTAAGATTAAAAGAGTAATAGAATATTAGTGAAGAATTATTTCTCTTTTCTTGTTGTGATTATGGTTTAGTTTCCTGGTAAGATTTGTTCCGCGGTTATATGCTTTTCAAGATTTCCTCTGTCCGGAATATATTTTCCATTGAGGAACACTCTTGGAACTCCGCAATGATACTCGTCACCACTAGCTGTACAACGGCTAAATAGAACTAAAAAATTACCTTCCCCGTCTTGTCCATATTGCTCTCTGCATCTTCCTTCTTTACCTAATCCAACAAATTCAACACAGACTTTTTTAAATTCAACATCTTGTGCATATTTTTCACTCAATCCGCTTGATTCAATCCAATCAAAATACTCATGACAATGCGAGCAACTAGGGTCAAAGAAAATTTCTACCCTTATTTTTTTATTGGCTTTATCTTCAAGAGTACTAACCGGTTTACTAGCAGGTATATTCTCTGTTTTTACAGCGGTTAAACTATTACAGCCATTAAGTAAAATTAATGAAGTAATATACGCAATTGCTTGTTTCATTTGTTTGTTTCCCCACACAAATCAGATGTAGTTACTCTTCTGGGGGGAATATTTAAATACTTTTCGAAATTAATTTGCTTTTTCCTTTTCTTGATCAAATACACTTTATCATTTTCACGTACTTTCTGGGGAACAGCTATGGCTACAATTACTCCTTTCTCAGCTTTATTGCATTTTCCATTATCAGTATACATCTCTTTAATTTCAATTTCTACGTATCCTGTAGTAGGTCCAACAAAAGCCAGTTTATCTCCTACTTTAATTCCTTCTGATTCAATCTTGAATTCTGCTACTGATTTATTACGATAAAAATTAGTTACTTTGCCTAATTGTACCTTTTCTACTGTGGCTTTGCTTCCATAAACATTACAGCGCTGGTGATGAGGATAATCTACTAAAAATCCGGTGGAAAATTCTTTATTGTACGCTTCTTTCAGGGTTTCAGTAAGTTTTTTTACCAGTTCTGCGTTAAATTTCTTGTGTTTAATCGCATCTAAAGCCTCGAGATATACTTTCGTTACTTTGAATACATACTCTGCTCCCCGATTTCTGCCTTCAATCTTCAGGGAATCTGCACCGGTTTTAAGTATCTCTGGTAAAAGCGGCAGAGTACACAAATCTTTGGCGCTCATCACAAAATTATTTTCCAATTTCATCTGCTTGCCTTCTTCATCTGTAACTAAGTAATCTCTCCGGCATGGCTGCAAACATTCTCCCCGATTGGCTGATTTGTGGAATAGCTCTTGAGACATAAAACACCTACCGGATAAAGAAATACATCTTGCTCCATGTACGAAGACTTCTATTTCTAAACCGGTTTTCTTTTTGATTAATTTAATATCTTCTAAAGAACATTCTCTGGCTAAAACGATTCTCTTTACACCTAACTTTTTCCAGAATTTTGCTGCTTCTGAATTGCTGACACTGGCTTGGGTGGAAAGATGGATTGGAATTCCTAACTCATTACATTTCTTAACTACAGCTAAATCCCAGCAGATAACCGCATCAATTTTAGCTTGTTTTAGAGTTCTGAGATTTTTTTCCAGCAGTTTTAACTCTTTTTCATAGATTATCACATTAATAGTGCAATAAGCTTTGACTTTGTGTTTGTGGCAGAAAGAGATTACTTTTGTTACATCTTTCAGCTCAAAATTACTCGCCGTAGCCCGCATATTCAATCCACGAATCCCAAAATAGATAGCATCTGCTCCGGCTTTAATCGCTGCAGTGAGCATACTGAAATCCCCCGCAGGGGAGAGGAGTTGTGGCATTAACTGATATTGTTTAAATGGTAGCTTAATAAGATTTTTGGAAAAATATATAAAAAGGAAGTACCCTTCATCGAATTATGGTATATAATTTTTTTTCTAGATGGAAAGAGCTTCGTTCGGAAGTTTTTTCCCTAAAGAAAGAGATACTTAACGTAGAAAAAGTTTATCGATTTAAGATAATCTACTTCCAAAGAATTTGGGAGAGATTAAAAAGAGATGAAATAGACCACCAGAGCACTAAAAAACTATTGAAACTATACCGCTCCGGATTTTTTAATCCGTATGTTAACATCTTGGATAAACTTAAATACATTTATAACTTGAGTTTACTGCCAGCGGAAGAGATATCGCAGTTTGAACAATTAACATTTTTCCTCAAAGAGAAAGGAAACGAGCAAAAAATACTAGCCGTAGAGATTTTGGATAAACTTCATTCCAATGCTCTCCCTGAAAAAGGAAAAATCTATCGGCTTCAGGATTATCTCAAAATAGAGTCAACTTACTTACAGATGGAAGATTCTAAATTCCAAGAGTTAGAAAGTTTGTTTCTAATCAAAAAAAATCCTGGTGCTGGAAGAAAGAATTACGTTCAATTAACCCGAGCAGTCCAAGAAGGAATCCTTACTTTTAATTCTGGAAAATTATGGATTGGAGCTAAGCCACTTCAGGGTGTAAAAATAAAAGGCAATAAAATATTAATCAAAGGAGACCACTATTCCTCTCTCCAAAATGCTCGCTGGATTGAGGGAGACCGATTTGTGGGCCCTTCTATCCAAGATCCTTACAGTTACTTTGTAGAAAGAGGCCGATTTTCTGGATGGGGCCAGAATGAAATACAAAGAGATTTAGGCGCAGGCAATGCTGAGGCAAAAGTAGCATTAGAGATAGAGGTTTTCCCGGAACAAGTTTGGATTAGAATTCAACCCGGAGTGCCAACAAAATTTGCTATTGCTTCGCTTCACCCAGAACAGGTCATAAAAGTTGTAGAGAGAGCTGCTTTAATTGTAGCTTAAAGAGCCCAGATTTCTATTTTCAGTTTAGAATTATCAAACTTATGTTCTATTATCTCTTTAACTACATCCCATTCTAATCCTCCCAACCCAGCTCCAATTCTGGGCATAGCTACAACTTCAATCCCAAGTTGAGAATAAGATTGGGATAACCACTCAAAGGCTGAAGAGAGGTATTCTACGGTCGCTAAGCCTTTATCCTGAGTTATAAGATTTAATACATGAGGTGCGATAGGATTACGAAACAGGTATCCTTCTCCGGGATGCAGCCTTTCTTCTTGGCAACGTTGTAAGTAATCTTGATACATCTCCGGAAAGCGTGAATGAAACTCCCGAGCAATTCCTCTGCCCATTATTCCTCTTGTACTAACTCCATGAGCTAGAACTTCAGCGGTAGATGTAAATAAATCTCCTTGGTAAAACGTAATCATCAGACATCCCCCATGGCTTCAGCAATATGAAAATCATCAATATTAAAAGGATGCTCAACACAACGATACCTGAACGATTTCCTAAAAGCCGGATCTTGAAGAAGTGGAGCAATCGAAGCTACTTTTTCTTCTAGAGTTAATCCCGGGTCATCTAAGATAAGCACTAATTGCCTTTCCTCTTCATTCAGAGGAGAATAGCTTTGATTAAATATTTTTAAATTAAGGTGAGTCGCAAGCACCGCTGCATGCGCTAAAGGTTGAGGATTACGAATATCGCCATTGTCATTTACATCATACACAAACACTTTTTTACCGCTCCTTTGTTCTATCAAAATAGATGAAATAACTTCCTCTGGAACATAATGATCTAAATAAAATTTATAAGTGGGGATATAAATGCTCCAGCGGGCCTCTTCCAATCTCAAGATGTTTCCTTTATACATATGCCCGCCCTCCTGCCCTTCCCTTTTATGAGGCTTCCCGTGAAATAGGTATCTATCAATCTCTCCATTTATTACTTTAAGCCCCTGCCAAATGCCTTCTACAGACTCTGCGAATTCCTCTTCCATTCCAGGTACAGGAATTTGTATTTTAGGAGAATGGGTGTCAGGGCTAAATAAGTTATATGGATAAAGACCATCTGAAGAAACGTCAATTGCCACCAGATTATTTGAGAGGTTGCGTTTTATTAGCTCGCCTTGATTTCTGCTAACGAATCGAATTAAAGCCATGACTTAGTTAATGGGAGGCCTATTTTTAAACCTTTCGGTTAATCACTACTATAAAATAGAGACCCATTATTCGCCAGTCAATCGGAAACTGACCACCAATTATATACTGGAATGGAAATATGGATCTATAGGATAAATCGTTTAACTGCATTCGGGGTTATCTAAAATGGCCCGATATTTTCCATTGACTAAAACATTAATTAATTCATTTTTCTTTTGATATTGGAATAATTTGTACTTGGCAGTGGTTCCACCTACAACTCCGACCACGAATAACAGGACACCACTAACCAGAAGCTGAAGTGGTGAAAGTCCTGAATTATTATCTAAGATTTTTTCCAGTAAACCTAAGCCTCCTAACGACATCGTTCCAGCTCCAACATACATCAGAGACATAGAAATATCAAGAATTAATTCGGAAGCAGAATATTTAATAATATTCTTTTCAGATAATTTTTCCACAAAAGCCCTGCCTTTCTTTGCTAACTCCATTTTCTCTG
>CAZIUU010000004.1:25263-47785 GCA_964542815.1 uncultured Methanosarcinales archaeon | reverse complement strand
GATGGGAGTTGCTGGAAAATTAGTTGAGAGAGCTACGTTAAAATTCAATACTGATTATCCGCTTAAACTGGAATATAAGTTGATCGATAAATTAATGATTGCATTTATTCTGGCTCCTAGAGTCGATAATGACTAGTTAAGAAGCCATCCAAATAACGATTTCTTTGACGACGGTCGTTTAATCATCCTTTTCATCTCTTCTTCTACCTCTTTCTGCTGCGGATATTCTCTCTCTGCGGTTCTGAATTCAGAGGTGTGATAAAAGCTTCTTCCGTTTTTATGCCGGAATTTCTGCCATTTGTGCAGTAGTTCATGATACATCAAATAATCTAGCACTCTTTCCGGAGCGGTTTTGAATATAGTCGATACAGAGATAAGGTCGCGATGAAAATTGTACGAGGCTAATTTAGTACGAGAATCTGTGCCCCAAGTTAAATTTGGTAATTCTATCTGGCTGGAGAAGAATTGTTCATTTACTCGTTTAAATGAAGCATCTAAGATCAAATCCGATTCTGTTTTAGGGGTTAGAGTTGGAATGTTTTTGATGAAGTTGTGATAAAGCTCAATATTTGGAGTGTTTCTTTTCTGTTTTAATATTTTTAGCAGTAAAGATTGAATCAATCCAATTTTTATTTCATCATCGATATCTTTCCATTGAAGGTTTAAATTTAAGTTAATTTTATTTCCATACAGGCGAACATTAGAATTAAAATCAGACAGGCGCAGATTGTAATTCAATTCAGCTTGGTAAGGAAATTCTTTATCAGGGAATAATCTGGAATACGCTTCGGGGATAAGGTTCATGAAAGTTCATAATTAGAGGAGATATATTAATCCTGCGTTGAAGATATCTTGTTTCATTCATAGTTCTTTATCTTTTTTAATAAAAATCAACAATTGGGTATTAAATATGATAACTCCTTCTAATTATTTGCCAGGCAGCTGGCGGAGGGAAAACATGGCGTGGAAAAGTATTGGTTGTGGCGGTGACTATGGAAGAGCAAAAGCATTGCCGGCAAAGCGTCCTAAACCAAGACAAAGTGGCGGGTTAATCGCTTTAGCTGGAAACGTCGAGAAACATCGTCCCAGCATAACTTACGAAAATGAGTGGCTGGAGAGATTAACTACAATTACCGACGATATGTTTTTGTACAACCAGGAAGCGGGAAGAATATTAATGAAAGTTGCAAACAACAGCACTGATTTTGATCAGTATGTGGGGTTGCCTTTCACCAAAGGCGTAACTGAAAGAGAAACCGGAAGAACGGAATTAATTTTAGGCAGTGCTGCACATCACGGTGAGGCGATGCAAGGACAGTATGACGGGGCATTATGGACTCCAACTGAGAAAAAGTACGGCAATACTTTAAGGTGGATTTGTGTGGGAACATTAAATCAAGGGTTTATCGGGTTAGATTATAAAGTGCAGGCTGAGTCTGATGCTGGAATTGCACGTAACCAACAAGATGTAGCGTTCTTAGCTCAAACTTTGCTTCAGTATGGATATAATGAAAAATTGAGATTATTTCTGCTCAATCCACCTCATCTTCAGGAAAGTAAAGAAGGGATAAAGATGCGTGGGCGCGGTCTAGAGAGATTAATAGATTATGCTCGCATTAAGTTATCTTCCTCTTGAACCGATTACAAATGTTGTACTCTCAGCGAGCATTCCGGACCCAAGCCGATTCTATCCCCATACGAAATTGGTGTGGGCGAAGTTATGCGTTCTCCGTTTACGAAAGTGTAATTCCGGCTTCCCAAGTCGCGCAGTTCTAAGTGGCTATTACGAGGGCAAAGAGCAGCATGGTGTCGCGACACTAAAGAGTTTGATACACAAATAACCTCACATTCTAAACTCCGGCCCAGAATCAATTCTCTCTCCAAAGGCCCCAAATTAACCTCATACGTCTCTTTTTTTACTCCGTAACTAAGAACTGGTTCTTCAGCGGTAAGCTTGAATCTATCCCCAGAGCCGACTTTACTGGCAGCCATCTTTGCTTCTGTAGCCGGTACATCCTTCTTCCCAAAATGAAATGTGCCGCTTTTGACTGCAGTTAATATGGTGGAATAAGCCGCTTTGACGCTGCCAGCTGAAGTTTGTTTTCCTAAATCTCCTAACACTCCAGCATCAACCCCCATCTCCTCAGCAAAGTTACAGCTGGCTTGGGCATCTTTGGCTCCCCTTAGCTCTACCATCTGGGCATACAAGTGGCTTACATAATGAATGACTCCCCCTTTTCCCATCGGAAAGCCTACGGCTAAAGCGGGGTTGCAGTCGTACTTTTTACCAAATTCATCGCTTTTGAGTATAACTCTAACTTCTTCTGGTTTTAATATCTGTAAGGGATAACTGCTGTTTTCTACAAACCAGCTGGGAGCTAAGTTATGATTATCTTTAAATTCATTTAACACAAATTCTACTGGGAAAGATTCATTATTCGCGCCAGTTTGGGTTTTAGTCCATTGGATATAATCCGGAAACGCTTTTTCCACGATATGATGAAGGCACCAATCGGTGGTTATAACTACGCCTCCTTCATGTACATGCTCGTTAAGTAAAGCGATAGTATTACGATTGGGCTCGCTGCTTCCACAATTAATAAAAATTGGCCGTTCTGGAGTTAGCTTAATCTTAGACAGGGTACTTAGAGTAGCAGGCTCGTACCTGAAGTTTAATGCTTGAAAAATTAGTTCGATATGGTCATGCATTCCTTTAACCACGATTGGGTTAACTTTGTCCAATTGTCCGAACTGCTGAGCTAATTCCGGACTTTGGGAAAATTGAACTTGCAGCAATCTGCTGGCAGTTCGATATGATTGATCCATTTCATCGCTATTGATTTTGGTCATGGCAATACCTCCTAAGTTTTATACTCTAAGAACCTCTATTGAGTTCAAAGAGGAGCAAGTATTTAATTGTGATGCATGAGAATTTAGTAAAAAAGATAAGAAATATAATGATGCTTAATCTTTACTTACAATCTTATCCAATCTCAAACCTTAATATCGCCGCAATCCCGCCCATTTCTTTGAGCTGGACGCCTTCTCTAGTTTCGATAGAAATTATCTTGACTTCAGTTCCGCCTTTAGCCGCTTGTTCCTCTAATTTGAATATCCTGTCTTCCGGCAGGTTTTCTGAAAGCAATAAAGTATCTACTGCATTCATTTCCAAAGCACGTAAGGTTTCTTTTTCTCCATAAGTGACTTTTCCAGGGTTATCCAACAATTGTTTGAAGAAGCGTTCCATTATTTTCTTTTCTCGGGCAATTTCCTCTGCTTCTAATAAGTCAGTAGATTTGTCTAACAATTCCTGCAATCCAAAGTCATCCGTGTACGATAAATCTTTAGTACCGATGATTTTTCTCTTTAATTCTCCGGTAACATAATCGTGGTTCATGAAATCGTTAACGGTAACTCCTGGACCGCCGATAATGATGCCTTTTAAGTTATTTCCTAAGGGCAGGAACTGTTCAATCATATAATCAGCAATTTTCTTGTAGTGCATCTTGTTGGCTAGTTCTCTAGCACGAGCGAATCTAGGCGCGCTCTGACCTCCAGCACGCATCTTTCCCGGAACTTCGGAGTGAGTTCTAGTCAGTGTAATAATGCTTTTCCCTCGCAATAAGGCTAAAGTAGCATCGCGATGATCTAATACTACCAATCCATAAACTTCTTTCTCTGCCAGCATATCTTCCAGAATGTCAACAATGAAATTCTTGTCACAACGGTATAAACGAACGTTTAACGGCACCGGTGGCTCGATACTCCACACCCGCATATCTTGCTTGCCTTCGGTAGCAGCCACATTCCCGGTAAATACAGCTAAGCCATTAGGCGGAGTGCATTTGAACAATCTTAAGTGCTGAATCATCTTTTCTAGTGCAGATTGGACGTTCTTTCGGGTAATAGCAGATTTAATATTAGAAGCGGTGCCTTGCTCTTCGGCTAAGTGCTGGATGATTTTAATGATGTCATACTCTGCCGGGATGTACACTGAAACGAACTCGGTGTGCAGCGCTTTCTGTGCTTTGAGCTCGGTTATCAATCTTTTCAGATGCAGTTTGTCTTGTACGTTTAGAGACATGGTTTAAGTTAATTTCATTTGTGATTTAATAAGATTGTGTGCATTATATGCTTCTTTTGGAATTCAGGGCTTAGACATTTTCCAGATGAGATTGAAAAATCCTAAATAATGTCCCACTAACTCTTTGCTTTTGATGCGGATGACAATGGGCTGCTCTGCCCACATCACAATTAAGACAGTATCATCATAAAAGTGAGTGGTCATGGGCCCGTCATAAACCTTGTCAATGAATCGGACTTTAGCATAAGGCAAAGGAAATTCTTTCGTTCTAAGCTTGCGGCATTTTTCCGCATAAATCATCTTGCATTGGATTTTGAGCTGTTTTAGCTTATGGTGCCAAATGTGGTGATAATCTTTAACATATTTCTGAAAGTTCCCTTGTGCGCCTAAAGCATAGAAAGTTTTCTTTCTTCGGAGCACGTCTTCTAAAGCTGTTTTCAATCCGCCCCTGCCCACCAGCACTTCTACCGGATACTGCTCTTTGGAAAGCGAAGCCAGAGTTTTCAGCTCTTTCTTAATCTCCTGAAAAGTATTCTGTTGCTCTTGAATTTCTTTTTCCTTGTCTTGAAGAATCGTTTCAAACCTTTCCGGTTCGGTAGTAGAATAATGGCGGATTCCATTCTTTATCACGTAGCTAACTAAGCCTTTTTCCATCAGTCGTTCGAGTACATCATATACAGTAGCGCGATGCAGCTCTGCTTTCTTGATGATGGGGGTGGCTGGAACCTGACCGAGGCGCAGCAGCAGGAGATAAATCTTGGCTTCGGTTTTAGTCAGTCCAAGTTTCTCTAAGAGGTATTGTTCCATTCCAGTATTCGTACTTAAAAAGAGCCCATTTTATAAATCTTTCTTATCGTCATGTTACATGACGACTAGGCTTAATAAAGTTAACCTCTTCGTACCAAATAGTAATGACACAACCAACAAATCTAGAAGAGGAAGCCCGGTTGAAAGATCGCGGCTTCGGGAGAAATTTAGGGTTCGGCACTCATCCGGCATTATTAGTCGTAGATGTCATGAACGCTTTTACAGATAGGAACATGCCCCTCGGCTCGGATTTAGATGCAATTATTTCTCCGATAAATACGCTGCTTGAAGGTTGTAGAGAAGTCCAGTTTGATGCCGTATCAGTATTTTTTACTGTTGTTTCCTATGGTCAAAGGGAGATTTCAGATTCCTTAGATGCTCCTCCTACTTATACCACAACGGGGCTGTGGTTCCGTAAGATGAAAGGGTTAGAAACGTTACGGGAAGGAACTCCTGCCGTAGAAATAGACCCCAGAATTCAGCGAGACCCAGAAGATTCCATCATTGTTAAAAAATATGCTTCAGCTTTTTTTGGTACAGATTTAGTTTCGCGTCTTAATTCCAAACGGGTTGATACTTTAATCATAGCTGGATGTACTACCAGCGGATGCATCAGAGCAACCGCAGTAGATGCGATTCAGTATGGTTATATTCCGATTGTAGTTAGAGAAGCAGTAGCTGATCGCTCCTTACCGGCGCACGAACAAAGCCTGAAAGATTTGCAAATGAAGTATGCAGATGTAGTTCTACTGAATGAAGTGATGGATTACTTGAAAACGGCATAAAAATGGAGGCTTAAGAAAATGAACAATAAATTATACGATTATTCACCGATGACAGAAAGGCCAAAATTAAAGTTACCCAATGATGCGCGGGTAGCATTGTGGGTTGGGCTGAACATTGAGCACTATGAAGTTGATAAGCCCTCTACCAGCATTTACCCCGGAACCGCTGGATTAGTGCCGGATCCCATGAATTATGGGTGGAGAGATTATGGAGTACGGGTAGGAATTTGGCGAGTGATGGAAACATTGGATAAATTGGGATTGCGCGCCAGCGTACTGCTCAACTCCGATGTTTGTGCTCAATATCCCCAGATAATTACTGAAGGGAATAAGCGCAATTGGTGCTGGCTGGCGCATGGGAAAAATAATTCTACTCTTCAGGCAAATATGCCGTTGGAAGAAGAGAAGAAATATCTGGAAGAAGTGGTGCAGGCGATTGAAAGCTCAACCGGGCATCGGCCTAAAGGCTGGCTGGGTCCAGCTTTAACCGAGACATTTAACACGCCGGAAATATTAGCGGGCTTAGGCTTAACTTATTTATTGGATTGGTGCAGTGATGATCAGCCTTTTTCGCTGAATGTTAAAACTGGAAAAATGATTTCCGTGCCTTACTCTATTGAGGTAAATGACATAACTTTATTTCTGTGCAAGAATGCCAGCGAACAAAGATATTGCCAAGTTTTGATGGACCAGTTTAACCAGTTGTATGAAGAAAGCAACAGGGAAAGCGCGCGGGTGGTGGCCATCCCTTTACATCCATTTGTAGTGGGCCAGCCATTTCGGATAAAATATCTGGAAAAAGCATTGGAACATATGGTCCAGCATAAAGACGTTTGGTTAGCCACTAGCGATGAGATTGCCGAATGGCACCTTCAGAATAATTGCTTGGAGGAAAATCCTAAACATGGTTAATTTCACCGTGGCTACTAATTATGACCCTTTTCTGTTGGTCGAGATTAGTCGGCTAAATAAACTGTACTCCAAAAATAAGATTGTAGAAGTTTACGGCTCTTTGCCCCGCAGCATCACGGGCAGCGGAAGAGCAGCAACGGAATTACCCCCCACCTCCCGGAAAGAGTTGGAAGAGCATATTCAGTTTGCCCAAGCTTGTGGGTTGAAATTCAATTATCTAATGAACGGCATGAATAAAGAACTTTCTGCTAACCCCTCCGCTCTTCAAGAAATCCGAGGGGAAATTAATTTTTTACTGGATGCTGGGACAGATTCTTTAACCGTTTCTGACGATTATTTAATCCATATTTTAAGAAGTGAATACCCCCACTTGGAACTACATTTATCCGTCATCGCCGGGGCAGATACAACCGAAGAAGTAAAGAAATACACAGATTTCGGAGTAAAAGCTATTACTTTGAATCAACACACGGTTAATCGAGATTTTAAGCGAATAGAAGACTTGGTTTATTCTGCACCGCCGGAAATAGAGTTGCGGCTTTATGCTAATGTTTCCTGTTTGGACCATTGCCCGAGAAGAACTGCACATTACCAGTATCTTTCTCAAAGGTCACAGCAGTTGCCGAAGGGAGAAGCTGAACCGGGTAGTGAGATAAATCCCTATCTGTTCTGGTGTGCTTCAACTTACCTTAATAATCCTATAGAGCTATTGAAAAGCCCATTTATCCGTCCAGAGGATATTTCTGCCTATGAGCAGATGGGAATTGGAACTTTCAAACTTTCCGACAGGAGAGAGACCACTACGGCCTTAGTGAGTTTATATCAAGCATATCTCTCCGGAGAATTTCACGGCAATCTTTTTGCCTTGCTCTTTCGGGAGGGAAGAAAATGGGCTCGCGGTTTTGAAAAAGGGGAAAGCCGGCATTTTCCAGAGATTAATATTGAGAATGATGCCCTTTCTCGACTGGACTTCTTTAGCCAGATTAAAAACTTAAATGGGAAACGTCTGGAAGAATTTTACCAGAAAGCTACCACTTTGGCAGTAAGAGTTAGTGAGGCTGATGATTCACAAGTTAATGAAAAGACTTTAGGGGGTAAAGCAATGGATATTCAAATTGCCCCGTAGAAATTAGTAAAAATTAAGGAGATAAAAAACATGACCCAAAAAATTGAAACAGACCAAAAACCAAAGCCAGTGCAAAACTTAGGCGACTTAGCTGATTATATTATTCTTCCCGGCAGGAGCCACGAGGGTTATTCTTATCCAGACCTTTATGTGGCCAAAACTTATGCTGTAGATAATCTCGATTGGTGTGGATGGCATCACCGTTTGCAGGAAAGTGGCTTTCAGATGCTCACCATCCGCCAGTTTGTGGACTTTACCAACCTTCTGAATTCAGGTAATGCTTTTGATGGCAGGAAAAAAAGAGTCCCCCCGAGTGAATTGAAACAGCTCTTTGGAAAGCTAATTTCTTCAGAAGGAGATAGTAATTACACTATGGAGTATTTCGATGCTCTATTTACTCTTAAATCTGATAAAAAGAGTGGGCAGAGATTGGTTTATATTAATACCAACCATAAATCCCAAGAAGGAAAATTCCTACCTCAAGATTCTGATTCTATTCAGTGTAGTGATTGTTTAAGGATAGATAACCACGGCATATGTACAGCACACCAAGCGGAGGACTTTATTAAATTCAAAATTTCTCGTGAGCATGGCGTTGATTATGATCATAATGGCATAATTTCTTTTGATGATTGGATGCAAAGAGCAACTGCGGAAGGCCTGCCTCCCGTTGATATCAAATCTCCCAATTTGGCACCAGGAATGGACAGGAAGATTAGCTATCTTTCTCCAGGAGATGGGAGCGTAGCCGTATTTGTAACTGGGAGGAAAACTGAAGATGTCAATTCGGCTCGTTTTGACTGCTGGAACTATAATCCGACTTTTACGTGGAATGAGTCTTATGAAATCTTACATGATCTCGAGACGTTTAAAAGAAGAGTACGTCCATGTACTCCTATAGAATTAAGTTAAAGTAATAAAAACAAATAAATGGAGGGATATTATGGAACAAAAACATAAAAAGATTTTATTATGGAGCTTAGCCGGAGCCGTGGCTTTAGTAGTATTGCTACTGTTCTTGCTGCCGCAAATCCAATTTCCGGAAACGTCTTATCCGGTTAAGAGCCTTGCCGAGAATATACCCCTTAAAGTCGGCTACAAAGCCACCTCGCATTACTTGTCGGTAATGGTGGCTAAAGAAAAAGGCTATTTTGCCGAAGAAGGATTGGATGCAGAATTAGTAAAATTTGACAGTTCTAATCAGGTGATGGATGGGGTATTAGCTGGAAATTTAGATGTGGGCAGGGGCGGATTAGTCCTGCAGTTGGAAGTAGAAGAAAAACAGCCTGGAGCAGTAAAAACTATTCTTGTCAACACTCAAACCAAAGAGAACTATATTGATTATATCTTAGTGCGGAAAGACTCTCCAGTAAAATTTCTGTCTGAACTTAAAGGGACCATTGGGACCAATACGGGTGCGGTGGAAAAAATACATCTTAGCTTAGTTCTAAAAAAGCTTGGAATTGCGGATAATCTTAAGATTGTGGAAATGAAGCCTGACTTGTTGCCGGCAGCTTTAGAATCCAAGCAGGTGGATGCAATCTTTACTTACGAGCCCATCATTAATGTGGCTTTGAAAAAAGGAATAGCTCGAATTCTGGAATCTGCACCGATTGAAAAATATCTTTACGACCCTTGGATTGGCGGAGGGGTGTTTGTAAAAAGCTCCCTCATCAAAGAGAATCCGGAAGCCGCCAAAAAAATCTTCCGTGCCTTTTACAAAGCCGGCAAATTTATTGAACAACACCCGGAAGAAGCTAAACAGGTGCTGCTTAAATATACCCCCATCGATGCAGAAGTGATTAAGGGTCTGCATGCTTTGCCGGAATATAGCCCTTTTGAGTATCCTTTGCTGGTCGAGAAAGCTCAGGAAAACGCCGATATGCTTTACAAAGAGGGGTATCTAAAGCAGAAAGTAGAGGTCTCTAAAATGTTGGTGGATTTGAGGTAAGAACATGGAGAAAAATGATTTCAGTGAGCCACCTCAGCAAGAAATTTAATGCTCCAGACCTCGCCGTAATTGAGGATTTGAATCTGGAGATCAAAGAGGGAGAATTTGTTACTTTCGTTGGGTCTAATGGCTGCGGGAAGAGCACCCTATTCCGAATCTTGGGAGGATTAGAAGAATATACTGGAAAAATCACTTGGAAAAAAGAGCAGCCCAAAGTTAACTTGGTTTTCCAGAACTATCGGGATACCCTGCTTCCTTGGCTAACGGTAAGTGAAAACCTCTCTTTTGTTCTTCCACAGGAAAAGGAAAGTGCCAATGTCCTGAAAGCAGAGCAATTGCTTCAGAAGTTAAACCTGTTAGAACATCGCCAGAAGTATATCTACCAGCTTTCCGGGGGGCAGCAGCAAAGATTAAGTTTAGCCCGCGCTTTTTTGACTAAGCCAGATTTATTGCTTATGGACGAGCCTTTTTCCGCTTTAGATTATCACACTGCCCAAGCTTTGCAATTAGACTTGCTGCGCTTATGGGAAGAGCAAAAAACCACAACCCTATTCATCTCCCACAATCCGGAAGAAGCGATTTTACTGGGAGATAAAGTGATAGTTTTCTCTGGTCCGCCATTAGCCATTAAAGAAATAATTCCCATTAATCTTCCCCGACCCAGAGATAAAACAGTTTTGCAAAGCTCGGAGTACATTAATCTCAGACAAAAAGTATTGGAGCAGCTGGAATGAAAAAGTCTTTTTTACTTCCTCTTCTAACTGTAATTATGGCTCTTTTAGTTTGGCAGGGTTATAGTTATTATTTGAACTCTTTACTCCTGCCCTCGCCAATAGCCATGGGAAAAGCTTTCTTCTGGATGTGGGACCAGCAGCTTATTTTAGACTTGTCTTTTACTTTACTGCGCACTTTTTTAGGGTTAAGCTTGGCGATTTTGCTCGGTGTGCCTTTAGGCTTAGTTATGGGATATTTTCCTAAAGCTTATCATTCATTAGAATTCTTAATTGATTTTGGCAGAAGTATTCCTCCGGTAACTTTATTCCCTGTTTTTCTGCTAACTTTAGGCATAGGCGAAGCCTCCAAAATATTTCCCATCGCCGTCGCTGGAAGCTTTTATGTTTTGATGAACACTCTTTATGGAGTAAGAAATGTCAAGAAATTGAGGCTGGACTGGGCTAAAACTATTCCCCTTTCCCAATTAGATGTAATAAAAAAAATAATCCTGCCGGAAGTGATGCCGTACCTTTTAACCGGAATCAGAATTGCCATCACTGTCTCTTTAATCTTGGTTTTAACTTTTGAAATGTTTGTGGGAACCAATTACGGGCTGGGGCAAAGGATTGTGGATGCACAATTAATGTATGAGATTCCTTTGATGTATGCTTTGATAGCCTTAACCGGAATCATGGGCTATTCTATAAACCAGCTGTTCTTATCTTATGAAAGAAAGAAAACGCATTGGTGGGGAAAATGATTCACGAAAGTTATAATGAGATTGAAGCCAAAAATTGGATTAGAGATAAACCAATAACTTTGAGTGATTTTGTTTGTATTCCAGCCATTATTCGGGAAATTAAAGCGGATTTAAATTTGATTAATTTCAATTTATTGGATGTCGGGTGCGGTGAAGGTTTTCTGACCAGACAGTTGGCTCATTTGTTTCAAAAAGTGGAAGGGATTGATTATTCTTCAGCTATGATTAGTTTAGCAAAGAAGCAAGCCAAACGGGATAATTTGCATTACCAAACTGCGGATATGTGTAAAATTAATCTGGTTTCAGAAACATTTGATTTTATTACTGCAGTTTCATCTTTGCATTATTTAAAAGATAATTCTGAATTAGAAAAAGCATTTAAAGAGACCTTTCGATTATTAAAAAAAGAAGGAATTTTTATTTTTTCAGTCATTCATCCCTGCTTTAATACTTTGCCAGGTACACCACCAGACAATTATTTTACTAACCAATCTTTTTTCGGAGAAATATCAAGTATTGATGGTAAAAAACTCAAGATTGGAGGTTATCAGCACCAAATTTCCGATTACATTAATCTTTTGGTTAAAGTCGGGTTTAAAGTTGAAAAAATGATTGAGCCGGAAGTGCCTTCAGGATTAATGGAAAAATTTCCAGATTTTTTCGAAAGAAATAAAACCGTTCCACAGTTTATGATTATTAAAGCTCGGAAATAATTTTCTTAAAAATTTTATTTTTGTCCAACACTTTACCTGTATCCCCCACCACCACTTTATGCCCCATTTCCTTTGCCTCCACCAAGCACGTCTGAAATATTTCTGCATCTAAGTTTTCTCTAATCTTCGCTTTGGAATACTTCCGCTTTTTTAATCTATTCTCCAACTGTTTCAAATCAGAACAGGTTAAGACAATGCATAGCTCAACCATGCGTTTAGGAAGTTTATGAGAAATATGCGTATCAACGATTATTCCGGCAGACTTCCCCTCTTTCTCTTTAATGGTTCTCTTAACTAAAGCTAGAAACTTCTTCTCATCAATAATATAACATCTATTTTTCTTATCATAACCACTAGAAATCTCTTTATAATGCGAATGTAAGTCTAATCTAAAGTAACCTAGTTTCTTCTCCAGCAGCTTAGCTAAGGTCGACTTCCCCGTTCCGGGTGTGCCGGTGATAGCTATAACTTTGCATTTGGTTAGCATCTTCAACTCTCAAATCACGGCTCTTTCGGCACCTGCTTCTGCAGCTCTTTATGCTTCTGATGACTATGATGGAAGAATCTAGTAATTACTCGTTGGTGTATTAATGATTCTAAAACTAGAATGAACAAGAATAATACTAACGCATAAATAAATAGTGTGGCTATGTCCATCCACAACACCGTTAAAGAAGATTGGAATAGCAGCAATTCACGCACTAAGCTTTCTGCAATCACAAACGGATTGAAATAGACGATATCCCTTAACATAGGAGATACACTCTCTAACGGCAATATCAATCCTGACATAAACAATAGAACGCTGCCCAGTGAGATTGAAGCCAATACGGCGGTTTCTTCAGAAATAAATACATAACCGACCCCCATCCCTAAAAAAGTGAACACGGATGCGGCTAAGAACAATATCAATGCGATAGGCAGCAAAGAAACATAAATCTCGGGCAGGAATGCAAAGGATATTCCTAAAATAACTATTAACTGAACCAAAATTAATATCAAATTGGTAAGATAAGTAGAAAGCACAAACGTAACTTTGTTAACGGGAAGAAAATAGTTTCGGGTAAATGCGGGGCTGTTCTTTTCCATCATAACTAAAGTTGTACCCAACAACAGCGAGGAAAACATAATAACTAAGATTAACAGGGCCGGAAAAGTATAATTCAGGTAAGTTTTCTCGGGAGCAACTTTCTCTATTTTGGTAACTAATGGTGAGGAAACAACTTTAGCATCAGTAACTTTCTGCGAGTTTAAGTTAGCATTAATTTCTTCTAATACATTTTGGATCCCTTCTAAAGCTGAGACCCCTTCATTTATCGAGGCTTTTACACTTTCTAAATTAGCTGAAGTGGCGGTTATTTGCTGTGAAGCTGCGGTTAACTTGCTTTTGGCCGAAGTAACATCCGCTTGGAGCGTTGTAACTAAAGCGCTAACTTCTCCAAAACTATTTCCTCCAGAAGTAGCTGCTAATAACGTGCTGACATTAGTTATGGAAGCAGTAGCAGCGGTAAGATAAGTGTTGATAGTAGATTTAGTGGAGCTGCTAAAATTAGAAGCAGTTACTGCACTTTTTGCCAAATCAATTTTGGTCTTTCCATTATCAACATTAGTTGTTACTGCAGTTTTAAAAGTATCTATTACCCCCGTATTGTATTCAGCAGCAGGAGGGGATAAGTCTAATTTTCCCAAGTCTGTTTTGGCACTTTCTGTAGAAGCAGCTGCACCAGTATTCTTATCTTTTACCCCGGTAATCGCTGCTTTTTCTGCAGCAACTTTGGTATTTGTGTCACTTAATTTAGCAAAAAGATCCTGTGCTAAAACTTGTGAAATTTCCTGCGACTTCAAATTTAATTTCTTTTCCAGTGTCTGCTGGACCATCCATACTAAATTGATTTTACTTGGATCAACATAAAAAGTGATTTCCCGGGGAGCATTACTGTCGATGGTAAAGGATTCCGGCAGGATTATACAGGTATGAATATAACCTTGCTTAACATCCCCAATACATGCCTCTTTGGATTCATTATACTTTATTACTCTAAATTCCTGTTCCTGCAGAGTGCTGATGAATGCTTCTACATCGGAACTAGATGAGGGAGTTTGAACTCCAATATTCAATGCATATTTGGCTGAATTATTAAACGATAACCCCATTATTAAAATTATCAGTAAAGGGGCAAATACCACAATTAGCGCTGAGCCTTTGGCTCGTATTAATAACTTTAAGTTCTTAATGGTTAACAGCCAGAGATTATTGCTCATGTTTGGCGCTCTCCTCCTCAGAAGCTTTAACTTCTTGAGTAATTTTAGTTAAGATTTCGCGTAATGACGGCTTTCTCAAGTCTACATCGTGTAAGTGCAAGTTTTCCTGTCGGGCAATTTTAATCAAAGCTGCTACTGCCAGTTCTGGATTTGCTGATTGAAGCACCAATTGGTGCCCTTGATCGATGATTTTAGTCACCGGAAGCTTTTTGACCAGTTCGATAAGCTTTTCTTTCTCTTTTCCAGTAGAAATGTTAATTACGATGGCATCATCCATCAATGGTTTTAATACTTCATCTACATCTCCTTGGCTGCGTACGCTTCCATGATGGATAATGACTAATTTGTGGCATAATTGTTCCATGCATTCTAATTGGTGTGATGCGATTACAACAGTTACTCCTTGCTTATTTACTTCTTGAATCAGATGGATAATTTCCTCTTGAGTTAAAGGATCAAGATTTGCAGTAGGTTCATCTAAAATTAATAATTTTGGTTTATGTACTAAACTGCATGATAAATCTAATCTCTTTTGCATTCCTCCAGAAAGATGTTCTGCTAATTTATTACGGTGCTCGTATAATCCAGTAAATTCAAGTAAACTCTTAGCATTTTCGATTAAAGTGTTACTGCTTATGCCATATAATTTACCAAAGTGCAACAAGTTTTCTTTTACGGTAAGTTTAGGATAGAATGAAGAATGTTGTGGTGTAAATCCGATATGCTTCTTGATCTTGTGAAAGTGTTGATGTAAATTCTTCGGAGTATGGTCCACTTTAGAAAAATAGGTCACTTCGCCTTCGCTCGGTTCTAAAAATCCCGCAATTAGATTTAAAAGAGTAGTTTTTCCGCTTCCTGATTGTCCAATAATCCCAAAAATTTCGCCTTCTTGTATAATTATATTTACGTTTCCCAATACTTTATTAGTCCCAAAACTCTTTCCGACCTCTTTTAGCTGGATAAATTCCACTTTGAAGCAGAAGAAAGGGAAGTTTATAAAGGTTTTGCGAAGTGTTACACGAAGGTGTACGTGAAGGTTTATCATGGTGCTATTCTCTGCCATAACAAATTTTATAAAGCAGCCCCATTTCGGGCTTATTTAGGGTGTTTTTAATGGCTGATACTCACGATATTACTAATAAAGAAGAGCACAAAGAGGAACTTAAGATAGAACCCGGAACAGGCAAAGATAGTAATGATGATATTAATATTGATTTTTCCGGGATAAAAAATAAATTAGCCGGATTCTTTAAAAGTAAATCAAAATCCGATTCTGGTTTAAAACATCACTCCGAGCTGTATTCAGAACATAAACCCCATTCAAAAGGCAGTGAGGATGAACTATCATTTGATTTTGCATCTATCGCTTCTTTTTGGAAAAAAAATCAGAAGTGGCTCGTTCCCGTATTGTGTATCTTCATTGCATTATTTATCTCTGCCTATTTTCGTACCATGCCTCTACGGATGCCCATTGCGAATGACTGGGCCCAGAATACCGTATATAATTTTTACCAAAACAATATTGGGGCTCAAATAAATGCTCAATATCCCAATCTTCCGGCGCAAAATAAAAATGCCATGATCGACAAAGAATGGCAGAAATTTCAGGCGCAGAACAAGGAAAAAATAAAAAATGACATAATTCAGGTTTCCCAACAATACCAAAGCCAATTTCGAGATAAAGATGGCACGCTATACCTTTTAGGAATTGACCCCTATCATTATTATAGAATGACTTACAACATCCTGAAATACGGCCATCAAGGAACAACGCTAAAAGACGGAGAGTCCTGGGACGGATATTTCCTGGCTCCCGAAGGAAGGGCCGCCGGCAAGGATTTCCATGCTTATTTCGGGGCATTCTTATATAAATTTATGAACTTATTTGGCACTTACCCTTTAATGTTTACGTTCTTTTTGGTGGGAACAATATTCTCGGCATTGGCAGTAATTCCCGCTTTCTTTATCGGCAAAAGAATCACTGGCAACCGCGTGGGCGGATTTTTCACCGCATTGCTGATTGCCGTTTCAGCATTCTTCGTCCAGAGAACTACTGGAGAGAGCTCAGACACAGATGTTTATGTCGTGTTCTTTCCTTTATTGGTTACTTGGTTATTCTTAGAAGCATTTGAAGCCAAAGAACTGAAGAAAAAGATAATGTGGATATCTCTGGCCGGAATTTCAAGCGGGATATTCTCTATTGCGTGGGGCGGCTGGTGGTATGTATTTGACTTTATCTTGGCCACCATCGGAATTTATTTGATTTACTCACTTATTACAAACTATAAAAATATATCTGAAACCATAACTTCTAACACTTTCGTCAGCTCGGTATATATTCTGCTGGCTTATTTTGTAACCACCTGGATTGTAAGTGGGATACTTTCCAGCTTTAAAAGGGTGTTCTATGGGCTTATGGGTCCGTTTTCATTTCTGAAGCTTAAAGCGGTGGCAGTAAGTTCACTCTGGCCAAATATCCATACTACGGTGGCAGAACTTAATGTTGTTCCGTTACAGCAAGTTATCGGAAGCTTGGGAGGAAAACTGCTCTTTGCCTTGTTAGGAATAATATTCACTTTTATGATCAAAGATGAAACTGGAAAAAGAGACATAAAAATTCCGATTTTCTTAATAATTTGGTTTGTTGCTTCATTATATGCGACTACTCAAGGGGTGCGGTTTATACTACAGGCAACCCCGGTATTTGCTATAGCTTTTGGGGCTTTCTTAGGCATTACCTGGGCTTATGCTTCGAAGTGGATCTCCGAAGAGCTTAAAATAAGTGCCCTTATCACTCAAATAGCGGTGTTTGTCCTATTGTCGGTTTTATTGATACAGCCAGTACAAGCAGGATATCAGCAGGCATATCAATCGGTCCCGTCGATGAATGATGCTTGGTACAATACTTTAGATAAAATCAATGTCGAAGGCGACAAGAATGCTATCGTTAATTCGTGGTGGGACTTTGGGCATTGGTTCAAAGCGATAGCCAACCGGCCGGTAACTTTTGATGGTGCTGCGCAAACCAGTTGGGGGGCGCATTGGATTGGGAAATCTCTCCTTACCAACGATGAAAAATTAACGGCCGGAATTTTGCGCATGTTAAATTGCGGACAGAACAATGCATTCAACGCGTTAGATAAAATAATGAATGACACTCACAAAGAGATAGAGATACTAGGTAGAATTGTAGTGCTGGATGAGCCTGAAGCCGTAAATGCATTAAAAGAATACGGGCTTAATAGCGAGGAAATCGTTTCCATTGTTAAAAACACCCATTGCAATGCCCCAACCGATTATTTTATCACTTCTGATGACATGGTGGGTAAAGCTCCAGTATGGGGACATTTTGGCTCATGGAACTTCGTCAAGGCAGAGATGTATCAGCAAACCAAAGATAAAAGCCAAAGCGATGGCGTGGCTACATTAATCCAAGAGTTTAATTTATCTAATACTGAAGCGGACAATGTTTATTATCAAATACAAAATACTGCTGCTGACCAATGGGTGGCTGGTTGGCCAGGGTATATCAGCGGGATTAATCCCTGTCAGAAAACATCAGATACTGAGATTCAATGCAAAGCCAGGACTCAACAAGGAGATGTATCCCTAACTATCAATCTTAACGGAGAGCCCAGTGTGCAAATAAAATCCGGCAATGGACAAGCCAGCCCTAAGTCATTAGTGTATGCCGATAAAGAAAGCATAAAAGAGAAAATATTCACTGCAAATACAGTTCCTTTTTCAGTAATTTTAATTCCTTCCGGAGAAAGTTACAATGTACTGCTTTCTGACCCTGCCTTGGCGGCAAGCACTTTTACTAAATTATTCTTTTTTGAAGGCCATGGGGTAAAATGTTTCAGCAAATTTGATGAAGTAACCCCTTTTAATGGGGGCAAAGTATCCACTTGGGTGGTGGATTATAATTGTAAACAGAATAATAAAGTATTCTTTTTACCTAAAGAAGAACTTCATGTTGCACACATATTAATAACCCCAAATGGGCGATCCGAAGAAGAGGCATTAAAAATTGCTAATGAACTCAAGCAGAATGTCACTCCCCAGAACTTTAAAGAATATGCTCAAAAATATTCAGAAGATCCTGGGTCAAAAGACAAAGGTGGAGATTTGGGATGGTTCGGAAGAGGCTTAATGATTAAGCCGTTTGAGGATGCAGCCTTCGGCTTAAAATCGGGAGAGATTTCCGAGCCGGTAAAAAGCCAGTATGGATATCACCTGATCTACCTGATAGAGAAAAGGGAGAGTTAGGATTTTGGTTGTGGAGGGTTATTTGTACGTTTATTTAAATATTTTTTAAATTTTAACACTCTTATTCCACAATTTTTATAAAGCGATTTTAAAGCAGTTGAGCTTAACCATGAGAACTATCGCGGTCATCCCTGCCTACAATGAAGAGCAGCACATTCAAGAAGTAATTCAGGAAACCAGAAAATATGTAGATGACATTATTGTAGTTGACGATGGAAGTCGCGATAATACCTGCCAGATAGCCCAAAATGAGAAAGTTACAGTATTAAAGCTCTTAATCAACTTGGGGAAAGGTTCGGCGCTGCGCACCGGCTGCGACTTAGCCCTAAAGAAAGGGGCAGAAAATATTGTGGTGCTGGATTCGGATGGCCAACATGATCCTAAGCATATTCCGGAGATGCTGGAAGCATTGGAAGAGGCAGAGGTGGTATTTGGATACCGCAAGCTTTCCGAACACATGCCTTTTATATTAAGGTTCGGCAATTGGTTCATTAATAAAACCACGCAAGCGTTATATAACATCAGCCTTAATGACACTCAGTGCGGATATCGCGCATTTACTGCTGAAGCGTATCCCAAGCTTAGGTGGGATTCCAGCGATTACAGCATGGAATCAGAGATGATTGCTAAAGTGGGTAAGCGAAAGCTGAAGCATAAGCAACTGCCTATACAGACAATATATTTAGACAAATATAAAGGAACAACAGTTTTAGACGGAATCAAGATTGTGGTTAAAATGGTAAGCTGGAGGTGGAGTTAAAGTGGTATTAGGAATTCAAATCATCGGAATTTTGTTTGGAGCATTTATGTTATATTATACTTTTTTGTATTACAAAAGAAAAGAGTTCCGACAGCTGGAATTTGGTTTTTGGGTGTTTTTATGGGTGATTTTAATTGCCATGGCTATCTGGCCCAACTCGCTGGACTTCTTGGTAAAGAAAGTGTTAAGCCTTAGCCGACCATTGGACTTCTTTATGATAGTGGGATTCCTGTTCATTATATTCCTCGCCTATTTCAATTATATCTCTTCCAAGAAGATAAACCACAAGATTAGCCGAATTATAAGTGCTGCCGCGATAAACAAAACTGAAACCGAAGGACAGAAAGAAGATAAAAAGAAAGAGCAAGAACCGCAGGATTAACCATGGACAATTTAAGAAGTCCAATCAAATTGCAATTTTTGTATTTGTTTAGCATCTTCAAAATCCAAGCCGTAAATATCGATAGAGCCGCATCCCCGTATGGGGCAAGTCCCCTTGCGGTTCTTGAAGTGAACCCAGAAGGGATTTTGACCTAATGATGCTAAACAAATACCAATTTTTTACTAATGGAGCTTTGCCATGAAAATACTATTTGTGTGTGAGAATTATCTCCCTCATTATGGTGGAGCAGAGGTAGTGTTCAAGAACTTAGCCGAAGGCTTCGTCAAGAACGGGCACGAAGTAACTTTGGTAACCTGCCGGATAGAAGGAACATCTAAATCAGAAATCATCAGTGGAGTTAAAGTATATCGTGTCAGTTGTTTTGATTCCAGATACCTCTTTAGCTTTTTGTCCATCCCCAAGGTTTTAAAGTTAGCTAAAATGGCGGATATTATCCAAACCACGACGTTCAATGGAGCTCCTCCGGCCTGGCTAGCTGGAAAGTTGTTAGGCAAGCCGGTTGTACTTACGGTGCATGAGGTGTGGATTAACAAATGGAATAAGGTTACTGATTTCGGTCGGATCAAGTGTTTTATCCATAATATATTGGAGAAGATAATTTATCTCCTGAAATTTTCCCGATACATCTGTGTTTCAGAAGCTACTGCCGCTGATTTAAGAAAGACAGATGTGCCCCAAGACCGGATTATGGCAATATATAACGGCTTTGATTATGTGTTTTGGAATCCAGAGAACTTTGACGGGAAGAAGGTAAGAAAAAATCTTGGCTTAGAAAAAAAGTTTGTGTACATCTCCTGGGGGCGCCCCGGGCCCTCTAAAGGATTTGAATACCTGCTAAGGGCCGTTCCGGAAATCTCGCCAAAGATTCCTGATTCGATATTATTATTGCTGCTGGGAAGCACCAGCCAATACCAACAAGGATATCATCGGTTAATGCAGCTCATTCGAGATCTCGGAATACGGTATAAAGTTAGAGTAATTCTTTCTCCTCCCTATAACGAGTTGGGGAACTATATTAAATCAGCGGATTGCGTGGTGATTCCTTCTATCGCTGAAGGCTTCGGCTATTCTACTCTTGAAGGGTGTACGATGGGCAAGCCGGTGGTTGCTTCTAATGTAGGCTCTATTCCCGAGGTTATTGGAGGGAAATATCTGTTGTTTGAGCCGAAGAATCACCATCAGCTGGCGGAAAAAATGGTGGAGATGCATCGACATAAGGTTGCAGCTAAGCCGACTAAGAAATTTACTTGGGAGAAAGCGATTGGAAGTTATTTAAATGAGTATGATAAACTCGTACATCGGATCACCAAAATTAAATATTAGTTTTTAATACGTCGGTGTTTGATCCTTCTTCTTTCCCCCCCATCTTTATTGGCTTGATGAACCAGGCAATTATTCCAAATAAAGCCATAAACAGGAACATGGATAAAATCAACATGGAAAAAGAAACCGCCAGCTCTTTAGAAATACTCAGCAGGGAAAAGAAGAATATTAAAGTAACATCGCGTGTGCCCACTCCGGAGATAGATATCGGAATCAAAGTGAACAATCCTACAATAGTGGTGCTTGCTGCCAGATACCAAAACGAGAGATGAATATCCAATGCCAGTGCCAAAGCATAAATCTGGACATAATATAACATCCATGAAACTGTAGTCCAGAAGAAAATCCAGAAGTGATTTTTAAACGCAAACAGCTTCAGGTCATTGTAGAAATCATCCACCCCGATTGATGCTTTTTCCTGATATCTTTCAGGAACAAATATTTTAAATGCCAGGCTTAAGGCCCAAGAGATGATCTTTTTATTTAGTATCAATATGATTCCGGCAGTGATTATGGTTAGGGCAACTATCGCATATATAAAAAAATTATTGTTTAGATACTGGTGAAAGATAAAAATGCTAATATAAGAAAAGCCAGCCAGAAAAATCAAGTCAAAAATCCGGTCGAAGACTACACTGAGCAGAGATTTGCCGAATGAATGGTTATCGCTGGTCAAATATAACATTTTAACAAATTCCCCGAATCTTCCCGGAGTGATCAGCCCGGCATATAATCCGGAAAAGTACATCAAGATTGAATCTTTAGCCGAATAATGAATGTTCTGGATTTTCTTAATGTAATTCCAGCGTAAAGCTTTGATGATAAAAATCGGAAAGAGCAATAACACCGCAAGGACATAATAAAAAAAGTGAATGTTTTTCAGGATGGTAATTATTTCCGGCAAATCTATTTTTAGAAGTACCCAAATTAAGATTACAACTCCGATAAGGTTGAGGAAGACTGTTTTTTTCATATTATGGCTTTAATCGCTAAACTCCCAATTAATTTTTTTGTATTTGTTTAGCATCTTCGAAATCCCCTATGCAAATATTGTTAAAACGACATCCCCGTAAGGGACATCCCCCTGTCGTTCTCTATGTCATAATCAATTGGATTTCGACTTTATGATGCTAAACAAATACACTTTTCTCACAGATAAATATCCGGCGTAAACAAAAGGTTCTTCTGAGGAATTCTCCCATGGCTTTCTCCAACTTATCTCCAAACGTAGTTAGCCATTTTGGCCCGTAAGCGATTAAGACCGTAGTCTTCTCGGCTTTGATCCGGAATCCGGTTTTCTGCAGAGCTTTAATCACGTACATTCGTGTTCTGAACTTATGCGGCACCTCGCCATGATGGATATGGGTAATGGCAGCAAACCAGTGTATCGGCTCCCACCATAAATTTGGGGTAGAGAGAATCAGCTCCCCGCCTGGCTTGAGTACCCGGTGCAGCTCCTGCAAGAATTGCAACGGGTCAGGCATATGCTCTAAAGTTTCCATGCTCAGCACCACATCAAAAGTGTTATTTTCTCCCGGGAGAGGATAATGGTCAAAAAACTTGGTTTCAAAATCAGTTTTCTGCTGCCTCAGGAACTCCGAGCAGATTTTCAGCATCTTATGAGAAACGTCCATGCACACCGATTTAATCTTC
>CAZIUU010000004.1:3163-25253 GCA_964542815.1 uncultured Methanosarcinales archaeon | reverse complement strand
ATTAGTTCCATTTCCGGTGCGGCAGCAGATATCCAGCAGGTAATCACCATCTTTTACCGATGACATGGCAAAACTGTCCACAAATCTCCGGTAATAAGAGTAGGTTTTCTTATTGATGTCATCATAGTCTTCAGTTTCATCCCAATGGTTTCCTACATCAGTTAAAGTCCAGGTTTTCATTCTAATATTTTCCTCCGTACCCCTGCTAAAAGTCCAAGCAGCCTAAATGGAATTAACTTACCATATCTTTTTAATTGTTTTCTGATAAAAGTTCTCATCCTCGAATCTCCTATTTTTTTATGTTTCAGGTTGTGGCCATGCATTTTAATAAATTGCTCTACTGAAATCGCAGTCCGCTCAATATCCTTTGAACTCATCAGCTTTTCTCCTAAATCAGTTCTAACAATTACTACTGAACTTTTTCCGAATCCCCATCCATCGCCGACTGAAATATCTGCCATTTCACTGGTATAATCTTTGCACTTTAAACACCCGTCTGGAACAAACATTAAATCAATAAAATCATAATAATGCTTGGGTAAAGAAATTATCTGTCCAGCCGTAGTTTCCACCCAAAAGCCACCGGGATATTTTCCTCCACGGTATTTCAATCGTCTTACATCCTCTTTTGATATCTCTAACTTTTGGAGCATGAATTCGGTTGCTTCCAGAGGAATGTCATATCCACAGAATATTCCAATCAGCAGCACTACGTTGCCCATCTTGTTGGCTTTCTGCAGATTTCTAATCACTCGTATGTTGCATGGAGTTCCGACTACCGCTAATCTTCGGTGGTCTTCTTTGATCTTCTCCAGGAATTCTCCCACTGGAATAAAGACGTATTTTGAGCCGGAGGAATCTAATATCTCCTCTTTAGTCTGGGCTATTTTAACTTTGTACCTCCAAGGCTGTTGCGAATCATTACCTACAACCACTGCAGCATCAATGATGTTGTTTTCTAAAGCGGTCATCAGAACTGTAGTGATGACTCCGCCGGAAGTAGACTCTTCTCTAACGGTTTGGTTTTGGGAAAAAGCCACACTTATAGATCTATAATCTCCAAACCATTCGTGATGGCTACGTCCAGTACCTGAATTGGCCATTATTTTATCCTTTCTTTATCTTTATACAATTCCCGATTTATTTTCATAATCTTAATTATTTTTCTTGACAATCAAATCAGCGATCAGGCCGAACAAGAATACCTGCAAAGAAGCCAGCAAAATCACCACCACGGTTATGTCCATGATTTTTCCTAGCACAAAGAAGCTGTACATGAAAACAGCCATCCCAGCTAAAAACAACATGATGCTGATAGTGCCAAAGGTCTTGAATGGCTTAAAGTAAGTAATTACCCGAATGATGATGTTGATGAATTTGATAAAATCTTTTATCGGATGAATGGTAGATTTGCCTTTACGGTGATGATATTTTATCGGGACAAACTTAACGGTATAATCATTAGTAAGGCACGCCAGTAAATGGGTGATAGTGAAAGAAAAGCGAGAGGGCAGGATTTTTAAGAATTGCATAACATTGCTTTTCTTGATAACCCGCATTCCGCAATTAATGTCCGGAATTTTCTGGCCGGTAAGAAAATTTGCTAACTTAGACAATATAAATTTGGCTGGCCGGCGCAATAAAGGAATCTTAGCATCTTTTCCTGACCTTACTCCACTTACTAAATCATAACTATCTGCATATTTAAGTAGCTGAGGTATTTCTTCTACCGGGTAAGTGCCATCAGCATCCAGCATTACAATCCATTCGTTTTTTGCTTCTTTAATTCCGGTCTTAAGAGAAGCACCATAACCTATATTATAAGGATGAGTAACCGCCCTTATCTCCGGGATGGCTTTCAGGATCTCTTCGCTTTGGTCAGCCGAACCGTCATTAACCGCAATTATTTCATAGTCATAATTAGTATTATCCATTACTTTTTTGATCTGCTTAATCACCGCAGCAATGCTCTCTTCTTCATTAAATACAGGTATAATTACTGAAACTTTTTCTTTCTTTTTATCCATACGACAAGCTTATAATTCAAAACATTTATATAATTTGCTGTTCTGGGAGCAGTAATGGATTTTAAGGTGAAGGGAAAGCATCTGGAATACTTGTTTTTAGCCCTGTTTTTGGGATTATTCTTATGGCTGGGAGCAAGCAGCTTGTTTGACCATAAGCTGTCCCATGAATACCCCTATGGGTACTTCGCCTCTGACGCCTTCCTGCACCAGACAACTGCCCAGTCTATCAAAAATATGGGAGAGTATGTTAATGTTATATACTATAAAGCTGCCGGATACGAAGATGTAATCGCCTATGATCCGCCGGTGTCGGGATTTATGTCTACTCTGCTGTCTTACCTGAGTGGGTTAGAGGTATATGATACGATTTACCTGTTGGTTTTTATCTCCCTGCTGTTTTCGATTCTTATCATCTACCTACTGATGTGCGAATTAGATCACCATACGGCGCTGCTCTCGCTGCCTTTCCTGCTATTAATATTTGCTTACACTTTCTACTCCGGAATTATCTATGGCCAATGGGATTTTTACTATGCTACCATGTTCATGCTCGCCGCATTATGGGCATTAAACAAATTTGAGATGGATCGCTCTTACCTTTTATTGGGCTTCTTCGGAGGGGTGGCTTTCCTCTCCCATGCTGTCGAGGGTATTTGGATTGCCGGATTTGTGGTATTGTGGATAGTGATAAAACTCGTCTTCAAGAATTTTTCATTTAGCGACGCTAAGAAAATCGCTGGAGCCGGAGCAATAGGAGCAATCGTGGCGTCTTATTTCATGCTGATTTTCATCAAAGTGTGGCTTCCGGGCAGGCAATCCCGGCTGTTCAAATACACCACCAAACTATACGGCGGTTATCCTATTGCCAGCATCTTCGACCTTAACTGGATTTTCATCGTCTTACTATTAGCCGGAATAGTCCTGTTCGTATTGGCGATAAAGGATAAGCGCAACCTGTTGCCGTGGTTCGGGCTGTACATATCAGCGATCACTTACACCAATTATATCGGATTTGACAAAGCGCTCCAGACGCGTTTTAACCTTCCGTTATACCTTGCCGTGTTCTTTGGGATAGGGATCTATACGCTCATAAAACTAACTAAAGTTCGCTGGGACAGCTTATTCTCTATAATCTTAGCCGCCTTGATGTGCATCGGCGTGGTAAGCTTTGTATATCACGAAACAAACTCTCCGGGCATCATGAACCCTTACTATTGGGAAGGATTGGAGTGGATCAAAGAAAAAACCCCCGAGAAATCTCAGATCTTCTATTTTTTCCATCGTTATCTAAGCTCACGGAACGCTTTTGAAAATGGGGAAAGGGTAACCAATACAATTGACTTAGACGACTATATCTCCGCCATTAAAAAGGGCGAGTTTAGAACGCAGTATAACAAGATTACCGGCAGGGGAAAATTATATTTCAAGCAGACGGCATGGGATTGGAAAGATAGAAATCTGCTGAACAACAGTGAGTTTGAAGGGCTCACTGACATATGCAATTATCAGTATTACTCGTTTGAGATTTATCCGGCTAACGATGCAGTCACGCCTATAATCCAGTACAATCTTCTGTTAAGGTCAAAACTACTTGAACACCAGCAGGTAAAGGAAGTATTTAATAACCAAGCCATAAGCATATTAAAAAATAATAATCCAGGCACGGAGTGCATATTTTAACATGGCAAGCCAACACCACAATATCGAGAACAAGCCTGAACCAGTAAATGATACCGCAGTAAATGATACCAGTATGATGACACATCCCGGTACTTCAGAGCACCATTCCGGCTCACATCATCATCCGGAGAATAATCTTAACTTAAGCACACTTATCAAGAAAGAAACCGGATATCTGGTGATAATCGCAGCAGTATTTCTAATTGGGTTTAAGATTTTATTTTATCAAGAAAGTGTGGAAGTAATCGCGCGCACCGTTGGTGGAATTTTTTGGATGAGCATCGTAGCGGGGTTTCCAGTCATGTATTACTGGCATCACCAGCTTAACTTTCTGGAGAGAATAACCATCGGTGGAGTGCTGGGCTTGGGATTGTCTACAGTAACTGCATACTACCTCAGCTTTGTTGGAGTCGGCTTAAAATTATCCGCATTCCTGCTCCCGCCATTATTTGGGGTCGTTGGAAGCGCTATGGTCTATCTCCGCTTTTTCAGACGATGAGGTTGAAAGTGGAGCCGAGTGAGAAAGAGCAAGCCACCCCTTCAATTTCTCTTTATTCAGATGACTTTTATTCAAAAACAGAGTCAGCCCATACAAAACAACCAAAATAATCACTAAGCTTGCTCTCAGTGAGCCAGCTACTTTGGATAAATAATATGCTGCCATGGGAATTACACCCAAAGAAACGAACAAAGAGAGCATCAGCTTTTCCAGCGGTTCAAGATTAAACTTTCCCATGATTAAGTAGAATGGCATTACATACAACAGCACTAATCCAACAAATAATTTAGGAGCGACTGCGCTACTGAACAGCAATGCCAATGCCGATAAGCCGATAACCGCCATAACGATTACAAGGGTGCTCGTATTAATCTTTTTAATTTCCATGTTCAACTCGCTTTAACTCCGCCCGCTGGGCTAGGGCTCACTTTATAGATGTTGATGTTATCTTTACTGTACACTCTGGAATAGTTCTGGTAAGCCGGTTCAATCTGACCTAATTGATTAAATAATTGTTGGTTGCCGATTATAGCCGCATCGGTATAATCAATCATAATATATGTTTCCGTAAGATTGCCATAATATCTCTCCCACGCTTTCTTTTCCTGATTTTGGTAGATGTTTCTCTGAGATATAGACCTCATCCATCGGGCAACTTTATCATACAAAGTCCCATAAATCATTATGTTGTCATTTGGATTAGTATTGGATAACAGCCATTCTGAAGCTTGAAATTGGCTGGGATTTATTCTCAAAGGCTGATGATACGCTTCTTTGATTAGCGGAGATACATTCGCATAATTAAATACAGCCAACATGACTAAAATGAATATTCCTGCGATAAGGGTAACATTCCGTGGAGAAGTTACTTTCTTTATCCCGGAGAAAGCGGAGAATACTCCAATTATTATTATCGGATAAATAACATGGGGCAAGTCTATGATGGAACGGGCAATTCTCTCGTAAGCAAAATTATTTCCCACAATCACATCTAAGTGCAGTATAACATATACCGCTCCAAACCAGCTCAGGAGCAATAAGTCTTTATCCGTACGGCGATAGAGCATAAATAGCAATCCGATAAAGAAGAAGGGAAGCGTCCACCAGCCGTTAGTAAAGCTGTATGAAAAAAAATTTTGGGGAAAAGCGTTAGACTTTACTTTATTACTGTACCAGTCAAAGAAAGCAGAAAAGTCGCGGGGAGCGCTTGATGCTTTTTCAGCCAGCGCATTGGCAGAAGCATCTCCAACGTAGGTAGTGTAATATGCTAATGGCCGCGCCAGCAATGGGCCTACTAACACAAAAATCAATAATGCGGCAATTAGAAGATGCTTGTAATTAAAGAATGAATTTAAAAAAGTTTTCTTTTCTTTTATGGCAATGAAGATGGAGTAAATGATTATAGCCAAACCAGAATGTGCCAAAGCCTGAAAATGGGCGGTTTGCGCCAGCAGCAGGAAAGGGATGAGCCACAGATAGATTGGTTTTGGTTCTTTTTCTAGGCAGGATTTAGTGTATCTGTAATAACAATACAGGATTACCGGAGTTAAAGCAAAAGCAATCTGTGCCGGCCACTGCCCCATGATATGCGTGAATAAATCTACTCCGGAAAATACCCCCAGCAAGGCGGTAAAGAAAGCTATCCATAATCCATACAGCATCCGCATCAGGAAATATAACCCAAATACAAACGCCAAGTTCATAAATGTCATCATGAGCCAAAAGGAGATAACTCTGTCTCCCCCGATTATTTGGGCAATAGCATTATTCACAAAAAACGGCGGGGTGTGCATCATCACTCCGGAAGGAGTTAACGCAGTAACATTGTATTTGTAATAATAATAAGGATAAGAATCAATTACGGTGTCGTGTGAAGACATATAATCCGCCAGGGCAAAATGATGGCCCCCATCTACTTCACTAAAAGGGAACTGGTTATTAGCAAAAGGAAGCGTCCAGAAATATATTGAAAATAAAAACAAGAAGGTGAGCAGTACGATTTCTTTTTTGTCCATCATTGGCTTTAAGCTGAGTTTATTTATATATTTTGTTGAAGTAGAAGCTATCATGCCCCGCTATTTTATCCCGAAACTGTCTTACACCGCCAAGGAAAAACACCACGAAAAACGACCTTAACATTCACAAGAATTATAAATAGGTAAAATGAGCCAAATCCAACTTAAAAGATGATACCATTAACCAGGCCATATTTAGGAGAAGATGAGCTTGAGGCAGTCCAAGATTCGTTTAATTCCGGATGGGTGGCTGGACAAGGCCCCAAAAACAAAGAATTAGAAAAGAATTTTGCCGAATATATCGGAGTCAAGCATGCTATCTGTGTTTCTAACTGCACCGCTGCCCTGCACTTAGCATTGCTAGCATTAGGCATCGGTCCGGGAGACGAAGTTATTGTTCCCGATTTCACTTTTCCGGCTACTGCTCATGCGGTAATGTATGTTGGCGCCAAGCCGGTTTTTGTTGATGTGGATTTACATTCTTATAATATGAGCCCTTCTAGAATTAAAGAAAAAATCACCTCAAAAACTAAAGCCATAATCCCAGTGCACGCTTTCGGTTTATGCGCAGACATGGATGAAATTCTTAAAATCTCCCAAGAGCATAACCTTAAAGTGATTGAAGATGCCGCCTGCGCCGCGGGAAGCACATCTAATCATAAAAAATCAGGGAGTATGGGAGACATCGGCTGCTTTTCATTCCATGCCAAAAAGAGCATCACTTCCGGAGAAGGCGGCATGATTACTACTAACAATGACCAATGGGCAGAGAAAATGCGCAGCCTCTCCTGCTTCGGCATGGTTTCCGCCTGGACCAGGGAAAAGTCAGAGGAATTTATCCTGCCTCAGTTTACTGATTTGGGATATAACTACAAACTAAGTGACATCTCTGCCGCAATATTAGTTAAGCAGCTGGAGAAGATAGAAGATTTTATCCAGAAAAAAAACGAGCTGGCTAAGATGTATGATACCCAGCTCAGCGCAGTTAGCGGGGTTAAGATACCTTTCGTGGGAAATAACTGCCGGCACACTTATCAAAGTTACGCTATCCTGCTTGACCAAAAAATAAATCGCAATAAGGTTATTGTAGAGATGAAAAAATTAGGCATCCAAGTTAACTTCGGCACTTATGCTTTACATCGGCAGCCGCTCTACCAAAAAATGACCAACTGCGAGGAGAAAGATTTTCCTAATGCTTCCACTATATTTGACCACTGCTTGGCTCTGCCTATGTACTATGAGATGGACGAGCAAAAAGTAACTGAAGTGGTGGAAGCGTTAAAGAGATCAATAGTAAACAGTAAAGAATAAAAAATAGTTAGGTGAAGAGATCAACATGACAGAAACAATACTTATTACTGGCGGAACCGGCTTTATTGGCAGCCATCTGGCACGGGAACTGGTTAGCCAAGGCTATGCTGTAAGGGTGTTAGACAACTTGTTCCGTTCCACTACTAAACCTGTACAGGACTTAATCGATGCCGGAAAAGTTGAGTTCATCAAAGGTGATATCCGGGATCAAGAAACAGTTAGCAAAGCTATGGGTGGGGTAAGTTATGTATTTCATGAGGCGGCGGTGTGCATTAATTACAGCCAAAAATTCCCCCAGGAATCAATGGAGATTGATTTGTTAGGATCGGATAATGTGTTTAAAGCAGCATTAGAGAATAAAGTAAAAAGAGTTATCTTTGCCTCTTCTGCGTCTGTCTATGGAGATCCGAAAACCCTGCCCATGAAAGAAAACGGGCCACTTAGCCCCATCACTCCTTATTGCATTTCTAAGCTGGCATCGGAACAGCTATTGAAATTTTATTCCCGACAGGGATTGGAATACAACATCCTGAGATATTTCAATGTTTACGGAAAAGGGCAGAGCGCCGATGCATACTATACTTCAGTTATCATCCTGTTCATCAAGAAGATGCTGAAAGGGGAGCCGCCAGTGATACAAGGAGATGGAAAGCAGTCGATGGACTTTGTTAATGTTAAAGATATTGTGCAGGCCAATCTGCTGGTGATGAAATCTGAAGTTAAGAATGAAATTTTCAACGTCGGCAGCGGAACTTCCACCACCATCAAACAATTGGCCAACATCTTAATCAAAAGCTTAAATTTAAAACTAAAGCCACAGTTTGATGGGAAGGCGTCACTAGTCCAGAAAAGAAGGGCCGACATCACTAAGCTCAGCCAATTAGGGTATCATGTAACTGTTTCGGTGGAAGAAGGATTAGCTGAAGTAGCACAGGATATTGCTGCACACCCAGACGATTACTAAAAGAGTAGTTTATGGAATAATAATTAAATTAAAGAGTATTGATATGAAAGAGAGGTAAAACCATCATGAAAATTTTAATATTGCACCCCAGCAACCAGAATGTGTACCAGAATATCCAGAAAACCGTAGCGAAGCTCGACAAAAAAAGTGCTAAAACCCAGCCTATCGGGATAATGTATCTCGCCAGCTTACTTAAGAACAACGGGCATGAAGTTGAGTTATTGGATGCGGAGGCGATGAATTTTGGGTTTGAGGATACAGTAGATTTTATCAAAAAGAAAGATTATGATGTGGTGGGGATGACTTCCACTACTCCCCTATTTAATGCTTGTATAACTATTGCCACTGAACTTAAGCGGGCTAATCTTAATCTGAAAATTGTCCTGGGCGGGCCGCACATTTCGGCGCTGCCTAATGAAAGCATCTCCTTTGATCCCATTGATTTCATTGTAATCGGTGAGGGCGAATACAGTTTTCTGGAACTAGTTAAGACCATAGAGCAAAAAGGAGATTTTTCCCAGGTGAAAGGCATCGGTTATAAGCAGGATGGAAAAGTTATTCTTACGCCCCGACGTGAGTTGATTAGTAATTTAGATGAATTGCCTTTCCCTGCCCGCGAACTAATAAATAATGACCTATATCTCAAATTATATACCGGTAAGAAATATACGGTGATGACTTCAACCAGAGGCTGCCCTTACCAGTGCATATTCTGTGATTCTGTAATTACTTTTGGGCATCGCGCCAGGTTTAGGAGTGCTGATAACGTTATCGCTGAGATTAAAGAAGTGGTGGAAAAATATGGCATCACCGACATAACTTTTACTGATGATACGTTTACATTAAACAAAGAAAGGACCATAGAAATCTGCAAGAAGATAATAGACAATGATCTTAAAATAAATTTTATCTGCAGTTCCCGAGCCAATACTATCGACGAGGAAAGGCTGGAATGGCTTAAGAAAGCTGGATGCATTCAAATCACATTTGGTATAGAATCCGGAGATGAGGGCATACTTAAGATTATCAAGAAAGGCATCACTTTAGATATGGCCCGAAAAGCCATCGCCATGGTGAAAAAAGCAGGAATCGGAACTCATGCCAGTTACATGTTGGGAAACCCGGGCGAGACTTTAGATACTGTAAGAAGAACCATCACCTTTGCCAAAGAGCTGGATACAGACTATGCCCAATTCAGCATCGCTACTCCTTTCCCCGGAACGGAAATGTGGAAAATAGCTAACGAACAAGGGCTGATAAAGATAAAAGACTTCTCTAAATTTACGTGGTATTATTCGCCAACGTTTGAAACTAAAGAATTGCCTGCCGATTTGCTGATACAATTGCAGAAAGAAGCCTATGAATCGTACAAAGGGGGAAAGCAGGGAGAAGACAAACATGAGTGAAAAGAAGAAATTTCCACCAGAAAATGCCCATAATCCTTTGGCGTGGATAATCGGAGAGCCGAAAATCGGTGCAGGAACTTGGATTGGCGCGTTTACAGTTATTGATGGCAGTGGTGGACTTACAATCGGAGAGAAATGCGATATAAGTTGCGGAGCACATATTTATACTCACAGCACTACTAAGAGATGTGTGCTGGGAAAGAAGTTTAACGGAGATGGAAGTGTCAATCGGGAGCTGGTGGAGAGAAAGCCGGTGGAAATTGGAGACTGTACTTTTATCGGAGCTAATTCTACTATCATGATGGGAGTAAAGATTGGGAAGTGCTGCATCATCGGTGCGGGAGCAGTGGTTACTAAGGACGTTCCAGATTATTCTGTCGTCGCAGGAGTGCCGGCAAAGATAACCGGAAGGATAATGATTAAAGATGGTGAAATGAAAATAAATAAAGTTGAGGAGAAGTGAGTGGTGCAGAGATGATAAGGATAGGGGTTATCGGAACCGGAGTGATGGGAGCATATCATGTACGAGCACTTTCGGAGATGGACGGGGTTCAGCTCGTAGCTATTTCTGATGTAAATGGAGAGAAAGTAAAAAAGCTGGCAGAGAAATACCGGTTGGAAAAATATTATACTGACCACCAGCAGATGCTGGAAGAAGCAGAGTTAGACGGAGTGATAGTGGCCGTTCCGCCAGCAGCACATAAAAGAGTTGCTCTAGACTGCATTGAAAGAGGGGTAAATGTGCTGGTGGAAAAGCCTCTCGCCCATAACTTAAAAGATGCAGAAGAGATTATCAAAAAGGCGGAAGAAAAAGGGGTGGTATTAACGGTAGGGCATATTGAGCGGTTTAATCCGGTGGTTACTAAGATTAAAGAGTTTATTGGCCAAGGGCTTATCGGAAATATTTATCTGGTGAATACTGTACGGGTAGGCCCTTTTCCCAAGCGGCTGTATGGGTTGCAGGAGGGGGTGCTGATTGATTTAGCCGTCCATGATGTGGATATTATCAATTATCTGGCCGGCGGAATTAAGCAGGTTTATTCCCACTTGATATCTAATGAGAAGCAGGAGATCTATGCCCAGTGCCTGTTCCAAGTTGCAGGAGATATTAAAGCATCCTCTGAGTTTAGCTGGGTGTCGCCTAAGAAAAACAGAACCATAGAAGTTTTTGGGGAGAAAGGCATGTTAAAAGGTGATTATCAAGAGCAGACAGTGGTGTTCCATGAGAATTCGGATGAGAATGAGGTGGGCCGGGCGCTTATGGATGGAAAGATCAGCGAGGGAAAGATTATTTCGTTTCCGGTACAGAAAGAAGAGCCGTTGAAAGTTGAGCTGAAGCGGTTTGTAGATGCTATTTCCGGGAAAGCAGAAGTGCTGGTAAAGCCGCATGAGGCTAAAGAGGCGTTGAAGGTAGCTTTAGGAGTTTTGGAGTCGGGGAAAGGGAATAAAGCAGTGGGATGGGAGTGAATAAAGCCATCAAAACCAATTCTTCACCCCATACTTCAAACACGTGCTGAAAAAATACCAGCTGTCTTCCAGCAGATGAGCTTTCGATTCAGATGAAGGACGGTTGATTCTGACGTTTAAAGGTATCTCGCTAACTTTTAGCTTGTACTTCAATGCGTAATACAGCACATCCATCTGCCAGCTGCCGTCATAACGCCGGAGGTGAGGAATTAAAATGTCAGCAGCATCCCGGCGGAATACTTTTCCCGAGCCGACTTCGGTAAATTTGTATTTAAACATCAACCGGAAAAATTCTCGGAAAGATTGGCTCAAAAATGAACGTACAAATCCTGAACCATGAGGCTGTGAAGTAATAAATCGGGAGCAATTCAGCAGTTGATATTCGCTCATCAGGGGAAGAGCAGTGTCAATAAAGTCCAGTAAAATTTCTCCATCTGCCGAAATAAAAGTTATGATTTGGCTCTTGGCTCGCTTCAACCCTTCAGTTAAGGCGATGCCCATGCCTTTTTGCGGAATGGTAAAGTATCTTACTTCTTCACTGGAAAGTTTTTGGGCTATTTCTTCTGTTTTATCCGTGCTGGCATTGATGCAGATGATAATTTCATACGAGCTTAATGCCTGTTTTGATTTTAATGCATCGAGATAAAGTTTAAGGTTTAGAACTGTACTTTCTAACAGCTTCTCTTCATTATATGCCGGGATCAATATGGTTAGGCTTGGTGATTCCATTCTGAGCAACAAACCGGCATAATCTTTAAATATATTGTGCAAGTCTAGAACAAAGTGAATCCCAAAATATTCGTACATCCTACGGCTGAGGTTTCGGATAAAGCTCAGATTGGAGAAGGAACAAAAATATGGCACCAAGTCCAGGTAAGAGAGGGAGTGATTATCGGAAAGAACTGTATCTTATCTAAGAATGTTTATGTTGATGCTGATGTGGTTATCGGCAGTGAGGTTAAGATTCAGAATAATGTTTCAGTATATCACGGAGTTGCCATCCAAAACGGCGTGTTTGTGGGGCCGCACGTGTGTTTCACCAATGATAAAGCTCCCCGAGCAATTAATCCTGACGGAACGCTGAAAAACGGAAGCGATTGGGAAGTTGGCAAGATTCTGGTCAAAGAAGGAGCTTCTATCGGGGCAAACAGCACTATTCTGCCTAATGTTATTATTGGAAGATTTGCATTAGTCGGAGCCGGTTCAGTGGTTACTAAAGACGTGCCTGATTTTGGATTGGTGTATGGTAATCCGGCACGATTGATGGGCTATGTATGCCGGTGCGGGAAGCGGCTGGGAGAAGGGAAGAAAGCGGGGGAAGGGTGTGGGGAGTGCTCTAAATAATAGGAATAAGTTTAACTAAAGCTTTTAATAATATTTTCAACGTTTTCTAAAGATTGTTTATGATAATGCCTCCATTTCTCTCCGGTATAATCATTACCAATGTGCAATTCTAATACTGCTCTTCTGCATCCGGCTTCATGTAACCCCCCCAAATACTTCTTTAAGTTCTCCTCGCACTGCACATTCATCTCTTTCATTAAAGTCTTGTCTTCAATAAATTCATTATCTTGTTCCCCAAAGGTAATGGGCATATGCGAGCCAATCTTTTTCACTCCATTATCTTCATAAATCATCCTCACCTGCCCCCCTAAATGACATAAAGGGATACGTCCATTAAACTTTCCAATTATCTCTGCCGGGTTAACCACCGAATTATACCAAACTGGCTGCCCTTCACGCACTAACACTCCAAATCTGCTCTTAACTTCTCTCTCTGCATCTGTTTGTGGAAACTCGCCATAACGGCTGCAATCAAACTGTCGTGAATATTCCTCCGCCTGTATTAAATGCTCCACATCAACACAGACCTTACCATCAGTAAGATAAGCTAAGTCTATAGCACTTCCTAAATTTCCGCGTTGCGCCGGCTCCGGCAGCCAAAGTGTATTTCCCCAGCGAGAATCTTTTATCAATTCAATCGGCTTCTCAGCTATGACTTTAATCGCAGCAAAATCTATCGGTGGAATATTCTCTAATAGTAGGGTAATGCCGTTCTCCTCAGCATACTCTGACACTCTCCTAACCTGCGCCTTAACATAATCGATCTTTTTTAAATACTGCGCAGCAGAAAACCCGGCATTGATTCCTATTCCGGAAACTTCCTGAACTAATCTTCCCGGATGAAAAATAAGCTCTCTAACTACCGGACAGCCAGCTTTTTTATTCAGCTCAACAATGGTGTCTAAAGAATTGTGCACTAAAGACAACTCTTTCGGAGAACTGAACATTCCCACACCATGGCAAGGGAGCAATAATCCCGATAAATGTCGGTGATGCAGGTACTTTACTAATGAAGAGACCACCTCAGCAGGGGTTTCTAAAGCCAAAGCAATCTGCGGAAACAGCCCCAACTGTAATGCCGCTTCAATCTGGCTCGGATCAAATTTACCATTATCCACAATATTCCTGGTAACATAAAAATCCCAACTGGCCATTAAAGTAACATCACGCAAAGCAGCATTTAAGCTTTCTGCAACAACGGCACAGCTTGAAAAATAAGTGGTAATTATCTGTACCGCAATCACTAATATATATCCTGCTTAATCCAGTTCTCAGTTGAATAAACTTTATAAACCAAAAACCAGCCCTAAATCGGATGATAAACATCGCCAAGCCTCTTATCGGAGAAGAGGAAAAGAAGGCCGTCTTAGAGGTGCTGGATTCCGGAGTTATCGTCTCGGGGAAGAAAGTAAAAGAGTTTGAAGAAAAATTTGCTCAGTTCTGTGGAGTGAAGCACGCCATCGCCATCAACAATGGGACTGCCGCTTTACACGCTTCTTTATACGCCATCGGCATCCGGCCCGGAGATGAGGTCATAACCTCTCCATTTACATTTGTGGCTACGGCAAATTGCATCTTAATGATGGGAGCGAAGCCTGTATTTGCCGACGTGGAAGAAGACACTTTTAATCTTGATCCTGAATCCGTAAAACAGAAGATAACACCTCGAACCAAAGCTATACTTCCCGTGGATTTATATGGGCACATCTATAATTATTCTGCGATTAAAAATATTGCTGAGGAACACCACCTGTTTATCGTCGAAGATGCCTGCCAAGCCGTAAATGCTGAACTTAACGGAATCAAAGCCGGAAATTTTGGCGATATCGCTGCGTTCTCTTTCTATGCCACCAAAAACATCACTACCGGTGAAGGCGGCATGATAACCACTAATAATGACCAATACGCAGAAATGGCAAGAAGATTTCGGCATCATGGACAATCAGAGCAAACCAGATATGAATACCACGACTTAGGCTACAACTACCGCATGACTGACCTGCAGGCGGCCATCGGCTTAGAGCAGCTAAGAAAAGTGGAAGGATTCACTCAAAAAAGAATAGAGAATGCCCAACACTTAACCAATGGACTAAAAAATGTTCCCGGAATAAAGCTACCGGTGTGCAAAACCGAAGCTAGACATGTATATCACCAGTACACCATAAAAGTGGATTCTTCTAAAAGAGACTTGTTAAACGCCAACTTGAAAGAAAAAGGAATCAACTGCGGAGTTTATTATCCCAAACCATTACATTTGTTTCCCTGCTTCTCTAAGTTAGGCTACCGCAAAAGCGACTTTCCCGTTGCGGAAAAGCTCAGCCACCAGGTGCTTTCTCTTCCGGTGCATCCGGCCTTAACGAAAGAAGAATTAGACCATATTATTGCTTCTATTCATGAATTTAAGTGCGAACTTCCCGTCGTGGTGCTGTGCGGAGGAAAAGGAACCCGGATGTGGCCTTTAACCGCGGAAACCCCTAAATCGTTGATAGAAATTGGAGGTAAAGCAGTTCTGTGGCATCTGATGAAGAAATATTCTGCTCATGGGCACAAAGAATTCATCCTGTGCTTAGGTTATCTGGCTGACAAGATTAAAGATTATTTTTCCAAACCGGAAAACCGTGATCCAGACTGGAAGATACACTTTGTAGATACCGGATTAGACGTTACTAAATCCCAAAGAATGGAGAAGATTAAAGAGTACATCTCCGGAGAGCAATTCCTGCTGTGCTACAGTGATGACCTTTCCAACATTGACATCAATGAAGTTATCAGCTTCCACCAGAAAAACGGGAAGGCGGTTACTCTCACCTCAATCCCGTTGTACACAAATTTTGGAGTATTAGAACTGGCCGATGAGCATGAAGTGCGTTCCTTCCGGGAAAAGCCGCGCATTCCCGAATATTGGATAAACGGCGGATTTTTCGTGTGTGACAAGAAAGTATTCGAGCACCTGCACCGGGGCGAGTTTGAAGATGAGGTGTTAAAGTACTTGGCGTCCCAAAAGCAAGTGGCGGCATTCAAGTTTGACGGCTTCTGGAAATGCATGAACTCCAGCAAAGAAGCCATTGAGTTCAACCATATGTATGACAAAGGAGATGTGCCATGGAAGAATTGGTGAGGTCACTATTTTGGCATAGTTTTTTGTAGAAATGCTTAAAAAGTAACCTCTGTTTAAACATAAACTATGAAAATAAATTTTATTGGCAGGCATTTTATTAATGGAGAAGCAACTTTTACCGAATTTGTTCGTATAAGGGAATACCTTGAAGTAGCCAGTTCCATTTCTCTGGAAAAACAATTTGGCATAAACTTTGGCTTAAAGTTAACTGTCGCTGAAGACAAAATTGACGATAATCTCAAAGAGAGAATCCGAGAAGAACGAAACAGACTGCCAGAATTCCTATGGCTGCTCTACGATCCCCAAGACCGCGGGGCGGGAACTAGTTATCAGCAAGTCTTATTCAACCCCACTTTTAGCGTGGATGGACCAAGCGTGGTGATAAATGGTGATTTAGACCAATATGTTATTAACACGTCTGAAGGATTGGAAAGCATTTTGGATTTGGCAAAGAAAGTAGAAACTGATACAGCTTTGTACGCCAGCGGATCCCGTGATGTTCCTGTATTTTTAGCTACTTATGCACGGAACAGCAACATTCGCATTATCCATGAATTATTTCATTCTTTAACTATCGGCAGTGATAAACTAAAAGTTGACGAACAGAAATCCAGAATAACTCCGGCTTATGCTGAAATTGGTGAGAGCACTAGTGGCTTATACCTTTTAAACCATGCTCATCCACGCTTTCCGGATTTACTTCGTGCTGTTGCTCAGGCTAACCGGGAGGCGAATATGAAAGGCTTTGCCACGGATTATTATGTTGCTATCAAAGTGGCTCAGCTAGCTCCTCTGGCTAAAGGTTACGTAAGCTCCCGAGAGAATAAATTTTATACCTCTAAAGACGAAGCGGCTGAGCTAAGTTCTCTCCAGAGGATGATTAGTACCCAAACCAAAGAATTAGGAAAAACTGATGTTAGAGCACTTCTAAAAGCCAGTGTGTGCAACCCACAAAATACCGACAACTTGGCTAGATTTTATCCTCGAGAAGATGTAGAATTAGTAAAAGCTTTAATGGAAGAGGCTTTATCCTCTTAACTTAAGCTGGCTTTAAGTGAAAAATAAGTTTTTACCCCCCCATCTTCTCTTTAAACCACTTTATCGTTTCCTGTAATCCCTGTTCTAAATCATATTCCGGTTCCCACCCCAATAATCGTTTAGCTTTCTGGTTAGAAGCAAAGAAATGCAGATTCTCCCCAGGACGAGGGGAGAGAACACCAAAATTAATATTTGAACCAGAATTTGTCATTTTTTTAATTAAAGCAACAGCTTCTTTCAGCTTGGTTTCTTTTCCGGTAGAGATATTAACTATTTCTCCCTGTACTTTACACGGATTTTCAACAATTAGTGTTATTGCTTTAATCACGTCTTTAATATAGACAAAGTCTTTGCTGTTTTCTCCGGAGGCCAGTTCTATGGGCTCATTACGCAGGCATTTAGTGAGCATTGCCGGCACAAATCCATTAGTCTGATGCTCGCCATACACTTGGGAAAACCTAAGAGTAACAATGGGAAGTCTATGCAGTCGATAAAAATATGAAGAGAGATAACTCATGAAAACTTTGGAAAGCCCATACGGAGAAGCCGGCTTTTCTTTCTGCTCTTCATTAAAAGGAGTTTCATTTAGCTCATTCTCGGCAGCTGATCCGGCAGTGATGATGCACTTCAATTCTTTCAGCTCCACTGCCGCTGAATACAAATTAACTGCCGTTTCCACATTATCTTTCAACATGGGCTTAATTGCTGACGGGGTTCTCAAAGAATTATTGTTAAAGCTGGCCAGATGAATGATTACGGTAGGATTTGCTTCCAGTAATTTATTCTTCACTGCTTCTTCATCCAGCAGATTAACCTGTTGGAACTTAATTTGGTGTTTCAGCTCTTCCAGAGTAGAGCTTTCCACAACAGACCGGCTCCACACCACTACGTCTGGACCTAATTCCAATAAATGATGGATTAGGTTAACTCCGACAAATCCAGTTCCACCAGTAATTAATATTTTTTCTTTATTCATTGTATTTTATTTTTCTTCACTTTAGCTGAAAGGTCAATTCAAATAATGCGGCAATGGGAACGGGTGCAAAAACTTTCCGCCCAGTGCAGCAAACTTCTCTTCCTGCTTCATTATTTCATCGGCAAAGTTCCAAGCGCATAATAGCAGCACCTCGGGCTTATCTTCATAGATATGCTCCGGAGAGTATATCTTGATATGCGTTCCCGGAGTTAAGCATCCTTGTTTCATCTGGCTTTTATCGACTACAAAATCAATTAGATTAGTGTCAATACCACAAAATTGCAGGAGTGACTGGCCTTTTCCCGAAGCGCCATAAATTGCCACTTTTTTGTGCTGCGACTTCAGTTTCTGCAACTCAGATACCATCGCCTGCTTATGTGCAAGTGATTTCTGGGCAAACACTCCCCAGGCCGATTCGTCAAACATCCCCTTAGCTCTCTCTTCCTCAATGATAGAAGTCACATTTCTGCTCACCACTCGCGGGCCGTTCTGGTGCTGGACAAAAGCTCGTATTGATCCTCCATGGATCCATATCTTTTCCGCATCAAAAACTTCCATCTCATGCAGTTCAAATAGTTTTTTCAGGCTGTCTAAAGAGTGAAAGCCAATATGCTCGTGAAATACCTGATCGTACTGCAATTCTTCCAGCATCTTTTGGGCATGGGGGCATTCGATTACTGCAAACCCATCCTTGCTAAGCAGAAGTTTAATCCCTTCCGCCAGTCCGCTTAAATCATTAACGTGAGCAACTACGTTTCTGGCAATGCAGATATCCCATTTTCCAAATCTCTCTGCCACTTCATGGGCTGTTTCTTCATTGAAGTACCGAGCCAGAGACCTTATTCCTTTGGCATTGGCTTTCTCCACGATATTCTTAGCGGGGTCAATGCCCAATACTTCACAGCCGTTTTTCATAAATACATTTAATATTGCCCCATCATTACTAGCCACTTCCAGTACCCTCGGATTTTTATTATGTAAGATAGAGTCATAAGTGCCAATCAACTTTTGATACAACTCCAGAGAGAACTGAATAATAGACTTAGAAACTCCCGTTTCCCACGGATAATGCTCAAACAATAAGCTGGGATTAACAATCTCTTTAATCTGAATATGCTTGCACTCCTGGCAGATGCACAAGTGCAATGGAAACTTCTTTTCCGTATTTATCGCTGCTTCATCCGGAAGGAAACTGTCAGCTAACGCTACTAACCCATAATCCAATATTATTTTCAACTTAGTACTATTGCACACCCGGCAGTGTTCTACAATTTTCAAGTCAGATGTCGCCATTAGGTTATTTACCTCTTTAGTTATATCTTTGTTTGCATTATTATTATTATTATTATTATTAATGCCAGCTTTACTCGCTCCCGGAATCACCTGCTCCCTCTCCTGAACCAGCTTGGTGTACTCTTTAATCTGACCAGCGCAGAAAGCATACATATCCGCTCCAGGGCCAGAGCTTAATTTTTTATACCAGTCGGAAGTGAATTTAATATGCTCTTCAAACTTTAGTGCTGGAGCCCAGCCCAGCTCCATTTTGGCTTGAGTGCAATCTAACTGCAACAAGGAGCATTCGTGAAACAAGTTCTTATTCTCAATAACTAATTTTCCGCTGCCCCATTGCTTAACGATTTCATGAGCAACTTCAGAAACAGAATAAGCTTTATCTAAAGAAGGGCCGAAATTAAAGTTCGGTGAAAGCGGCCTTTGCTCCAGCATTTTTTCCGCAGTAAGGATATATCCCCGCAACGGCTCTAACACAAACTGCCAAGGGCGAGTAGCATTAGGATTTCTGATGACGATAGGCTGATTTGACATTAATGCTTTATAACAATCCGGAACTAAGCGGAACTCCGACCAATCTCCTCCACCGATAACATTCCCAGCTCTTACTGAAGTGATGCTCCGGCTGCTCTTCTCCGGACTGAAGAAGCCTTTAATCACCATCTCTGCTGCTGCTTTGCTGGCGCTGTAAGGATCGTTTCCTCCCAATCTATCCTGCTCACGATAGCCCCAAATCTGCTCTATATTCTGGTAGCATTTGTCACTGGTAATTATTACTCCTGCTTGTACTGAATTAGTGTTGCGGATAGCTTCTAAGATATTTAACGTTCCGATAACATTAGTTTCAAACGTATCCCTCGGCTTTTCATAAGAAATTCCCACTAACGCTTGGGCAGCCAGATGGAAGACTACTTCGGGCTGGAATTGGGTGAAGATATAACTTAGTTCAGAGAAATTTCTTAAATCCAGATAAACACTTTTGATTTTTGAATCCAGCTTAGTAACACAGAAATTAGTGGATTTATCTGCCGGCTCTAGTGCTACACCGAGCACTTCAGCGCCTAATTCTTTCAGCCAGATAGCCAGCCAGGAGCCTTTAAAACCGGTATGTCCGGTAATTAGAACTCTCTTTCCTTTCCATGGCCCTGATGGAAGATTAGTGCTTAAATCCATGCTTATTTTGGGAGAGTAAAGCTATTTAAGTTTTGTGATTTTTAAGCACATTATTTGATTATTTTGAATGGGTTAATATCCACTCTACTTTACTATTCATCTTCAAATACTTTTTTGTAAATGTTAAAGTCTTTAATCTTATCAAAAATTAACCGAACTTCTTGAAGATTTGTCAACTGTAGCAATCTCGGTAATTCCTGCCACAAAGCAATTTTTACATTTTTTGCGGAGGTTTCTATGGAAATATGGTGTCTGCCGGTAGATATTGCTGGGAAAGAGATAGACTTTGCTCCCAAATCATCAGCATTAACAACTGCACGTATATAACACCACCGAAGTAAACTTATGTCTTCATTATACTTTGGACCCACCGTGTGAATAACCCATTTTCCAGGCAAGTTATATGCTTTAGTTACGATATGAGTTCCGGTTTTTATAAATTTAAGATTTAATCTCCTCATTTTGTCTTGGCACTCTTGCTCCAATTTTGGACCTGCGGCTTTGTGTATTGCTCCACACACACCCGACCCTGCAAGTAATGACTTATTTGCAGAATTTACCATTACATCTACGAGTATTTTTGTAATATCCCCAAAGATTAACTTAATCCTCATTTCAAACCTCTTTTATTTCAAAGATAGCCTCATCAATGGAGAAGATAGTAACTCTCTTACTCATACAGGTCTTTAATGAGGTCTTATGTTGTATTAAATCAATTTTCAGGTATCCATTCATAGTTCTAACTTCCAATAAATGTTTAATAAGCTCAAAATTACGGTTAAAATCGGACTTAAATTCTAGTCCCTGTTTAACTAAATTATATCTTTTTATCATTTCAATCTTTAGGATAATCTTTTTTAAGAAAATAAATGCTTTTATCTGCTTTAACAAATCCCTGTTCTTGCATAGACTTTTGACAATTCCAGCAATAATCTCCTTTTGGAAATCCCTCTTCTTCGCATAACTCATTTACACAAACATCAGGATGCCTTACCCCGCAGATATCACAATATAAGTAGAAGTATTTAGTTTTCCATTTTCCATTAATGAATACACTCTTGCTATTGGTGTACTTATCTTTCTTAGCCACAAACTTTTTCATTTTGTCCAACCAGCATACAAACTGAATTCAATCCTGCCATTTAGGGTTTCTTCTATTCTTGCCCCATATACAATGTACTTGATTATTGTGCTCAATTTATCCTCAAAAAACATAACATCACTAAGTATTAAGTCTGTTCCACCCCTCACCACAAAAAAACAACAATCAATTTCTTTAAATTCCCTTTTTATTTCCTCTACAATTTTATCTTTCTCAGAAAGTTCAGCGGTATATTTCTTTAATTCCATTCTTGAGCTTATCATAAATAATTCTTTGATGCTGGCATAATCTAAGCAGGTTAGAGAAGGCAAAGCGATACTTTCAATAATCTTTTTTAAGAACTGATGAATTGTCTTGTAATCTTGACCTGTTTTTATGTACGTTGTGCAGACACTACTTAAATTTATAAATTTTTGAGGAGATACTGCAATTTTAATAGTATCGGAATTTCCTAATTTTGATATTTCTTCTTTAAATTCTTCAGATATCTCTTCTGTAGATAAGAAATAAACCATATCGGCTTCTGGGATTTTATCAAAATCTTCTTTTTTTACGAGTTCAATAAATTTACCACCAGTTATCTTATTTTGCTCATAATATTCTCTCTGTTCTTGGTTTTCTTGCAAGGAGACAATATATATTTTTTCCATGTTTGGGTCTAATTCTTCTGGGAGTAAAAT
>CAZIUU010000004.1:0-3153 GCA_964542815.1 uncultured Methanosarcinales archaeon | reverse complement strand
TTGTTATCTGAAGAAAAGAATTTCAAACTTTTTTCACAAATCTCAATATCCTTTGCTATTTTTGCTTTCATTTACGTTGGCGTTGTAGGCGAATAGGAGTTGGAGGTTTTCCATATTAAATCTCTATCTTTTTGAATATCCTATTATCAAAATCAACAACCTCAAATGAGGTATTTCCTATTTCCACTTTATTATCTTCTATCAAAAAGCTAAATGGATCGCTTATTCCAAGAATCAGGAATTTTGTGGTTAATGCCGCCAATCTTCCAATAATCAACTTAGCTTTTTTTTCATCATAATAAATCAATAAATTACGACAAATTACTATCTCAAATCCCCTAATATCAGTAACGGCTTCGACTGTTTCAAAGAAATCGTTTTTTAAGATATCTGCTACAAAGATTTTGGTGGGGAACTGGTAATTATTTTGGTTGGCTTGATTAACTGTTTCAGAATCATAATCTATTCCAAGAAACAAAGAATCTTTCTTGTGAAATAATTCTTGAAAGTCAATTATTTCTTCTCCGGTGGAACAGCCCACAAACACAAACGTTCTTTCTTCTGTTAAATGGGTTGAGAGAGCTTTTAGCTGGTTTATGTCTCTCTTTTGTCCGGTGAAGTGGGGAATTTTGGTATCTTTCTGTTTTTTCATTTCCAGTTAAGTCCTCCTTTAAAATAGAAAACCATGACATAAATATTGGTATCTTCGCAAGGTAAAAGAGATTGGTTAAAAACAAATTTACCTAAGCACATGCCATTGTTAAAATATTTACTCCATTGAAATATGTTTTCCCAAATTTTAGAATATGTTGCTTGGTAATATGGTTCAAAGAGAGTTTGGTAATTTTTTGAGTTAACGATTGGACAAAAAACTAAAAGTCCGTTATATTTCCATCTTTTGGACTTATCTTTAGCATCTTTTATAATTTTTCCTGCTAATAGAGTAAAGTTTGATGAATTGTACTCCTCTTTAGAAATAATCCCAGAATGGACAATATACCCTTTTTTTTGAATTTTTTTTACTTCTGTATCCACTAAATCAAACCGCTGATTAACGATGTGCTTAATGACTCTTTTGCTAAGCTTATAAATTGGTGTTGGGGGTGAGCACATATTAAGAAAGCAATTAACTATCTATTTATCTTACTTACGCCTTTTCCAGCGATATATTCCTGAGTTTTGCGTTAAACTTATGAATATGTCCCTACTTGGAATACATCATGGCAAAAATAGAAGAGTTTATTGAAAACAAAGAGCCTCTTAAAATAGCAATCATGGACTACAAAGATGCTGATCTTGATGTTATCGACTTCTCAGATGAATACTATATAAACCATTGGAAAGTATTTGAAAGAAAGTTAGACAAAGAAATAATCCCAAAAAGAGAATTCAGCGAAAGATTGTATAATTATCTGTGGATTTTAAAAGTAAGTGAATGCATTATAATCCTCTATTTGGAAGATTTGAAGAACTTACATCCAATTATTTATGAACTAAACCACCTGTTAAGAAGAACCAAAGACCAGTATAGTTCCACTTTCAAAATTGTAGAGAAACTGAGGAATTTAGACATTATTTATACTAAACCAGTTAAAGATTCCGGCAGAAAAGAAAAGCAGGTCTTCATAAATAAAGAAGTTTGTAAATTATACGGCGACGATGAATTCAAGCAGATGATGCTGGATGAATGGGATGCATTTGCAAAAGAATATATAAAGAGAAGAATTGAGTATATGGTAAAAGACAAAGTGAAGTTTGAGAATAGGATTAAGATGATAAAGAAAGGAAGGAGGGAGAAAAAATGAAAATAATATTGAGTCGTAAGGGATTTGATAGTGAGAATGGTGGTTATCCAAGCCCTATTCTTCCAGATGGTCGATTGATATCTTTACCAATTCCATCTGAGGACGGAATTTGTTATTCTGAATTAAAATTGGATGACACCACTACTTATTTTGATTTGATAAATGGATTAAACTCAAATATGAACGATATTGAATGTCATTTGGATCCGGATATTTATAGAAATGTAACCGATAGATTAGTGGGTTGGAAACCAATTTTTGGTCAAATTAATGGCTCACAAACTCATTTAATGAATGAGGGAGTTAAGGAAGGAGATTTATTTTTATTTTTTGGTTGGTTTAAACAGACTATTTTGAAGAATGGAAAATTAGAATTTGATAAATCGGCTCCGGATTTACATATCATTTTTGGATATCTTCAAATTGGTAAAATACTTCAAGTTAATAATCAAACTAAAATTCCTGATTGGATGAAATATCATCCACATGCAAGAGATGAAGATAGGCTAAAAAATCCTACCAATACAGTTTATGTTGCTGCAGATAATTTAATGTGGGATAACAACACACCGGGAGCAGGAGTCTTTAAGTTTAGTAAAGAGTTAGTTCTAACTAAAGATGGTTTTTCCCGTTCAAAATGGGAGCTACCTAATTTTTTTAGAAACGTGAAAATGAGTAAACACCGTCAAGAAAAAGTAGTTGAAGATAATAGCGATGTGGAGAATTGGGCTAAAGAGTTAATAAAGCAAAATGAGTATTAATTTTTTAAAAAATAAAATGACAAAGAAGGGGGAGTAAGAATGGAGAAAGCACAAATTATTAAATATAGAGATGCTAGTCTAGCAGTTTGTGTTTTGGAGATTGAAGATTGTTTGATCTTTGTAATTTGTGTTTTGTGCTTTTATAACTTGGCAATCTTGATCACCCCACAACTAGGCGATGATTTAATTAGCAAAAACTTATCCACACTATTGCACTCTCGTGCATTTGATATAATAGATTTAATCGACATAGTAGCGCACTTTTTGCGTATATTTTTTTCTATATTATTTTAATCTTGATATTTATTTGATATCTAATCGACGCTATCAATACATATCTGCACTAATATACATTATTTATTTAATAAAGTTACATTAACCATTATTGCGCGCGATGCGTATGCGATTGCGAGCGGTAAAAAAATGCAAAAAAATATGAAAACATTTTTGCGTAAGTCTTTAGTTATGATGACAGCCATTGCTGTCATTTTGCCGTTAATGGCGCCTATGCTTCAGGCATTGCCTGCTTATGCCGCTATTACAACCAGCACGCCGACAGCAATAACTTCGGCGGCTAACATCAAGGC
>CAZIUU010000003.1:38013-63257 GCA_964542815.1 uncultured Methanosarcinales archaeon | reverse complement strand
TACATTTTTTTGACTTCGGCTGAACTTAAATCCCCAATCTTTCTCTCTGGAGCAATTCTCGCATGGTAGAGCGCTTCTTGAGCATAAATGTTTCCTATGCCCGCAATAACGGATTGATTCATCAAAGTAACTTTAATTTTAGCTCTGCTCTTCTTATTAAGCTGTTCACAGAATTTATCTAAAGTAAACTCTGCCGACAGCGGCTCTGGACCAAGCTTTGATAAAGCCATATTTAATTCTTTCTCATCCATTAATCTGAAACTGCCAATTTTTCTCACGGAATTATGTGTAAGTATCGAGCCATCGCTGAATGTAAATATAGCCAGAAGATAAGGTTGGTAATACTTTCTCTGTTCTTCCAACTGCGATTTATTCACAAAATAAAATTGCCCCGTCATTCCCAGATGCACTAAAAAGAACTTACCATTATCTAAGCACATTATTATATACTTTGCCCGGCGTTTGACATCAACAAACTTGAAAGGGACTAGATGTTTAATCTTAGAGTCAACTAACATATCTAGAATCTCTACTTTAACTACTTTGTTTTCACCGATTATCTTGTGTTTTAACTGATTTACAATTGTTTCTACTTCGGGTAATTCGGGCATTTAAGTCAGTAAAACAAAAAGATATATAAAGGTTGTTTTAAATTCTAAGATAGAAAAGCATAAATAAGTGTGTAGTATTAATCACTATTATACTACTTAAATACTACTTAAAACTAAAGAGGTGGGTAAAAATGAGTGAAGATCCCGAATTTAAAGGAGGAAATTCTAAGTATTATATAATTGGGGCTATGGCCATAATTGCGCTTCTGACTGTAACTTTAGTATGGGTTGCTGCAAGAGAAGGATATATTAGCTTAACTGGAGCAAGCATTAATGACCCTCCGGAAGAATTAGTTGCAAATAGTATTTTAGGGACCAAAGGTGATTCTTTAGAAATTCCTTCTAATAAAGATGCAACTTCTAGTACCGTCCCCACCACCGGTGGGAAGAGCTATTCTGATGATTCGTCCGTGCCTAAAAATCCAACGGTAAGTGTAAAAGCATCAATGAATACGGTGCCATCTATAAAGAGCCCAACTCGAGTTGAAGATTTAGAAATCCGCTTCAGCAACCTCAACACTAACATCAAAGTTAATAAAGAGCAGCTGGAGTTGACTGCTTTGGATAAAGTAACTTTAAAATTGCATGGCTTTGCCGGAAATATAAATTTAAATGACAGGACTTTGTCTTTAGATGGAAGAATCACCAAAATTGATGTCAACGGCGTAGTTTTATCCTCCGAAGAATTAGAAATATCTTTTACTGGGTTGGATTATGATTATGTAAACACTCAGGGGATGGAATTAGCTGGAATTGACTTAAGCAATGGCGAAGGCAAGTTGGAAGTGGAACAAGGGAAAGTTAGCTACGCCATCGAAAACAAAGACAGAATCGGTTTAAGTTCATTCTTTGGCGATGTGATTGTAGATGAGGGTTCCGCGGTCTCACTTCTGTTGATAGATGGAACTGCAAAAGGCGTAACAACCGTAGGATCAGTTAATTTGATTCTGCAATAATTTTTTTTAATATTCTTAATTTTTTGTTTCTGTTTTTTGTTTGGACTCAGAACTTATATCCCACTTTCACTTTAACATCCAACCCGGAAGCATCATATTCATGGTCAGTGCTTTTAGTATCTACTTTGCCATCCTGAACGGTATATTCATCAACTACAAAATAGGGGATTTTCTCATGGCGGTATCCGGTTAATATTTCCAAGCCGAAGTTATGGAATTCTGCACTAAAACCACCTGCCGGCTCTACAAAATATCCTCTTCCATGGGTATCGGCATCGGTGCGGATATCTTTGTAAACTCCCAGCTCATTAAACATCTCCCAAGTCAGGATTCCATCGCGGACTTCCTTGGGGTCGTCATTTACGTGAATATGCAATACTGAATGCCCGTCTAATTTAGAAACTCCACCAGAAAAATTTACCCAGGGGCGGAACTTTACTCCCCATTCAAACTCAATTGGCGAATATTGTGCCCCTACACCGAGAGCACCGTACCAATCCAATTCCTGCGTCCAAGTAGATGGAGTATCGCCAAAGTGGATCGCTTCTAAGTTAGCATCGTAAGTTTCTTTGTCGGCAGTCTTGCCGAAGATGGCTGAAGAAGAATAGTCCACATTGGCTGCAAAACGCAATAAGTCTCTGGGAAGAAGATGCCATGGTGTAGAAACGGCTACTTCAGCAGTCAAATAAGGCAGCTGGTCGCCTAATTTCATGAAGTCTTTGAATCCGGGCATGGCTGGATCGAACTTATCTCTTGTTTTTTGAACATAATCATCAATGTCATCTCCGACTGCTAGGGTGCGATAGCCGAAGCCGAGGGAAGGGGTGACGTGCCACTTGCTTTTATCACGCCGCTGGCTGTTGCCATTTTCATCTGCCTGAGCGGTTATCGCCACCAAAGAAGCAATCGCAGCAAATCCGCAAATTGATGGAACTAATGATTTTTTGGGTTTCATAACTTAGTAGGAAAAACAACTCCTATAAAAACAAAGTGGTGATGTAAACTATATTCCAAAATATAGATACTAGACTATATGTTTGTTATTACTTTATGATAGTCACCAGGAAGTAAAATTTATAAAGCAAAAGCTTTTTCCAAAGGGGATGGCTCCCGCACTGGAAGAGATCTTAATTGCATTTGAGCAGAAGAAAGAAATATTCTCCCGGCCATACCTACTTTCATTAGAAAATCGTGATGTCATCGTCAAATATCTTTGTTCTATGCTAAAAGTGGCAGAAGAGCGCTCTTCCGGTAAAAAGGAAGCCTCCCCTCAACAGCTTATCCACGGTTTCTGTCAACGTTATGGGGCTGAAGAGAGTGAAATGAAGCAGCTGTTGAGCGATCCGGAAAGAAATTGGGTAGATTACCGCCTGTACACAGCATTTTCAGTATTCTGCCAGCAGCAATTAGGTTTGGGAGATGAAGAGTTTTTCCAGCGAGCTGCGGATCAATCTTTTTTAGACTATCAAAGCCGGCAGATAGCCGCGGCTCGTTTTGTTCCCATAAATATGGTTCTTTCCGGCATGTCCAGCCAGTTCAAGAATTGGACCAAAGTTACAGAAGTGGAAGTGGAGAAGTTACACCAAGGCGCACGCTCTTTCCGCTTGAAAAGAAAGACTCTTACTGAATACAAAGCGAAGCTTGCAGAGGCTCTTTCTCCGGAATTGCTCCAGGAGGTATTACGCAGGGACTGCGATTTTACAAATTATGCCTTCGCTACAACCTTTCAGAAATTATTCAATCAGTCTGGCCTTCTTGTGCGGCGGGAAAAATGCGAAGCAGATGGGGCAGAGTGGAGTGAATATATAGTGCAGCCGGCTCACGTCTATCGTACGGTGTTCGCAGAAAAGCTGTATGATGTCTTAGAGTGGATAACAAAAGGGCTGAAAGAAAGAATTGCTGGCAAAGAATTGCATCAGTTGCAGGAGAAAAATGCGGCCATGGAAAAAGAGTTGTTTGGATATCGGCAATCCATCGTGGAGAAAACTGAAGAATCATCCCGAGCCCTGGCAGAAAGTGAGCGCAACCGCCTTTTGGCCGGAAAATTAGCCGGCGAATTAGCTGAAGCCAGATCTGCCGGGGAAAGCCACTCGCTGAAGAATCAGCTGCAATCAATATTAAACACCCAAGAGCAGCGCTGTATGGAACAGATAACCAATATGCTGAGTTTTGGATATGAATACTGCGAAGATGGAACAAATCACAATCATCAGTCTGAGTACTTACAGGCAGTATGCCAATCATTTGCTATCCCTTTTGATTCTTTAAGCGAGCCGGAACAGATAGTAGATGCACTGCATAGAATTAGTGTTTCTCCAATTGTGCGGGTGGAGGCTTCAGATGCTTTAGAGAGAGATGCTGCTATTGATGACCTTTTTGGAGACGTGTTAAGTGAAGAAGTCCAGTTAGATGGAGCTTATAGCCGCTTTAAAGAATTACAAGCTGGCTATCAGCAGAAATTCCCGGAGGAGCAATTTTATAAGATGGACCCTTTCACTCTGTTATTCTCTTTGCGTGACATTCAAGAGGGAGTGGCTTTGGCTCAGGACAAGATGTCTAAGATGGGAAAAATGGAATCAGTAACGGATGTGCTTTTCGCTTCCGCTTTGGAAGAAGCTTTAGAGCAGGCAAGGTTGGATAAGAAGGTGAAAATTGAACAAAACGGTCTGAAGATGGAAGTTAGTAGTGATATCTCTTACAACCCTACTTTCACCACTATCAAAGACCTCTTTGTGTTCATGCTGCGAGACCTCTTCTACAATGGAATTGATGCCGGCTCTGTTCGCTATCAGATATCTACACTTAATGCTGGAGCGATGGACATTAAAGCCTTGCCTCTCGCGGAAAAATTTACTTTCAAGAGCCATCCTTTATTTTATCTGCGGTTTGAAAATGAAATTTCGGGATTTGATGAGAATGTTTATGCCAGGCTAACGGATAAAGCCGCCCAGCTCAATAATGCGCTTAGTGGACATGGTGAAGATACAGATGACAAAGATGCAAATGGCAAAGCTCCAACTTCTATCTCCACTAAGGTCAAAGGCGGACAGGGAACAGCTTATCTGCGAAATTTTTGCAGTTTACATCACGGCCATGCTTATTATGAGCCTTCTCTGGAAAGAAAGAGCATGTGCCTGCATATCTACTTTGAGAAAATGGGGATGTAAGACCCAACCAATAAAACTTAAAAAAAAGGGCGAAAAACAGAGACAGAGAAATATCCCACTTACTTTCTCTGTGCCCGCATTTGGGCTATCACTTGATTTAAGTCATGTCCATACTTTATAGATAGTTCGCGCAATTGAGGTATTTTTTCTGATGGAAGTTTCATGACGTTTATTAAATCACGTGGCTGTACAATTCCGCCTTTCTCTGCCACAAAAAAAGCTACGTTAGTGTACCTGCCCTGTAAGGTCATCAGATCGGGAGACTTGACAATATCTTTAACATAGCCGCTGTAATAAGTTACGATTCCACCATTGCCAAGTAAACGGGCAAAATCTCCTTCGTAAAACAATCCTTCAGTGGGCCTTTTGTCTCCAGGTGCGTTTTTACTCATATTGTAATCTAATACGGCATATAACTTAGCTTGAGGGGAGCCCTGAGTGTATTTTCCCATTTCAGTTAAAGCAGCATTGGTTGAGCTTGCAGCACATATGCTAACTTGGGGTGTGTTTCGAAAAGCAGCCTGTGCCAAATCATCTAAAGTCTTTAGCTTATCTGCTTCATCTTCTACTAATAACACTAGTTTATCTACCCCGTGATACTTTACCATCTCTGGAGGAACTTCTCTTCCTCCTGCATCCACATGATATGTTTTCGGTTCGTCTCCATTTGCCATAATTATCATCTCCAGCGTTTCATAAATTCTTGGTAATACCTCAATTACTACTCTAAAATTACGGTAATAACCAACTAGCTTAAAAAGATTTATATTCTCTAGGATATAGTTCCTTACCACAACTGATAAAGAAAAATTAATAAATGGAGAGATAATCACTTCATTCAACTAAAAAGAGGCCAATATGCTTTCCACTATAACTCACTTAACTCCGCTTCCGGTACTAAATGCATTTGAACATTTCATTATGGGAGATTATAAGCGTACTAAATTCTTCTTAAATACGGTTGACCCCGAATTATTGGAGCAGATTTCCCAAAAGAAAGCACTTCACACTTTCAGAAAAGCTGCTTTAGAAGTGCCCGCATACAAAAAGTTCCTGTCAAAACACAAGGTTAATCTCCAAAACATCAGCACCATTAATGAATATGATTTGCTGGTTCCCTCAACCGATAAAGCCAATTATATTAAAAAGTATTCCTTTGAAGAAAGATGCAAGTACGGCCGTCTCCCAAAGCATGGCAACATTGATGAAAGCGGAGGAACTTCCGGAAAAGCGACCAATTGGATTCATGATTTTCGTGAAGAAACATTGCTATCTAAAGCGGTTAATTTTGAATATAATTATGTATTTGATGGAGAGAATCAAGATTACTTAGTTATCAGCGCCTGGTCCACCGGTCCATGGGCGACGGGAATAAAATTTTGCGAGTTGATGGAGAAAGTTTCTTTAGTGAAGAATACTGCTACTGATCCTAAAGATATAGTAGATACGCTAAAGATGTTTGGAAAGAATCATCATTATCTGCTTTCAGGTTATCCACCATTCATCAAAAACTTGTTGGACGAGCAGGAAAAGGAAATCAACTGGAAAGATTATCATATTGATATTATCACTGGGGGAGAAGGTGTTCCATTGGAATGGGTGTATTATGTCAAGAAAAAATTAAGGTCCGGAGCAAAGATTGTTTCTTCGTATGGCGCATCTGATGTGGATATAGGGGTGGGATTTGAGACGCCGCTATGTTTCTTTATCCGCGAGTTAGCGTCACGGAATGGAAAGTTGTGCTTAGAATTATTTGGTCAAACTGAACTGCCCATGCTATTTCAATACAATCCTCTAATGCACTACATTCAACCAATTGTAAACCAAGAAGGCAAACCAGAATTTGAGATAACTCTTCTGGATGATTCCACTATTCTTCCTAAAGTAAAATACAATTTACATGATGAAGGGAAAAAATTTAGATTTAACGAGATGATGAACATCTTGGAAAAACATGAACCGCGATTTATGGACAAGTTTACTGCAGCAGAACATCATTCTGTAGATATACTTAATCTTCCTTTCTTGTGCATCTTCGGAAGAAGCGATGGCACACTTAGTTTTGATGGCGCAAATGTTTTTCCAGACCAAATCCAGGGAGGGATATTAAAAGATAAAGAATTGTCTAAGATTATAAACCGCTTCAAATTCGAAAAGAAGTATGACAAAAAACATACTGTAGAATTTCACGTGTTGATGGAATTAAAGAAAGGATATACTGTTAATTCCAAGATTAAAAACAAGCTTGCTCGTAACATCTTAAAACACCTGCAGGATGTTAATCCCGATTTTAGGGAATCTTACTCTAAGAATCAGACTTTAGCACCAAAGATTAGCTTGTATAAATATGAACATCTTTTGTTCAAGAAAGACGATGCTAAAGTCAAGAATATTTATCTAGCTAAAGCGTGAGTTTTGGGGAGCTTTTTGAGGTTAAATACTTGTCCTCTAGGGTAAGATGCTTTTCAATAAAGCCTCGGATGGTTCTGGAAACTTCCTCGGGGCGCTCAACTATAACAAAATGGTGTGCTCCCCGCAGAATCTTTAATTCTGCACTTTTGACCAGCTTCTTTATCACCTTAGAATATTTTGGTGGAACTGTCTCATCATGGTCTCCAGTAAGTATTAATACTGGGATGGGCAAGTTTTGCAGGGTGCGGTTAATGGTGCTCTGATTGTGGAAAGCGTATCTTTCCATGTTATCTAAAGTTTTAACAATCGTGCGCAGCGGAGTGAGATGAATCAGGTGAGAGATTAAATGCAGGTTTTCTTTGATGCCAGTGTAAGATAAGTCCACATCTTTCAAGTGGAATAAATGGCTTCTTTGCATGGCTTTGTGTTCTGCGATAAATCGCAGCAGATTAGTGGTATGTGGTCCCAAATTAAGTATGCGGTTATGGTCAAAGGGATAGATGGTGGTTGATTCAACCAAAACTAATGAAGTGGGAAGATGCTTGGGATGCCTAGTACAATAATTTATGGCCACGCAGCCGCCCAAACTGTGTCCAATCAGCACAAATCGAGCGATTTTCTCTTTATGAAGAATGTGGTGAATATCCTGGGAAAAGTAGTTTAGTTGGTATTTCTCAAATTTGAAAGGAGCATCGGACTTTCCATGCCCTCTCAGATCAATCCCTAAGGTGGAATAACCTTTTTGGTTGAAATATTGCATCTCTTTTTTCCATATGGTCCAGTTCCCGCCAACCCCGTGCAGGAACACCAAAGTTATGGGCTTAATCCCTTTCTTGTAAGTATAAAATATCTTTGTCCCATCAAATGAACGAAGCCTCTTTTTGACCATATGTTTGGGTAAAGAAGGGGAGTATATAAATATGTCTTTTACAAATTGCCTACAGAAACTCTTTTACTAATTCATGACATCCTTTTAATGCTTCCAGATGCATGACTTTTTCTCTAGCAACTTTTCCGGATAAACTCCCTCTCTCGGTGTATCCTCCTACTTCTTTTTCTACCAGAAAAGTTTGCTGTTCTAAGAAATTGTGCAGCTGTTCCTTGTTATCAATATTGTGCTGGGAAACCAATTCCAGCAAGGCCAAAAAATGAGCCTGAGAATGATACCTTTTGGGTACTTTTTGTTGTACTTCCTGCTTAAATGAAGATTGAGGCATTAAATTAAAGAAATACGTAGTGGTTAATAAAGGTTAAGTATATGTAAAATAGATTTTGAAAATTATTCTTGTTTAATAATTCAATAAAATCCTTTTCCAGCCAGCTCTTCTTTCTTCAGCTCACGTTTCATCTTGGCATATTTGTCTTCAGGCGAGAATTTTGGCGGTCGAGGCAGCATAGTCTTAGCACTACACTTAGGACAAGTTTCTTCTAAAGTATATATTGCGCAAGAAATACATTTATGAATGTGCTCTACCATACTTTACTCGCTCTTTTCTCGTGTAATTGATGCGGTGGAAATTTTATCGTTGAACTTTTCGATAACTTCTTCGAGCTTACGCAGCGTTTTCTCTGCGGCTTTGTAATCAATATCTTCTAAAACAAATTTGTATTTCCCCCCTCCAAGATAAGTTAAAGTAATGGTGAGAGATATTTTTCCAATACTAGCTAAAGTTGATTTAATCTTATCAATTCCATCGGAAGCATAAGTATTCAAAGTAATTTCTCCGGTAAGAAATATCTTTAATGGTTTGAATTTTTCGATAATAATGGCCGTTAACTCTTTAGCGATGTTTTTTTCTACACCTAACTTTTCCAAATCAGCATTACCAGCAGCAATTTCCCTAAAGCATACATATAAATGCGAATATTCTTTCATCACTTTGCTGCTGACTTGAGTATAAATTTCGTACAATGGTTTCTTCAGTTTCTCGGAGACACTTTTTAGGATGGATTCTGCTTTTAATTCTTGTTTTATTTCTTCCAATTTCTCCGCGCGCTGGGTAGAGTTAGCTCTACGTAGAGATAGGTCGATATTGCCGGTAGCAGGATCAATTCGGATGACTTTGCATACTATCTGCCTGCCAATTTCCACATACTCGCGTAAGTTCCTGATTCTTCCAGGAGCAACTTCAGAGATGTATACTACTCCAACTTTATTTCCGTATTCTAACATCTCTACAAATACAGAATTTGGGTAAAGTTTGGTAACCTTGCAGAGAACTATCTCATCTACTTCCGGAATGCCATGCTTGCGGTATAACATCATAAGAAGTAATTACAAGCAGTTATTTATAAAATTACCCTAATATTTCCAATACTCTAGCTGAAATCCTGGATTTTCCACCAGAGGGATAAGCCAGCTCTTTGTTGCACACTAAGCAGCGGACTATCTGAGCAGAAGTTCCGAAGATAACTTGTTCATTCTTGCATTTAGAGCATCTTACTTTGATAAATTTACTTTTGGCTTGTTGGAGCATTTTTGTCATTTTTTACACCTAGACAAATTCTACTTTTTTGGCTCTGATTCCTTCTGCCTGACAGCTGGTTTTCTTGCATACAGCACAAGTATATCTTAAATCAGTCTTTTTGGTACTTTTAGCACCAGAGCGTTTGAACTTAGTAATAGCAGGTTTGGAATATCTTCCCCAGTTACCCATTCCTCGGGCTTGTCCTTTTAATCGAGCTCTTATCTTTGAGCCATGGCTTAGAGAGCTGGCATTCTTTCTCTTATTAGCGGCAACTTTATGTTCAGTATGCTTCTTGCATGTCTTGCAGAAGCGCTTGATGGTTTTTGGTATTTTCATTGATTATCACTCGTATGTTGATGTTTATGATAAGACTGAGGGTTATTTATAAAGTTTATTATGAAGTTTGAGATAAAAGTAATTATTTCTTAATGATTTCCACTTCTTTAACCATCGTTTTCCGACAGTAATATTTTCCCAGATTATTTGGATTCTCTTCAAATCCGCGCCCAAACCAAGATCCAAATGCTACAATAATCCCGCATTTATCTTTCTCATGCTCAGCGATGCCAGACAAATTCCAACTGCTTTTTCCCAGTTCATCTACCCAAATGGTATCTTCATGCACCGTAAACAGATATTTCTTCCCTGGTATCAATTGTTCTTTAGATTTAAGTTTATTCAAAGCTAATAATTCCATTAGTTCAGTTTTATTTATCGCTCGGGAGAGTTCCATGGGTAAACATTATCTTTGATATGCATCATCATGATGACCAAAAAAGATAAACTCAATCGCTTTTCTATCTTCATGAATTTCAAACTTTAACACAAAACTTTTCATGATATGAACACGTCTTTCTCCGGCTAAATCATATCTTAATGGTTTGTAATGTTCAGGAGTTTGAACAATCTCATTCATCTTCTTTTCTAAAGCATCTCTTAAAACGGGGTTTTTCTTACAAAGCTTCTCTATATCTTTTTGACACGAAGGCTTTATCTCAATAGTGTACATATTTCCTCTTTCACTTACATTTTTTGAAGATATCAGAGATGTACTTTACTTTTATTGATTTTTCTTTCTTTCTTCGTTCCATCTCTTTCTTAAATTCTTCTTTAAGGGGCAGCTCATCTACGGGATGCCAGTCAATTCTATCACAGAAGTCCCATTCCTCATCAGAGATGGTTCCTTCTTTAAGATAATGCTCAAATATTATTTTTTTTGTTAATTCTTCCCGAGCGATTTCACTCCAGTTTACCCAAGAAAATTCTCCTAACTGGGTTCTAAAGTCATCTGGAATGGATAGCGTCAGAGATGCCATTTTAGATTTTACCCGCATTAGCTAACTTGCGAAAGTTGTTTAATTGTGTAATCTTTAGTTCAAATCTATGTTTAAGATATTCTGCCCAGTTAATCTCGGGTAGGCTCTCTAACTTTTTCTTTAATTCATCAGGGATAGATACGGTAAATGTTGTCATTTTGTATGCCTCATTTTTAGTTTAAACACTAGATTTAGTGTGTATATTTAAATCTTTTGGAGAATTATAGTAATCCCAGCTTTCCCGTGAGCTTATCTATCTCTTCTTCTTCATCTGGACCAATGCCTACGCAAGTCTTAGTCCCGGGAGCAATCACGGTTCTTCCGGCATCCGTAATTAAAGAAGCTACTAAACCTGCATCTTTAGCTAATTGGAAATAGTGGATTAACTCTTTTTCATCTTTAACTTTCAGCACAATTTTAGCCATTCCTTGTGAGCGCCATTCTTTGACGGTTGCTGGAGATGATTTTAGCACTGCTTCTACGGATGCGTGTGCTGCCTGAGCGGCTAGCTTTCCTTTGGGCAGCTTTAAGTCCTGCCGTACGAGGATGATTTGTTTTAGGGGGGGCATAAACCTTAGAAAAGAAAACGAGTTTAAAAACTATTTGGTTTTATAAAACTCTTCCTTCAGCACCGCTACAAATGGCCAGTTTCTACAGTATTGTTCGTAATCTAATCCATATCCCACGACAAAAACGTTAGGAATGGTAAATCCACAATAATCTGTTTTAAATTGTCGGAATTCCTCTTTTCTCTGTTCTGGTTTGTCCAATAGCACGCAAGTTTTTATCGATCTTGGCTTACGTGGAAGAAGAATATGATTAATCAAATAATCCATGGTCGTCCCAGTGTCTATTATATCTTCCACAACTAAAACATCTTTATCTTGGATAGGCCCACTTAATTTCAATGCTACTTCCACTTCGCCAGTAGATTTTATCTCTTTGTAACTGCTAAGAATCATATAATCTCTAACCAAAGGTAAACTTAAATCAATTCTTCTAGCTAAATCATGAGAGAAATTATCTGCTCCTTTAAGAATTGTAATCATATACACTCCCGACGCAGCGTAATCTTTAGAAATCTGTTTGGCCAATTCAGCGATCCTTATCTGAATTTGTTCTTCGCGTAGAAGAATTCTCTCAATATCACTTTCCGTAGGAATCTTAATCTTTTGTTCGTCGCTCATTCATCGGACTGTTAAAGAAGGCTTTTTATAGTTTGCGGTGCGAATGAGATGAGTAGAGCAAACTTAGGAGACAAGAAATGAAGCCCACGACTTCATTTCTGTCCAGAAAACAAATCGTTGTTTGTTTTCTTGGACCGCAGTCGAGTTTAGATTGTGGTGATGAAGAAGAATAGAATGTAAGAATTACGAAAGAAGAAAATCTTTGTGCCTTCACCCCATCACTTCTTTATCGGCTTCCCCAGCAAGTCTTCTGCTTCTCTCTGTATTAATAACGGCAACTTGGAAGTGTCCACCGCTTTAAGCACCTCCTCCGGTGTTTTTAATGCAGAAAAGCCTTTACTAGCTAGCAAAGTAGGATCCAAGAAATACACATCCGTTCCTTCTGGCAGAACATGAACCACTTTCATATAGCAGTGCTTATAATCCCCAATCCTATCGCTGTCAAACCCAAAGCTCCAATTCTTAAACTTTTCCGGATGCAGGGGAACCAGATACTCCCTAAGATAATGCAAAGCCAAGCCGGTGTAATCGGTGCACTTGCCACTGATTTTATCTGAAGTCTCTCCGGAAAGCACTCTCTTAACTCCCTCATCCAATGATTCATACTGTTGAATGACGTTCCGGGCAAAGTAACACGCCAAGATGATGCTTTCGCCGATAGAATAATCTGAAATTTCTTTGCCTAATTTTTCCGTGAGCCCTTTTCTTTCTTTATCTATAGAAAGAATCTCTGCTGTACGCAAAGAGGCTAATTCCCGAAATCTTTCTTTGGACCGGATAGGAAGCAATTTGTAGACTTCATCGGAAGACGTGCCTTTTAGATCTACTAGCAGAGAAGCTCTGATTTTCTCTTTCAGCTGGTAGGCCTGAGCCAGCTCTTCTTCAATTGTGCCGTCTGAATAAAGTGGAGAGGGTTTAGTTGCTCCATTTTCGATGATAGATAATAACTCTGCGGGGTCTTTGATTCTGGAAGTTCCTATTACTTCTAATGCGGTAAGATAAGAAAATTTTACCAAACCTGTTTCTAAAGCCCATTTTTTCTTTTCATTAGGACGTAAATCCGGTCGTTCCATAATTAACCGGCTTAAGTTATCATAATTGGCTAAGAAATCCAATGGGTCAACAGAAACATAATCCCTACCATCGTGGTATCGAACTAAGTCAGCTATTTTAATAGTTTGGGCTAATAAATTACCCACTCTCCTACTTTCTGTACCTAGCATTCTTGAAATATCCACACTAAAAGAATAAGCCATGTCCCGGGAGAGATAATCCTGAATATTTCCTGTTCCAAAATTGTTTTGTAGTAGGGAATTAACTCCGCTGAAGTTTAGACCTAATGGAAAGCCGAAAACTCCTTTAGTTAACTTATGAAAGTACTTCTCCGGATGTTCCTGGAATTCTTTAAAGCTGATGATGCTGGCAGGATAAGCTTCTCCCATAGGAGGAACAAACCGAGCTAATCTATAATGGCGCACGAGCTCGGAGGCTTCCAGGGCTTTAAGAGCTTCATTAGCAGTTCCGTTGGAAAGCTGTACGTTCAACTGGGAGAGAAATTCTCTGGCTTCTTCAGCTAATTCTGCGTTAGACACACTAGCGCGGATAACTTCTAAAGATTTTTCAGCTTGGATTACTTTCCCTTCTAATCCGGCTCTTTCTTTTTCTAAGAAATTAACTCTAGAAGCAAGCTCCACAATTCCTAATTTTCTTTTGAGCCAGTTAAACATAGTAAAAACCACTCTGTGTTATCCATCTAAAGTCCAAGCCTTTCTTCTTCTCCAGGTATTCTCAATCGTACTCTATGGTTTTCCAATTCTAAACTATAATTGCCTTTGTTCACTTCCTCACAGACATGGTGATACTTTGCATCAGCTTCGGGTACACTGAAATATCTCCCATAATGTCCTTCTCCAAAACCACCTACTCGTACTACAACCGCATATATGTTCTTATCGTGAGGAATATTCTCCAGCTTCTGAATGAAAATCTCCAAAGGACCGAGCTTAAGGCAAGTTTTTTGCGGGTCGAAACAGAAATCTAAGTAACTACGAGCTAACGTCTCTATATCAAGTGAGCTCTCGTTGTATAAAGTTTCTTTCAATAGGAGATCTTTCTGTCTGTTTTCCCGGCGTGTTTTTCCTTGTGGGGTCATTTTTATGCCTCGTTCTGTTTCTCTTCTTACCAGAAACTTATTGCGTATTCTCCTTTATCTTTAATCTGCGGGTGTATTCCAGCCAGTATATCTGACAATTCTTTTCTTTCTGTTGCATCAGTGAGTGGCTCTACTTCAGTAATCGGAATTTCTACTTCCGGAACTGTTTTGACCATCTCTCCAAGTACATATCCGGCGACGATAAGTGTTTTAGGCTGGCTAGTTAGTGATGTTAATTGCGAAGGGATTCTTTGGCGCGAGATGTGGCAATAATCAATAGGTGATAGACTATGTGTTCCAGAATAAAGAACTGTTTTCCCCTTGAAAGCTACGGTCGCTGATTCACAGCCGTGGTAATGGTAGAATGTTTTGGCCATTTTTAGCTGCTACTTTATTTATTGTTCCATATCACCAGAAACTAACTTTAAGTTTTTCAATCTTAGGATACATTCCAACTAACAAATCCGCTAATTCCTTCCGTTCACCAGGTGGAATAGGATTTACTTCCGTAACTGGAGTTTTCTCCTCCTGAACGGTTTTAGCAAGTTCTCCTATTACATACCCGGCTATAACTAATGCGGGCGGAGGAGAATAACTAGATGTTTCATTAGGAAAGCTGGTACTCGGTTTATCATCGGGACTATATCCTTCAGGGATTATGAAATAAAGAACATCACTTCCTTTAAATGGAGCAGTTGCTGAGTTACAGTTTTTGTGGTGATAAAATTTCATTTTCATTTACCTCCAATTCTAAATTAATATAAAAACTTACTTCAACTCTTTATCAACTAACCCGTTGAAGTAATTGACAAACAAAGGCGCTTCTACCCATACTGCACAGTCATAGCTCTTGTGCACTTTCACGTCATCAGTAAGGAACAATAACATTTCTTTGTTATCCACCACACAGAATCGGGCATCGCTCTTTCCTGCAACAGCTTTAACCTGTGCAAACTTGGCCATCTCTTTAACAACTTCTTTGTTAGCATCGCCAGTTACAGCAATTTTAATATTAACCCCTGATTTAGCTGCTTTTCTTAATGGAGCGGCTAAAGCTTCGAACTTTCGGTCCAAGCCGTCTTTAGAAGTCATGATAGTAACACTTTTCTGAGCGTTTTTAATCATAGTAGTCATATGCTCATAAACTCTGTCTCTGCCACGGAAAGCGCCGGATCGGTCAGTAGGATCAACTAACTTTATTCCATCAGTATGCAAAGTATTAAGTTCCCCCATAACTTCTGAATCTTTCAATCCGGTAAGAATCTTGTTTCTCTCATCAGCATCTTCAGCTACTTTCTTCTTTACTCTTTCTACCACTTCAGCAGGAGGGACCGCCAAGTATTTGATAGGCTTACCCATCTTAACTACAATAAATCCTTTCTTTTCCAGTGACTCAAGAACATCATAAGCTCTGGAGCGGGGAACATTAGAAATGTCGGATAACTCGCCAGCAGTGGATACTCCTCTGGATAATAGGGCAATCCATAACTTGCTCTCATAAGAGTTTAGCCCGAAATCTTTTAGCTTGTTCAAAAAATCTTTTTGTACGATCATTTTATTTTTCCTCCTGTTGGCCTATTAGTTAAACATCATATTTCTCTTAACAACACCAGAACCTCTTTAACCGCTTAATTGTAATATATACTCGACGTACGAACGTCTCGTAATATCAAATATATCCTCTAAACTAGAGGTTATTTATAAATGTTTCGGTTGTTTTAGCACTTTGGAGTGGTAGTGAGGTTAACCCTGGCCTCACCCAAACCTTAATAAAACTGGGAAAAATACCCTTAATGTATGAAAGAGGCGATTAAAAAAGAGATAAACTACGCGTTAACTCAAACTATTGCTATTCTCGAGGCTAAAGACGCTAAAGACAGCGAAGAGCTTAAAACACTCAGCGACCATGCTATTGAAGATGTAGCCGTGCATAAAGATTTGGATTTAATCTCTATTACCGTATTAATCTATTCCATCTACAAAATTCTCCCCGATATTAAACTTGAAGAATATAGTGATTTGGTAAAAGAGTTGAATAGTGCGAAAAAGCACTTAGGACAGGATAACTTGGGAAGATATAATCGAAGCATCAAAACCTTATTCACCATTATTGGAGAAAGCCAGGCCACGGTTAAAGTTCATCTTCAGGATGTGATGCAAGCAGCCAGGATAAAGAAAGGCGCTACGTTATTGCATCATGGACTTTCTATCGGTCAAGCTGCCGGATTGATGGGGTTATCTAACTGGGACTTGCAGCAATATATCGGTAAGACTACTTCACTATCTCAACACGAAGAAGCAATTCCCATTGCTAAAAGAATTACTTTAGCGTTAAAGCTGTTTGGAGTGAAAGCATAATGGCCGAGGCTCAACCGCAGCGAATCTTGTTCTTTGACACCGGACCAATCATCTCTTTAGTTATGTCTCGGTTGATGTGGCTTATTCCAGAACTGAAGAAACAGTACGGAGGAAAGTTTTACATCACTCCCGCAGTAAGATTAGAACTAGTTGAAAGACCTCTAGCAGTAAAGAGATTTGAATTTGAAGCATTGCAGGTTTTGAAACTAATCAATGATGGTGTATTGGAAGTCTATGACAAAGTGCCCAAAGCTTCTGCCAGTAAATTAATCAGCTTAGCCAACAGCTCGTTCAAGATAAACGGAAAAAATATGGATGTAATGCAAGCGGGAGAAATTGAATCAGTTGCGTGTGCATTAGATGTCGGAGCAGAAGCGGTGGTAATGGATGAAAGAACACTACGCCTGTTCATTGAAAACAGTTCGCAGATGAAATCGCTGCTGGAACGAAGATTCAAAAACGAAGTAACCGTAAATAACGATAATCTAAAGCAGTTCAGCCAGATGTTAAAAAGTATCAATATAATCCGTTCAGTAGAATTGGTAGCCGTAGCATTCAGGTTAGGATTGCTGAATCAATATGTTCCTCCGGAAAAGAATGGAGCTTCAACTTTATTGGATTCTGTATTATGGGCTACGAAGTTTAATGGCTGTGCAGTAACTGATGATGAAATCGATGAAGCGGAGAAATTTTTATTAAAGTAGTATCTATAGAGGATTTTGAATAACCCTTTTTTTCAGCGATATTCAAAGTACTTCTTAGAAGGTTTTGAACTAATTAGATTGGTTATTCAAAACCTTCTATAATTCACGCCTACAATGAAGGAAATCTTTTTAAATACTCCTCCGTTTTAAGCTACATAATGACAAAGAAATGTACTATCTGCAATAAGTCTGCAGTTTACCGTATAAAAGATACTCCTGATTTCTATTGCGATGAATGCGCTGAAGAAAACTTCGGCGATGTGAGCATGCTGATTAAAGTGGAAGAAGAAGCGCAGAAACTTAAAGAATATCTCGAGAAAAAAGTTAACGGAGAAGCTGATGACGAAGATGTTGAAGACGAAGAATCTGTCCCAATAGAAGAAAAACCAACACCTAAAAAGAAAAAAGTTTCCGGCAAGAAAAACGATCACGTGTTAAATCAAGATGATATATAAAAGTATTAAAATAGGAAACATCTCTACCTCTAAAGTAGAAATTGTGGATATAGTAAAAGCCTGGCTAGTGATATCGCTGACGTTTACGTTTCTATTCACCAACACTCGCTTGATTGATGACACTTTAAATTTTGCCAGTTTAGAAGCACCTTCATTTTGGGTCATGTTTGTTATTTCTTTATTAACTGCCGGAATAGGATTTTTATTGCATGAATTAGCGCATAAGATTGCGGCACAAAAGTTTGGCTGCGCCGCTGAATTCCGTGCCTTTGACCAGATGCTGTTTCTGGCTTTAGGGCTAGCTGCAGTAATTGGATTCACTTTCATCGCTCCGGGAGCAGTAATGATTTCCGGAATGATAACACGAAGAGAGAATGGAATTATCAGCTTAGCTGGGCCGTTGACTAATTATACTTTAGGAATGTTATTCTTAGGATTGATGTTTTTGCTTCCGCCGTTAGGTTTTATTTTCTCCATAGGCTTCCAGATAAACTTATGGTTAGGATTATTCAATATGATCCCTTTCCTTAACTTCGACGGAGCTAAGATCATGAATTGGAACTTGTATGTCTGGTTAGGGATGGTCGCTTTTGGGTTAATTTTCTTGTTTTTCTTGCCTTTTTAACCCAGTATCACAAAGTGTATAAAAGTGTATACTGGGGGCTAAAAACACCATTTTAGCAGTTTGCTCTCCTAGAGGAGTTAAATTTTAATCAAAAAAACAAATTATCGGCGACAAAATCAATTGGTATGGTCCTAAAATTAGAGCTTTCCGAGATATACTCGACGATAACATCAAGCAAAGCTTTATATATTAGTCCTCTCTAATATAGAACTTAGTTCTATAGCGACAGGCAAAAAGGAATGTATCTGATTGGCTGTGGTTATATAAAAAAAGAGGGTGATAAAACTGAAGCAACATATATTTCAAGAGGTAAAGAAGTTTAAAATCCAGCGGTGTTGCAAGCGGTGCGGGAAGCGTATTGTGGTTGAGAACGCTAATCGTTATTATTGCACCGACTGCCGTGGGTATTAATTTTTTTCTTTTTTTTCTTTCTTGCGTAAGTTATATTTGTCTCAACAGCTCTTCAACATATTCAGCTATGGCCAAGCTGGAAGTCATACCGGGAGAACCGATCCCTAACAAATTAATCAGCTGGGGATATTTTTGGTCTGGTGCAATAACAAAATCAGTATGGTTTTCAAGATCTGCCGCAATCCCGACCCGATGGCCTACTTCCAGAGTTGGATCATCAGTCTTAGCTAGATCCTCTAAAGTAAGATTAGGAAAAAATGTTTTTACTCTGTTTAGGAATACTTCCAAATTAAGTGAATTCTTATAATCTTCAGGGAGACAACTTCCTGCAGAAACAGGGCTTATCGTAGCTTCTGGACTAAATGTTCCATCAGACATTATCTCTGGAGTAAGATGGGCTCCAACTGTCTTAAGTATTGTTTTCCCTAATTCTCTGTTGATCTCTTTATCGATTGGTTTTATTATTTTTCCATCAGCTTTTCTTATATAATATGGTGCAGGATAGATGTTCATTTTTATTTCCAATCCCGGCCTTCTTGTACGATTAAAAGTAGCACATTCTAATTTAAGTGGCTTGATCTTATATGGTGAATCTGGGTTTGCCATTCTCGCAACCTCATCTGAGAATAACCCTGCGGAGTTAACCATATATTTTGTTTCAAATGTAAATGATTCTTTCGTCTTTACATTTTTAGCGGTTACTTCAAATCTGTTACTTATCGGTTTGATGGCTACAACTTCATTACCGCCAATTGTAATAGTACCATATTCTCTGTTTGCAAGGATGGATAATTTATGGGTAACACGAACTGGATCAACAATACCTGTGGAAGGCGAATATAATGCTTTGGTACAATAAACATTTGGTTCAAAGTTTCTAACTTCTTCAGGGGTTAAAAAACGGATTCCTGGCACTCCATTATAAGAAGCTATCTCATACTGTTCCTGAAGCATCATTTCACTATATTCATCAGTAGCTACCAGCAGCTTCCCGACTTTTTTATGCGGTAGGCTAAACTCTTCACAGAAGTCATACATCATTTGGTTGCCTTTGACACAGAGTTTAGCTCTTAAAGGCATGGTTAGGTAAGGATAATAAATCCCAGCATGAATTACTCCGGCATTTCTAGAAGTTTGATTATCCCCTATGAACTCTGGAATATCTATCTTCCGGGGCGGATTCTTCTCAATTAATAAAACTTTATCATATTGTTTCGATAAAGCATAAGCAATAGCGCATCCTACAATCCCTCCTCCCACGATGGTGATACCTAATTTTTCCATGATTTCATCAAGATTTTAAAATCATATCAACCATTTAAATTTATTCTTGTTTTTTAAATATTAAGTATTACTAATACCTGTCATTGTTAAAATGAACAAGAGAAAAGGTAATGCACCTTTCCTCCTGTAAGTCCCCTCTCCCGGACTTGAACCGGGGATCACTCGGTATCGGCTGATTGTTTTTCATTCCAAAGACCGCAAAGGTCTGCGTCAAACAACTTGCTACAGCCGAGGGTTCTAGCCATTGTTCCCCACATTGTTAATGCAGGTCTAAACTAAGAGGGGACAGTAGATAGAATTGTGGGCAATTTATAAAACTTATTGTGGGGTTTAGGGAAAAGAAAATACAAAACTTTATTAATAATTCTCTTTTCTGGGCTTTGGTGCGGTGGTAGTATAGTGGTTAGAAGCTCTTATTTGAGCTGACTTATATGTGACCTTGCCACGAGTAAACTCGCAAAGAGGTCGCGGCCGGGGTTCGAAGCGATAAACAAATATCGTCGAAAGTCCCCGCCACCGCATTCATTTTTTAAGATTGGTGTTCTGGTTCCAAAATATTGTTATCAAGTTATGATGGAAATGAAGAAAGAATAATAGTCTTGTCACACCATATTATCTAAACCACTTCCTTACTATCGAAACATCCACCAGCCTGGACTTCAGAAGTTCTCCTTCACGATAAACGGTTAATTCCAGTTGATATTTTCCCGGAGCTGCATCTTCCAAATCCAAATACATCTTCATCTCGCTTTTTGCCCCAGCAGGGATTATTGCCGTTTCGCTATCGGCACTGGCAACAACTTTTCCCTCAGTGGAAAGTAATAGGGCTTGTATATAATACTCGCGGTCAGAATCTAAGTTATTTTCCACTACTACCACAATCCTGCCTACTTCTCCAGCTGCCAGAGTGGTAGGTATTCCAAATCCGGAAGTTTCTGCTCCAGCAGTGGCTGCTCCACCCAGTATGGAGTTAAAACCGCCGAAACGGTTGAGATTAAATATGGTTCCGCTGACTACCAAAATCATTGCCACCACTAAAAACCCGGCGATAGTTTTGTTAGATACTTTTCTCATGGGATTCCTCTATCTTCATTGTCTTTAATAGGGGGGACTTCTTCAGATAAGTCAATTATAATCGTGTTGCCATCAATAGAACTTACAGAAGCTCCTGAGCGAGCGTTCTGAACGGCATACACATACATCCCGAAGCTCAATAAGCTGACCAAGATTACCATAACTAATACAATTACAACTGCTTTGGAAGATAAGTCTTCTTCGGTTATCTTAAGCTTTATCGGTCTCTTTGCATCCTGTTTTTGCTTCTTCACCATCTTTTCTTAAAAGGAATACCAGTCCAGCTATATATACTTTTCGAGAAGAAATATGGCCCCACCGGGAATTTCTGCCGCAATCTGCAATTAGTAAATCGCAATCACTGGCTTTTGAACCCGGAACCTCTGCTTGACTCGGGAAGTGCGTTTGTTTAGAACGCGCCCATATAAGAGCAGCGCTCTAGTTCCCTAAACCTCTATCGAATTAATGGATAAAGGGTTACCAGGGTAAGCTATGGGGCCACGGTGGAGCTATTTCTTAACGGATTTAAAAGGTTTTCTTTGAAGTTTCAATAGTTCTCTAAACAAAAATTCAGAAACTGCAGGTTCTAAGGGTATTACTTCTGAGAAGTAAAAGTACCAAAAAGCTTAAAAATAAAAGTGTGATCTAACTCAACATGGCTGAGAAAAGATATAACTCTGATTGGGCTAAAGCTAAATCCAGAGAATTAGTTAAAGATGTAATTTCACGCACACTATTGTCTTTTCGTCGTCCGGAAGATTTACGAGTCCTATGCTTTCCAGGAATTGATGCAGAAGAGATTTTTAAAATCTATGATTCTTTGGGAATCCCCAGAGGGAATATCGTTGGAATAGAAAGAGAAGCAGAAATTGCGGAAAAGATAGAACAACAGAATTTAGGAATAAAATTAATCCGAGGAACTTTAGAAGATTACATTAAAGAACAAGTATCTGTTGCTTTTGATGTCGTCAGCTTAGATTACATCGGGCCACTCTCTTCCAGCCAGGTGAGCTCATTACAGCAATTGACTGCTAAACAGCAAAAGAACCATTTTGTGCTGCATACCGCCAATCTTTTACGCAGGGATCAAAAGGCAATGCCTTGGTATTATTATGGTTATGCTATGTCCAGTCCAAAAAAAATAGTCCCAGAATTTAATCCTTTAACTCAACTAGATTCGATTGAGGCTAATACTAAAGAATGGATTGATAGATTTGATGAGGGTAAGAGTTTCTCTGAGGAGAAAAAAGCGGGCTATTCTACTATTATTCAGGCATCCTACAGCGGTATGAATCTGGAAAGCTGTAATGAGCTGTTGCAATTCGTTTGTGGAAGAGAATATTTGGATCTCTTAAGAGTATGCGAAAGGAGATTAAGTGAAGGACTGGGTAGAGAGGTGCACATCGATCCCAAAAAGCCGTTTCATACTCTGAAAGGCAGTAAATTTTACCCTTATCTTCAAAATGTATTAGAGCAGATAATTTGGATCGCCTTGAAAGAAGAGTGTAAAGCTAAACAGATTGTGAATGAAGAAATGCAATTTGCGATTTGGATAATGTTGGCCGAGGCATCTAAACCGGGAAAATTCTTCCGTGCCCGTGACGGTGCCTGTTATTCATATCTCTCTGAGTCCGGCGCGCCCATGCTGGGGGACATTTACTTTCTAAGTTACCCGGAAAGAAGCAAGGAAGCCTGTTCAAATTTAGCCAGAGCATTAGGGTATCCTGCAGAATTTAAAGTAGTGGACGGTGATCTGAGAAAAATATATGGCTGCATCGCTGACTATCTTCGGATTCAAAAGAAATTTGGCACTGCTGAGGAAATAAAAACATTTCATGAGCGGGTTGAAAACAGAATTTTCCTAGGCAATTCTTCTAGACCAGTCCTAACCAAGCAGCGCGCCATTGAAGAATTTAAAGGGGGAGTTACTGTTGGTGATGTTAAAGAAAAATATCGCGGCTGGGTAAACAAGCCGTTAGTTCAATGGAAAGCTCATGTAACCATGGGGACTTATGATCCCATGGAATCTGTTGCAGATGAAAATGGAGATAAGATCACTAAAGAAGAGGCATTAGAGTTACTTTCCGCAGAAATTCCTCCAGAAGAGATTTTTCAAGCTTATCCCACTTCTTTTTCAGTAGGACAGCTTCGAGCGTACAAAGCACATTTAACACAGGGAACTTACAAAAGCGATTCTACTTCTAATCTTCCTATCTAACAATCTTCTCCATCTCTTCCATCCTTTTATCCGCCCCCACCGAAGCAGAAAACATTTTCCAGAACACTTTAGACAGCCACTCCGCCCATTCTTTGTCTTTGATGGTATAAAACAGGAATACACGCTTATCCAACTCACCCATTTTGCCGGTAGGCTCTTTGACTTCTTTGATGCGGAATACTTTTCCGTCGATGATAAACGCTCGCAGAGGATGCTCTTTGTGTTTGATTTCGATATTCTCTTTGCCATGCTTAAAGTTTAACGAAAGAATTTTCTGGATGTTTTCTCTTCCCGGCAAGTCAATGCGACAGAGTATTTTAATAGTAACATTTCTCTTCGCTAACTGCTCAACAATTTGAAATAGAGTTCTATTCTTGTGCTTCAAGTGTAAAAACGAAAGGTTGCCAGAGCAGATAAGCAGCTGTTTTTCAGTTTTTTCAAGCAATCCAAATAATTCTTCTAAATCTTTAGTATTCTCTTCTTTTTCTTCTATGTGTGCTACTTTATTCTTAGTTGAAACGTGTTGAAAGATGTCAAACGCAGAAAAATCTTCTTTTTTTCTGGCACGGAGGATTTCTTCTTCCAGCCGTTCCTGAAATACGGAATGGCTTATCTTCTCCATACTGGCCCAGAATACTACTTTTAATGCTCCTCGAGTCCCGCCACGGAAAGTTCGAGTTGATATCGTACCAAAGCTCTTTTCGATTTCTTCAACATAGCGGTCAGCAGTGCGCCAGTTCTTGTTGAGCAACTGGGCAATCTCTTGGATAGAACGAGGCTTGGCGTAAACGAAGTCTTCTATTTTTCTGGTGATGGTGGAATCAAGCATAATTAAGACAAAGTACATTCTGTTTATAATTCTTGCTATACTACAACACTATGGACAAATCTTGTACAGAAATTAGTATATCATCTACAACTCCTCTAAGTGGTATGAAAAACAGGAGGTGAAACAAAATGGGAAGAACTGAAACCGAAAAAGATAGTTTAAAGAAAGAAATACAAACTGCTAAAAAGTGTTTAGATGAACATGACCTCTATGACCGTAGGAATATAAGTCTTAGCTCAGGTTATCGCACTGGGGACAAATACATTTCTGGCAAAGACATTTCCGGAGAATTCCTAACGGAAAAAGAAGTATTAGCGTTAAGGAAAGACACCTGCATTTTCTGTAATACTAACCTTAAGATGATAGAAACAGCATCTACTAACACCAGCACACACTTTGATGATGGTCACGGCGGTTCAGGAAGGATGGAATATTCTAAGAGTTTAGTAATAAAATATATTATAGCAGAAGATTCATATCACTTCAATATTGATTTCTCTGGAAAACTAATCAAAAACATTCTAACTCATCGCAACCGGCTGGAGGAGGAACTTACCAAACAAAAGAATAAAGAACTACAGAAACTTAAACAAAGATGGTCGAGTTTACCGCTTCCTGAAGAACAGAAAACAGTAGCGGTGAAATCTCTCATACAGGATTGGCGTACGAAAAATTTAGGGGAAAGCCACTTTGGCACACGCCACAAATTAAGCGATTTGGTTGACCATGCTGTCTATCATTTATATTTCGGAGATTTAAATTATGTGTGCAATAAGGATTCTCAAGCCATGCGGCCTGAAGAAAAGCATCTGGGTGGTTTTGACTGGTATAAATTCCATTTTTTCCCTCGAGGACTAAAAAGCCATCGTGATTGCTGGCCATTTGAAATTCCCACCCACGACACCAAAATCAAAACCACCTATGGTGAATTCTTAGCTTACTTAAAGAAAAATCCACTATTTGCAAAATATGATCCCAAATTTCCAGAATTCAAAGAGGCGTGGAAGTGTGCTTCAA
>CAZIUU010000003.1:23551-38003 GCA_964542815.1 uncultured Methanosarcinales archaeon | reverse complement strand
ATTATCGCTAACAGCTACACGCTTGCTGACGGAGTGAGGATGGGGGGATGAAAGAGATAAAATGGCTTGTATAGAAAAAATTTACAGCGTTTCAGCATTAGTGGGAAATGGAGCATGTAATGCCAAATGTAACTTTTGTTCGGGAAAATATCTTAGACCTCAAGCACGAGAGAACCAGAATTATACTAAAAATCTGGAAGCGGCGATTAAATTATCAGCACGTTATGGTGGCTGGTCATTATCTTTAACCGGAAGCGGAGAGCCTACCTGTGATCCAGATGCTTTAACCAAAGCGTTGGAAGTGTATAATAAATGTGCGAACCAAGGAGCATATTTTCCCAATGTTAATTTATTTACCAATGGAATTTTATTTGGAGACGAGAATTTTTGTGACAAATATCTGAACACTTGGAGAGAGTTAGGATTGAATAATATTGCAATATCAATTCATTCAGTAGATGAGAAAGAACAGGCAGCGGTTTATAATTTGAAAAGTTACCCCCCATTAGAGCAGATAGTCAGCAACATTAAAGCTCATGGCTTGGGAATAAGAGCCACGTTATTGCTTAGAAAAAACGGAGTCGATGATTCTGCTAGATATGAAAACGCAGTTAAAACTCTGATTGACAAAGGAATTGATAATATAACCTCGTGGCCGGTGGGTAATCCAGATGGAACCAGAAATGAGTATACTCCTTCACGATGGGGCATATTTGGAATAAAAAAATGGCTGCATCACAACGCCAAACTGTGCCACGGACATGTGTGGGGTGGAGGAGTTTATGATTACAAAGGAAATATTCTAAGAATTACCGATTACGTTACTAAACATAATCCCAATAAAGATTTTGTGAGGCAGTTAGTGGTATTCCAGGATGGAACAGTGGCTTATTCCTGGATAAGAGAGGGAGCATTATGTATGAAGTGAATGAAATGAAAAATGAGACAAATCCGGTGAATTCATTGAAAAGCATTTCATTGTTCGTCGGAACCGGTCAATGCAACGCCCATTGTGCCCATTGTGCCGGAAGGATTCATAGAAAGTATGCTCCTCCAGAAGATGGGGTAGTAGACAGAGCTTTAATTTATAACACTCTTAAAAGATGTCATGAAATGGGAGCAAGAAGTCTGTCGCTTAGCAGCAGCGGAGAGCCGACTTTATCTCCACTGGCAGTTACAACTGTTCTCCAGCTGATTCATGAATGCAAAAAAGAAGGAATAGAATATTCTCCCATTAATATTTATTCAAACGGAATCAGAATTGGTACAGACAAAAAATTTTGCGATGCCTATCTGCCCCGATGGAAAGAGTATGGGCTTACCACAATTTATGTAACTGTGCATGATGTTGATAAAGAAAAAAATGCTAAGATTTATGGTGTAGAAAGTTATCCAAGTTTGGAAATGGTAGTATCAAGAATACACCAAGCTGGTTTGTTGATGCGAGGAAATCTTATTCTTAGCAGAAATACAATCAACACTTTTGGAAAATTTGTTTCTACCGTAGATTATCTAACCAAAATCGGGGTTGATGCCATTTCTGCCTGGCCAATTAGAGACTCGGATGATAAAATAAATATTGGATTATCTCCCCTGGAAAGCGAGTTGAATAAGATGGAAGAATGGGTGGAACAGAACCAAGAGGACAGAGTTAGAGTGAGATTATTAAGAGAGAACAGCAGAAGTGCATACCAAACCGGCCAGAAATTAACCTTATTTCCAGATGGAATTCTCTCTAACACCTGGTGTAATTGATGGAAAAAACAATTAGAAACAATGCCCACAGTAATAACCCACTTTATAAACCACCTTGACTTTTTTCACAACCTTTATAAATAAACCCCAAAATGTGTTTTCTCACTGAGGAGTTAATGCAAAGTTATATAAAGCTTAAAAAAAGCCTCTGCTTAAAAGATTTAGCACGTTCATAAATCCAATTAAGCAAAAAAGAGGTACATTCACATGAACATCAACCAAATCAAGAAATTAATGGACCGGAAGAAGACTTCTCACAAAGGAGAAAACGGCTACGCTTTAATCATCGGCGGCTCGGAAGAGTATGTAGGCGCAGTAAGCTTGGCGGGATTAGCTGCCCTGAGAACCGGATGCGATGCGGTTACTATCGCCGCTCCGGAAAAAGTAGCTTGGGCCGTAAATAAATTCTGTCCGGATTTGATGACTTACAAAGTTAAAGGCAGCCATTTCAACATTAAGAATGCCAAAGAGATGGTGAAATATGCGGATAAGTTTGATGCAGTTCTGATTGGAAATGGGGCTACCAGAAAAGCAGACAAGTTCTGCCAATATTTTGTAAAAAAATCGCCTAAATTAAAAGTAATCGACGCTGATGCGTTAAAGTCATTGTCATTCAAAGACTTTCATAATGCTATCCTTACTCCGCATGAGACCGAGCTAGAGATAATGCTGGTAAATAGTGGAAAAGAATTCCTGCTTCCTAAACTGAAAGAATCAAACGCTAAAGAGAAAGCGGAAATATTACAGGGTAATTTACGTTATTTCTTACAGAACAATAATGTGCTGCTGGTGAAAGGTCCAACGGACATTATTATTTCCCGCAACAAGATTGCTTTTAATAGAACCGGTAATCAGGGGATGACTAAAGCCGGCACCGGAGACGTTTTAGCCGGATTAGTAGTGGGATTTCTAGCTAAGACTAAAGATCAGTTCAAGAGCGCAGTGGCGGCTTCTTATGTGAATGGCTGGCTAGGGGATCAGCTGTTGAGAAAGAAGAAAGGATACACTTTCATCGCCTCAGATATTTTGGGAGATTTACATAAATTAAAAGGAAGGTGAAAAAAATGATGCACCATAGAAAATCATTAATCCGAAAGAATAAACCTCATAAAAAACAATTACCTCGAATGTTAAATCAAGAGATTATGACGGCATTGGTAGTAATAGTGCTGCTAATAGCTGGTTTTGCTGTTTTTACACTTTCACCCGACACCGGAAAGAGCCTTACCGGCTGGGCTTCAGCTACGCAAACCATTTCTTTCCTTAAATCAGGGACAGAACTCTTTTTTGAGGTTAAAGTAGATGGAGTAAAAGATTTAACCCTGACTTTTAAAGAAGATATTAAAAATGCAGTTTTAACTATCACCGAAGTTGATGCAGTAAGCTGGAATTTTCAGGGAACTGTTTACTCACGGTTTAAAGTGAGTTCTGTTGATGCAGATAAAGTAAGTGGTGCGAAATTTACTCTGAAGATTAAGCAAGATGATTTAAAAAGATTAGGCATTCCTCTTCCAGAATTAAAACTGTACTTTGAAGGGCAGGAAGTGCCAACTACTTTATTGAATAAAGAAGGAGACTTTGCTTATTATACCGCAGAAGCTTCGGGGATTGGAGAATTTGTGTTAGGAAGAGCGGAAAAAGCTAAGAAAGCAGTTGCAGTTGTTTCGACAGAAAGCACAGTAGTTTCTGCTCCAGTTGCAGAAAAAGCAGCTACCGAAACTGCACCGGCAGAAATGGTTAAATCTATACCGCAACAGAAAGAATTGCCTTTGGCTGGAAAAGCTACTGCTGCTGAAGAAGAAAAAGGATTCTTCGGTGAGGTAGGAGATTTCTTTAGAGGGTTGTTTGAATAAAGAAAATCCCGAAAAGAGGTGAATTAAGATGTTATTTGGTCCATTTGGGTTATCGTTTCCATGGTGGATACTTCCAGGATTGATGATTCTAGCAATATGGGAAGCCATTTGGAAAGGATTTGGATTATGGTATTCTGCGCAGAATAAACAGAAAGGCTGGTTTGTATGCATATTAGTGCTAAATACTTTTGGATTATTGCCGATAATATATCTGCTGTGGTTCAAACCGGAAGAGGGGAAGGTTAACGCAAACAAACTTTCTAGGAAAAAGAAATAAAGAAAAAGATATTTTTTATTTTCTTCATTTTGACGATTTCTTTTTATTCTCTACTTCAGGTTCGTCTGGCCGAGCCCGCTTGTGTTTCTGTTCTAAAAGATAAAAGACTATCGCGATGATAATAAATACCACTGCAAAACTTAACCAGAACTGAGCATCCAATTTTTCAGTAGAAAGTGGCTCGCTCAGCTGTTCAGAAAGGCTTTCGGGAGCGGTTTCCGGTGCGGCTAGCTCTATCGAAGCTTCAGTTACCGGAGCTTCTTCTGAGGTTGTTTTATTGGCTATAACCGGTTTATCGCTTTTAGCCGTTACTTTACATAATCCACAATCTTTGTAACACGTGCCTTTATGATTATTAACTTCTGGACTAGGCGCACACTTTTCTCCGTCATTACACACAGTATCTCCACAGAAACCCCAACCAGAACCGCTGGCTCCGCCACTCCCACCACCACTGCTGGAACTGGAAGAAGATGATGAAGAGGATGCTGCTGCTGTTCCCAACACAAAGTTGCTGAGGTGAGTTATATTTACAGTAAAAGTGTCGCTGGTAGTATTAACATAATATTGGCTTTCCTGCTGCCATAATGCTGAGGTAAGGTTATAATAATACATCACCAAGTCAGTTTCAGTGATCCCTGCAGCAGTAAGCAAAGTTTGGTTATATACAATGGACAGCACAAGGCGGTTGATGCTGTTCTTAACCACATCTTCAGCATTCAGAGAATAAAAGCGGAAAGAGCTGACACTATATCCATCTAAGGAAAAACTAGCATTAGGAGTGCTGTTATATTCAGCGATGGAAAGGCTGGAATTCAATGTGCGGGAGAGGTTAATGGTTACATTTACATTGGATAACGAGACCAGAGTAACGGTTTGGTTGCCGGTTATGGTAAAGTTGCTTACATTCGCAGCATTAGTTGCCGTAGAAGTAACAATGAAAGGCACAGAAAGATTCTTTAGATTGCCATTAGTATCATTACAACGGACAAAGTAAGTATAATCTCCCACGGACAAAGCAGTGGACAAGTTCTGGATGTGGCTGGTTCCACCAGTGGTGGTCATGTTAGCAAAACTAGTGGAGTTAGATTTATATTGGCAGGTAGCAACTTCATTAGTGCTGATGTTAATGTCCGGAGGGGTGTCATTGGTGGTAGCAATGGGACTGGCTACAGTGATAATTGGAGCAGTGCTGTCCAAAGTAAAGTTGCTGATTTCAGTGCTGTTGATATTATTAGAAGTATCATTAGCAAAGAAAGTCAGGTTGTACAGCCCATCGAGCGCGGGAATAGTAAAAGAGCGGTTATACTTACTGCCGGAAGTTAAGCTAAGGTTCAACGGGAAGATGGTGCCGTTAGGATAAGTGATGTTGACCGAGACATTACTTACGCCGACATTATCGCTCGCATTGGCAGCAATTTCTATCACTCCCGACGCATTGAAGCGTGAACTAAGGGCAGGGATTAATGCGGATACATTAGGCCTAAGCCTGCTGTCCAAAGTTGCATTATCAGTTGCATTCAAGGTGTCATAGCCGGTAGCACTGCAATTTACCGACCAATTGTAAGTTCCAGCAGTATTAAATGCAGAAGCAGTATAATTCCATCTCCCATCTCCAGAAGCATTGAATGTCATCGGAGCATTAGTTAAGCTTAGATTAGCTGAAGTGAAGTTGCAACTGGCACTATGTCCAGTAGGGGTTAATGTAATATTGCTGGTGTTGGTATAATTGGCATAGAAATTGATTAAGTTCCCAATTTCCCGGGTGGCAGAATCAGTATCATCAGTTATATTTACCTGAGCATTTGTCCCGGCGATGTAAGATGAAAAGCCTAAACTAGCGCTAACGGTTACATTTACATGAGTGATATTATTCCTGATACAGGTGACTAAAGCAGTCACATCAGTGCATACTGAACCATTATCGTTGCAACGATAGATTTTATTACAATCAGCGGCACTAAGCTGCATGGTGAAGTTTTTGACACCCAATTGCTGTACCATCTGCTGCCAGGTGGTAGAATTTATTCCAAAGTAAGGCTTGTTCTTGAAGGCGGTAGCATTCCCGCTACGGAACATGTTTCCAAAATCAAAATTGGATGATTGTGCCAAGTCAATCCCTTTGAATTCGATGGGCTGGTTGGAAAATTTCATCACCGTGTTACTGGTTTTATTTACAGAAAGACCGGAGGTGCCATTATAATTCACAAAACCCGCACCGAAATCAAACTGCATCCCATTTGCTCCACTACCGCTAAAATTTAAATTAAATGTTGTTGCAGTAGATCGGGTAGTGAAATTAGAACAGGCGCTTAAGTAGCCATTTCCAGCTTTATCAGTAGCGTTAATCTTATAAAAATAATTTAAATTAGCACCTAAAGTCCAGCTCAAAGACTGATTGTCAATCGGGAAGAAATGATTTATCATATAATCATCTAAAGTGGTGGACGGGTCGTTCGGATCAGAAAAAGTTTTGTTCAGTATGGCGCAGGTAGCACTAGTATTGTAAAATAATATTTTTACCGCGGTAGGCTCATTGGTAACTATAGAAATTAACGCTGAATCGTTATTTGGGGTGGCCAAAGTATTCTTAACCTGCGGCGCGGTGGTATCCGCAGAGGAATTGTAAGAATTAACACATTCAGGAGCATTATAACAGTCAGTATCATTGCAGTCAGTAGTTCCATCAACATCATTGTCTACTGAATCAAAGCATAAGCCTTCAAATCTAACAAAGTTATAAACTGAATCAAACATGGAGTCGCATTGGGTGGGATTGCTCATGCAATTTGGAGGGGATACATTTACCCAATTGTTCCCGCTTAAGTTTCCACCGCTGCCAAAAGTGAAGTTTCCAAAGTTTTCTAGACAAAAGCCGCCGGAGTTCCACTGGCAGGATTTGGTGCTGTTGCCGCAGGAAGTAGAGTTTAGGCATTTCCCACAGAAATCATTACAGGTAAGAGATTCAAAGTTTAATCTGCAATCAGAAGTAAAATAATCGTAAGTACAGCCGGCATTGATGCAGCCAGATTGGTCAAATTGATGTGACCAGCAGTCAGAGGTGCCCCCACCATAAATGGAAGTGTTGGTTGTATAGTTGCTGAAATTACTCACTGTAGCGGTTAAAGTTCCACTCCCTTGAGCCCATGAAGTGATATTACACACCGCAGGAGTATTACTACATTCGACCCCATCTTTTAATAATTTGGGCTGGGTAGTGTAATTTAAGCCCACAAAAGTCAATCTGGCAGAAGTATTAAGCAGGATAATGTTCGGAGTGGTTATCAAGCCTAGCAGATTAGAGCTTATTACCACACTTTGGTTGCTAAGGTTTAGGATACCATTAAAACTCAGGTTTCCTTTGTTCAGCCAAGCAATCTCCCCGAAAGCATTACTATAAACTAAAGTGTTTACTCCAGCCAGAACATTGTCACTTATTCCTTTTCCAGGAGTAGTAGTGAAGTTATTATTCGTGAAAGTAATATTACTGGGAGGAGTAGGAGAACCTACATTGTCAATGTCTATCGCTGTAGTTCCCGGCGGCTGGCTGAATATGTTATAATTAATGTTTAAGTTGTTAGTAGATGGTCCTCCAACCCACAACCTGCTGTTAAAAAAGTTGTTAGACACCTCTACACTTACTCCATCAGTAATTCGCAAAGCATCACTGGGCGCCCCTAAAAAAGTATTGTTATGAAATATCAAATTCATGGTTGGACCGTTAACGGTAAGGCACCAACCTGGTGGAGAATAACAATTACTGAACCGGTTATTTTCGATTAGACCACCGGTAGCAGCATTAAACCCATCAGTAATGGCATCAATCCCCATATAAGAAAAATTATTATTTAACAGAGTGTAATCCCCAGTAGTAACTTGCCAGCCCCAATTATTAGGAGCATTAGGTGTAGAGTTAGCAGTTATGATGCTATTGTTAATGAAAATGATACTCGGACCACTCCAACTCATATTAGCGCTTCCGTTACTGGTTAGGCCAAAAGTAAGGTTAGAGTTTTTTACCGTAAAAAAACCACTGGGGATGCTAATAGTCCCAGTTGGCTGTAAGGTGATATTATCCAGGGTAAGATTTCCAACTGCAGTATTTACTGATGAATTCTTGAATTTAGTTAGTTCAGTGATGTTAGGAGTACTCTCCAGAAATTTAACCATGGGCTTATCTACCCAAGGACCATTAATGTCAATTACAGTTTCCATACTAAGGCTGCTGGAATTCCAATAAATTGTAAAATTTTGGGCTGCTCCGGTGAAATTACAAGGCGCACTTCCGGAAGGCCCAGCTGAAACGGGGCCAAACACGTTTGAGGTACTATTCCAACAAGCTATTTGTGGGCTAAACGGGCCTGGTCCGGGACCATCCGGATCTAACCATTGTAATAACACTTCTGAACCGGCACCAGTATTAGCTGGACAAACAGGACTGGGAGGATTAGTACATCCGGTTAATACACTGGCGTCTGTGTCTATATAATAACTGACAGATATGTTTACCGGAGCACCTGGTTGGGTCATAAAAACTTGTAACAGATGATCAGATTCATTCATTACTATGCTAAATAATAGCAGAGGATCAGTGTCCCAATCAGGAGTATATCCCAAAGGAGTGGCTGGATTTAAATCAGGAATTGCTGGAACGATGCCCTTATTTGAATTCTGTTTCAGATTTACAGCGGAGTTAATTAAAGCACTAAAATTCAGTACAGGTACTTCTGAAATATCCTGAACGGTTAACGTTCCGCTGACGGGGATAACTTCATTACTGCAGTTAATTGGAGTAGTAACCAGCCAATTTCCATTAGTATAAGCACCGCCACACAGGGCATTAACAGTAACCACTTCTATTCCAATTAGAAAGACAATTACAACTAACCACAATGATAATCGATTATTCATCACACCTATACCTCCGTTTACTTAAAGTAGACAGAAGAAAGAGGTATATAAATGTTTGGGTGAAGTTCAGTGGGCTGTTAAGTCTGCTGGATATGAATTAATAAAAAAAATTAATCCTCCTTTTCAATAACTAGCTTATCCCCTTTGACTTCCGCTTCTAACTCTTGCCCCGCTTTCCAGCCCAATTTCTCAATAAGATTTGGCTTAATCACAATCACATACTTGGGGTATTCTTTTCCGTCAATCTTGGTAGAAAGCTGTTTTTGAAGTCGCATATTGGGAGATAGGTACCGATTATTTATAAATATATCGGTACCTAAGAATATAAATCAGAAAGTATATGTTTAGGTACCGAAAGATTTAAATAGTTCAATAGGTACCTAATAGTTATGAACAAAGAAACCATATGTCCACGCTGTAAATCGGAAAAAGTAGTTAAAAGAGGATTAAGTCCTACTCAAAACAGAGGGCTACAACAGAGGTACTTATGTAGGATTTGCAGTAAAACTTTTATTCCCGATTTCGGCTTTTGGAAGATGAAGAACAGCGAAGCTAAGATAACTTCTGGAATTGATTTATACTTTTCTAATCTTAGCAGTAGAAAGGTTAGAAACCACTTTAGAAGGCATTTAGCTCACAATTCCAGCCACGTTACTGTTTTAGATTGGTGTAGAAAATATACTCTTAAAGTTCAGAAATACGTTAATACCTTACAACCACAATTAAGCGGAAGCTTTTATGCAGATGAAACGGAAATAGATAGAGGCAGGAATAATGATATTTTTTGGTGTTCTGTGGATTGGAATACTCGCTTCATTAATGCTACTTTATACAGCCCGAATAATCAGAACATCTTTGATGCTACTACTTTCTTACAGAGAGTTAAGAAAAGTGGCTCTGCTAAATTTGTTCAAACTGATTATGCAGGATTCTATCCAGAGGCGTTTAAGAATACGTTTAGCAGAAAGGTAGAGCATATAAGAAATAATGTTTCTCAAACGGGAAAGCATAACGTAAGAATAGAAACGGTTTTTTCTAAGATTAAAGACCGAGTGATTGATTTTAGAGGGTTGAAATCTTTATGGTCTGCTCCTATCTTGATGGCAGGGATTGTATTACAGCATAATTTTGTTGAGGAGCATACTACCTTAAGAGATTTTCCCTGCGAGAGAGCAGGATTAAAGCTTGACTTAGGGCAGAATAGGTGGCTGGGGTTGATTAAGTTAGCTTCTGTAAGATAGAAACATTTAAATATTAAGATACTATTAATTTAATATTGTGGCTAAACTACAATATAATGGGAACCAGTACACTATTACAATTCCAGAAGATTTGATTAGAAGAATGGGTTGGGAAAAGGGGTGTGAATTATTCCTATCAAAAGGTAGAAACGAAGAATTTTTATATGTAGAAAAAATGATAGAAAAATTAAAAGAGGTTGGATAGATGGTTTTTCCACAGTGGTTTTGGTTTGTCTTAGAAGTATTAATTGTACCGATTATTGCGTTTATTCTGGAAAATAAGTTTTCAATTATTCAGAGAATTACAAGATTATTTTATTTGTTGTTCAATAAGGAAGCAGGAATAGATTTGACTTTATGGATTGAAACAGAAGACTCTTTTTCTTCTATGAAAAATGAAATAAAAAAGATATTGGATAAAGATATAGAAAAAGTAAAGAAAGACACTCCAAAAATATATGAATTAAAATTAAAAACATTTAATCTTACTTTAAGGGAACATAATTCAAAAATATATATTTTTGAAACGGATAGAATAAGAGCTGGAATTAGAGATGTTAAAAAAGATTTAAGATTTTTAGTGGATATAATTTCTAAACTAAGAAGCAAAGAACAAATTAAAAATATTGCTAATGTGTCTTTAAATTTATATCTTCCATATAAATGGACATATGTTAAAACATTAAATCCTCACGAATACGAATTAAAAGATTATGAAATAAATTTACAAGATAAAAGATATAAATCTATTGTTAATCTTAATATACAAAGAATAAATTTTAAAAATGCCAATATAGAACAACTTACAGATATTTTAGGTGATTTTACTAAGATATTTTAGTCAATATTTGGTAGAGAGGGATTAGTTTTACTTCGGATATTATCAAATATCTTTTTTAGTGCTTGATTAGTCATAGCTTTATTGTTACTGCTGATTGTACCATCTCGAGAGATTATTAAATCAAAGTTTATATCACTATATTCGTATGTCACAATATAAGTTGTTACAAAATCTTCTTGTCCTTCTGTTACTTTCTTTATTTTTGTACCAAAATAAGCTTTTTTTAATTTTTCTCCCGTATCGTCTAACCAAGCCCCCCATTCATCTGTTATTTGAGAAACTAAATTAATTTTAGATAAATCAATTCCCTCTGGTTCTACCATTAATGAATCATTCTTGTTTAGTCTATATGCTAAAAGTTTAGCATCTTCTTTTTTTGTAAAAATGTATAATAACTTATTTTTTATGTCAATTAAGATGGGAAAATCTATAACTCTTTGATAACCTTTATCAGTTATAATTGAATTTTCTTCATCTGGACGTTCTTCACCACTTTCTAAATAATCCCATTTAAAAACTTTTATTACTTCCATTATTGTATTTGATTCTTGATGAACGGAATATTTTCTAAATCCCCCGCTTTCATTATCAAACTTTATAATACTAATCGCTTGTGGCATTTTGTTTCCTGCACCAAAAGAGCCCATATCTTTTTGCTTTGGAATAGAAGAAGTTAATGTTATTTCATTACTTTTAGTGAACTTTTCAAGATTTGATTTTATAGTATAAACGGATAGTGAGTACCCCATTTTAGTTAAAATAGCTTAGAATTATAAAAACATTCTGCTTCACAAACCTAAATATTAAGATTTTTATATCCAGCAGACTTAACAGCCCAAAGTTCAGGCTAGAAAAGTATGATTATAGCTCCAAAATAACTTTTTTATTTTTAAGATCAACACTTACTAACTTCTTAATCTTCTTCAATTCTTCGCCAATCTCGCCCCATTCCATGCTACTACGCATCTCTTTGACAATATCCAACATCCTTTGAATGGAAGCATAATTTTCGTATATCAATTCTCCGATACGTTTATTCTCAAGTATTGATTCTTCTGCTTTGGTGATACTTCCTTCCTGCTCTGTCGCAATTCTTTCCAGGGATTTAATCTTCTGCTCATAGGGAGAAGCTTTCGCTAACGGGTTTAATTCATCGATGGCTTCGTTGTAAGTGTCAGTTATTCGAGCTGGTTCTATTCCTAATAGTCTAAACGGAGTGATGTCTTCAGCATAAATATAACCGCGAGTGTCTTTCAGCTTACTAATTATATCTTGAATGGCTTTATGAATCGGAATAACCCAAGAGTTGGGAACTTCTTTTGGGAGCTTGTTTTTATCGATGCCGGCTAATTTGCATACTTCTTCTGCATATAATCCACCTAAGCCGATTTCAGTAGCCATAAATGTGACTAAGTTGCGCTTATCGCTCTTATGTAAGAGATTCTTAAGCTGGTCTTTGGTGAGAGTAAGGTAATTTACACTTAAAGGAGGGAGGATATACTTTTCTCTCGGTTTTATTATCCGGTCTTTCCATTCCCGAGATTCTAATGCCGCGATGATAACCTGCTCTTTATCAGTTAGGATTATGTTTCCGGTAGAGAAGAGCTCAGCGAGCAAATAGAATTTTTGTTTGGATTTGCTTCCTTCTAGAATATTTTCTATCTCGATACTTACTACTCTTTCCGCATCTTTTTGGCTGATGGAAGAGATAATCCCTCCACCTAGATATTTCCTGAGCTGCTGGCAGAATCCAGACGGTTTGTCGGCAGTATCTTTAATTTTAGTGAGACACATCAATTTTCCAGTAATGATTTTTAACAGCTGTTTTCCTTCACCGGAGACGTGCAATTGGAGCAGTAATAATCCGTCGTTGTAATATACTTGGGAGATTTTGCTTCTGGCTAAGAATTGCAGCTCTTTAACTATGGCTGCGAGTTCCAGCGAGGAAAGGGATTTTTTGTTCATTATAACTTACAATTATACATATCTTTATAAATTTAAAGTTATTTTGTGTTATTCAAAATGGGAAAAGTGATAAAATATATTTTAGAAGAGATAATTGATCCATTGGCAGTAAAGTATTTGTTAAGCCGAAGAAGCAGTGAGCCTTGGAATAAAGATTATGGTGAAGGGGGGGTGATTAAAAAATTAGAACATTATCGCACTCCACGCCAACATAGAAATGGACATCAAATATTGATTAGAGGAGAAGAACTGTTTAGAGAATTGCACGAAGAAATTAGAGCTAAATATTCTGAAGAGGGAGTTGCAGTAATCGACACAATTACTAAAGAATGGAGATATGCTCCTTGCATAGCTGACGCAGAAAAAGCCGCAGCAGAAATGAAGAATCATCGAGCAATTTACTTTCGTCCGTGTAATACATAATTCTATTTAAATTGAAAATAATTTTGATCATTTGAAAAAGAAATAAAAAAGCGCGGAGAGGGACTCGAACCCTCGAATGATCGCTGTCTTCTTTTCATTGCCTTTCGGCTCATCCTAGCGGATCTGCAGGCGATTGCTTGCTATTAACCCACTCAAACCACGACGATATCAATGAGTTAATCTTAGCCGCTTGGCTACCCGCGCTTCAAATGGGTTAATTTAATGGAATATTTATATAGTTTTCTAGTTATTTGGGTGGAGATACTTTCTTATGCTTTCCTTATGCTTACTGCTCTTTATTGCCATAATCTCCCTGTTGTCAGAACGTATATGCTAAACCACAGAAAAGAATAAAAACTACTTTAATCAAGAAGTAATTATGGGATTAACACTAACGGGGTTAGTATATTCTGGAGACTGCTCTCCTGATGACACCATTAATTTAGTAAACCGTATGCAAGGAATAATCCAGTTATATGAATTTATTCATGAAGATAGCCATTCCCTTCTAATAAATCAGTCGGGAGAAAAAATAAGAGTTAGTAGCCTACCTCTCCAAGCAAAAGGGGACATTTCTGGTATTAGGTATACTGGAAAAAAAGATGATTTGGAAAAAGCACTAAGAGTAACTGAGATGGAAGGAACTTATTCTGGGATATCCATGACTGCGAAATCATCCTATGATGAGATTGAGCTAAAGCTTAACCTTCCTGACACTTATAATCCTGATAAAATTTTGAAAATGTCTCCTGGATTTCCTTTACTGAGTGCGGATGCTGAACAAAACAAAGGATTATCTGTAGTTTTGTATGCCCCTGAAATTTCGGGAAACACATTTTACTGCAATTGCCGCACCAGAATACAATTTGCAGGAGACGAATTCTTTAGTGAGTAATTGGTATTTGTTTTAAAAGAAAACCGGACCTGAGGGGATTTGAACCCCCGATCTATTATGCGAGAACTGCTTAAAGTCAATTCCCTCAGCTTAGAAGGCTGTCGCCTTATTTGCCCTTTGGTTAATCCAGGCTAGGCCACAGGTCCTTAACCCCAGAAAACTAAGAGTAACTTTTAAATATTGCGGGAGTAGTTTGAAGAATGAGGTTCTACCCCAAAAAATAATTTAATACTTTCTCGGAAACTTAATATAAGTAATATCTATTGTTTTTTTCCCTAAAGTCGAGCCTAA
>CAZIUU010000003.1:10770-23479 GCA_964542815.1 uncultured Methanosarcinales archaeon | reverse complement strand
GTGGGGTATTCATCAGAAGAAATATGTGAACTGATCTCTCTCAGGCATGACATTGATTTATCAGCTGAGTTAGATTTATCACAACCATCAGTAGGATAAAACTCATCATATTCATTTATCCCATCACCATTAGAGTCTCGTGCTAAAAAAAAAGGTTCTTCTGAGTTGGGAGCTGGAATATACGTTAAGAATACGCCCCCAAATAGTTCTCCAAAAACATATCGAGACATACCTTTATCCGAACAAATCGCATCAAGTGTTCCATCTTCACAAACAGAAATAGAGGTATTTTTATCAGAATGGGAGATATCAATACTTAATAAGGGAGTCAATGTGTATAATATATCCACTTTAGCAGAAATACTCTGGTTTGCTTTAGATTCAGAGTCATATGATTTCCAATATCTCCACCCTAAAGGAAGACCAACTGCACAAGCACAAGCTATGGCTGCAATAGGTACTATATATCTCAACATAGCAGATACTGAGGTGGGTTTATTTTTTTCTGGTTCCATTCTACCCTTTCACCCATTTCATACAAGAATATAAAACTACCGCTAGGCTGACCATGCGCTGATTCAACTCATACGCTCGGTCAATAGCATTCTTTATCACCATTATATTCCTCTTGATAACTTCAGCTTCGTCTAACTTCGCCTGCGGAATCCGACGTTTAATCTCGTCAAAACTGGCTTTTCTTAATTCTTCTTCTAAAGTGCAATGGAACAGGAAGCCTTTATTCATACTCTCCAACAATCCTTTCATCAATTCTACATGAGCTTCGTGCACGATATCGGTAAAGTTAAACACAAATTCTTGGTTACGCAATACTTTCTGAAAAATTTCATTCAACTTAGCATTATATACTATTTTTTCTTCAGTAGTTCTTAGCCGTGGCAGCATATTGAATACAGAAGCAGCTTCTCTAATCATGGTACTCTGCCAGCCTAGCATTTCTGTTCCAAACTGGATGTTTTTATTTAATGCCGGAGGCATCTCTTTAAGCAGCTGCATCGCCCGTTGAATATTAGCTGATTCATATAACATAACCGGTTTAGGCATCTCACTATCATGCATGGGATCAGCTTGGGGGATATAAGTTTCACTCAAAAGTTTATTTAACAATTCTAAAGTTGGCCCGACCATTAACAAACCAAGTTCCATCCGACTTTGGTCGGTATCTGAAACTAAACAGTTAGTTAAATATTCGTTAAACTTCGGCTCGGTTATCGGAAAAGGCATCTTCTGCCGTAAATCTCTTACAATGTAGACGCTTTCTAATTCTGCTGATTTCAGATTAAGATGACCTAAATTATGCGTGTATAACATCCATACTCACCTCTTTTTATACTAATTCCCACCTACCCCCGATATAAACGTAACTTGTCCATCCTGCCGCAATAAGGACATTTCACCCCATAAGTTATTCCGGCTTTGGAACGGTCGACTTTGAAGATGTAATTACATTTAGTGCAGGTGTATTTGGCATAATCTGGCGCGGGTAAAGGAGAAATTCTCTGGCTGGAAGAAGAAGGTTTAAACGGATTTTCTTTAGGAGCATTAGTAACTTTAGGTTTGAGCGAGTCAACCGGAGCATAAATTCGAGATTGTGATCCGAAAATTCGGCCATCCGGAGTGGCTCTCTTTATCTCATTCATACAATTATCACATACCAGTAAATTTACGTCATTATTTTTAGGCACAATGCGTACTTGGTCTAAAGGTACGGCTGTTTTGCAACGTTCACAAGTTCGGGTTCGGCGCATATCCATGGTAAACCACCTTTTTTTGTTTAGGAATATTAATTATTTTTAAGCCCAGCATTTAGAGCCTGAGCTTAACTTTTCTGGTAAGAAGCACTATTTAAAGATATCTGTGGTGTAAGCTAAATGTGAAATTATACTGCTTATTCTGCTACTAATCCAGGAAATCCAGCTTCTCAAACATATTTAACAAGTGCGCAAATCCCACCAAAAAGTATTTATACTGGTTATGCTTTTTATACTCAAATCATGAAAAAAACAAAGAATAACTATCAAAAGTATAAAAACCTCTCACCGCAGGAAGCCGCCCTTCTAAATGCTGTGGAGCCCCTAATAGTCTTTTCTCCGTTAGAAATTAAGAGGCTTAGCGGATGGAAATCCACTAGAATCAGCAATACTCTTTCCACCCTAAAACGTAAGAAAGTAATACTCCATCTGCAAAGAAACAAATATATTCTCTTGGAGAAAGTTCCCCAAAACTTATTTTTAGCGGCCACCGCTTTAACTGCTCCGTCTTATATCAGCTTTTGGACTGCTTCATCTTATTATGGCTTCACTGAGCAGCAAGTTAGTGCCATACAGGTGGTTTCAACTAAACAATACCCTAATTTTAAGATTGGAACAACAAAAGTTGAAGTTACCAAAGTGGATCCAAAACGTTTCTTCGGCTATGCCAAAATACAAAACTTTGCCCTGGCAGAAAAAGAAAAGCTAATTTTAGACTGCCTTCATTGGCCGGAAAAAGCAGGAAGTATCGACGAATTGAGGAAAATAATTAGTTCCGTCTGGCCTTCAATAGAAAGAGAAAAACTACAAGAATACCTTATTAAATCCAGAAATAAATCTTTGTTTGCCCGCCTCGGATACTTATTGGAGGAATTGAAATTGCCTTTTCCAGAAGAGTTCTTCTTAGGAAATATTCCTCGAGGATTCGTGCCTCTTAATCCCTCTCTTAAACCCAGCAAAAAATACAACCAAAAATGGAAGGTGAATATCAATGATTAGCAAAGAAGAATTAAATCGAATTGCTCAGCAAACCGGATTGCCTTTGTACCAGCAGGAGAAGGATTACTTCCTGAAATTATTCCTGCATTTTTATTATCAGCATTTTCAGGAAGCCGTCTTTAAAGGCGGAACTTGCCTCAAGTACCTATTGGGATTGGGAAGATTCTCGGAGGATTTGGATTTCAACATCAAGAGTCCAACTAAGTTTAAAGGAGAAGTGCAAAAGATATTTCAATACTTCCAAAAAATAGGAATCAACTGTTTCTTTCTAAAAGATGAGATTTTCCCTGATTCTTACACCTGCGAGTTCGGGGTAGAGGGACCTCTTTTTCAGGGTACAGCCCAGACCAGAAATAAGTTTAAGATTGATGCCGGTTATCGAGTAGGAACTGCGAAAAAGCCCCAGTGGAAACTCATAAAAAGCGAATATCCTGAAACGGGAGAAAAAATGTTAGTTTTAACGATGGACCTTCAGGAAATAATGGTGGAAAAAATTACTTGCATTTTTCAGAGAAAGAAAGGAAGAGATTTGTACGACTTGTGGTTCCTAATTCAAGCAGGGATAAAACTTGACCGAGCTTTGTTGAATAAGAAACTAGGAAAAGAAGGTTTTATCCTGAACAAAGAAAGAATAGTCACAAAATCAGAGTATGAGAGAGATCTTAGCAGACTTTCACCCAGAATGATTCCTTATGAGCAGGTGAAAAGAGAAGTGCTGGATTTACTAGGGAAAGAAGAGAAAAAATAAGGAGATAAAATTCAGATAAGTGCTTCCTAAACTTTATAAAGAATTAAGAGATTTATTATCGCATGGAAAATAAGAATGGACCCTGGGTTATTAAAGATACTATTTCAAAATACCATAATCGTTGGATTGAAGTAAATGAAGACCAAGTAATTCGTCCTGATGGAAAACGGGGAATATTTGGAATTGTTAAAATGGTTTCTGGAATTTCTGTACTTCCTCTTGATAAAGATGGATTTGTTTATCTAACGGAAGAATTTCGTTATGCAATTGGAAAAGATAGCATTGAAGCAGCAAGCGGAGGAATTGACAAAGATGAAAAACCGCTTGATGCTGCAAAAAGAGAACTGGAAGAAGAATTAGGAATTCATGCTGAAGAGTGGATTGATCTTGGTGTTGTAAATCCATTTACAAGTGTTGTTCATTCTCCAGCACATCTTTTCCTAGCCAAAAAATTAAAATTCTCAAAAACTAACCATGAAGGAACAGAAATAATAAAAACAATAAAAATAAAGATTGAAGAAGCGGTTAATTTTGTTCTTCAAAGTAAAATAACCCACGGCCCTACTTGTGTCTTAATTCTTAAAGCAGATAACTATTTGAGAAGGAACTCTTCAGTATAATCAACCGTTCTAATCCAAGAAATCCTGCTTCTTAATCTTCTCCGGCAGATACTTCTCCGAAATAAATGAGATTCCTTTAGAGCTTAACGCCTGAATTTCTACCTTGGCATTGAACTCCTTCATCATCTTGAACTGCCGCTGCCAATCTTTGTTTTTGACGAACCATTCATACGCCTGCATCTGTTTCATTCTAGAAATGTCCTGCTCAGTTAATTTGATGAAATGCCGCTTTAAGTCATAATTAACGATGTCATCCATAGTAATCCCTAAGAATTTTACCGTAGGAATAGCCATCTCGCTGGCCATGTGTGCTAAGCTAATAGATCCATATTTGATAACAGAGTAAATGTACCACCCCCAAGCATCACCATCAGTCAAAATATAAATTGGTAATTTATGTTCGACACTCAATCTCTGCAACAACCTTCTAATCCCTCTCGTCGTCTGCCCCTGTGAAGACATGATAATGCAGTTCTGTTTGTTCCAGAATCTATCTTCGTGCAATCTTTCCCATACCGCTGCTTTTTCCATGTACACTACATACTTAGCATCAACTTTCTTGAATTTAATCTCTTCTACATTACTGGGAATACTCCATCCACCGCTGCCTAACTTACTCCAGTCGATAGTATCTCCCGAATCTTCAATTATAACTTTTCCCGCTACACTGCCCATCTTGTTAGCGTTAACATGCAGGCACTCACGGGAAAAGTCAGTAATTATCTCTAAATCTTCGATGGCTTTATCAGTTTCTTTCTGGTCATCAACTACATTAGTCTTGGTATTAGGAATGGTGCGCTTAGCCATATAAAATACATCTCTCAGGCTGGCATGCTTCATCGAATCCAATAGATTTTTACAGATAGAAGCTACTTCAATGGTCTGTAAGAATTTTTTAGTATGCGCCACATTAAAAAAGAATCTCTGTGCCGTTTTATCTCCTAAAGCTAAAGTTTTAGCTTCTTTATCATAGAATACATTGCTTAATCCACGTACGGACATCTCAATCTTGGGATTTTTCCCTTTATTGATATCTTGAACCACTGATTTCCCTAAAGAGATTAATTCATTATAAGGAGTTTGCTTAGTAGAATTAATCTTGCAGCCTTCGCACTCATGGTCGCTCAACTTTTTCTGTCCTGATTTTTTTGCATCGTCTTTGTCTTTGGCCATTTAATCTTCCTCTTCGCTCCTTTCTGACAGCTTAGTATCCTCTTCGACATTTCCTTTCAGCGATTCCAAATTGTGGATAACATTTTGTATCTCTTCTTTTTTGATCATATCTTTAAGTTTTTTAACCAACTGCTCTTTATTCTCTCCAGTTAATCTGGAAAGAGCATCAGCAACCTCGGGAATATAACTATCAAACATATTTGCCCGTTCTAACTGATTCTGCACTCTTACCTTCTTATGCACATAAGATTGCAGCTTTCTTCCTGCTTCTTGCAAACCTAACTTAATCTCTTTAATAATTTCGGGATAATGCGCTAAGGCTTCTTTAGACTCAGATGTGAACGGAACCCAAACTGAAGCAATATGCATTAAAATAGTTACGGGACCGATTGGGATAGCACCGTTACTCTGCTGCAATCCGTACGATTTCCACGCGGTAGCGATTACTGATTTAGTAAATGCGCACGAGCCTTGCTGATATAATAAAGGAACACGATTAGCAAATCGAAGTAAAGTCACTTGTTCATCTTTTGGTTGAGTACCACCATAAGCAATTCCTACTTCAACCAAGAAAGGATTACCCCGATAAACAAATACTGGCCTAGATACAGCAGTATAAAATTCAGCGTTTATTTCTTTCTTAAGACTTTTTTCCAATAATTCCGCTCCTATCGGACTTAAACAATCCGTAGGCGGAGACATGATTTTACTTTTCTGAATCCCATTATACAACTGCTCGGTCATCTCTCGAGTAAAATCTTTAGGTTTAGTATTGGGCAACAACGATGAATTTTCACATATCTCTTTAGCAGTTCCTGGACCTACACGACAGAATTCAGTGGTGAGAAACTGCTGTAAAGTGCGGCATTCAGTATTCTCCAACATTTTAATTAATCTTCCTAATTCTACCCCATATGGATGCGGTTGGATTTCTTTAGGTTCAGGCGGAAGTTTATTTGCAGCTCGGGAATAAATTACCTGCTGAGCTTCTGGATTGGTATAAATAAAAGTAGCATGAGGATTGATGATAGCGGTTTCTTTCAAATATTCATCTACTGATTGGCGCCCTTTGATGTAGCTGCCATCTAAATCTACCTCGATTCTAGTGCCGTGGTCTTTACCATCCCAGTTAAATTGCTCTTCTTCTTCTACATCGGGGGCGTTCTTCTGGGTATTTATTTTCAGCTTGATGCGATTAGCGGGTTTATTTGGGCCAGTTTTAGAAGAGATAATAGCCGGCTTTCCGGTAGTTAGTTGTCCGTAAAGAACAGTAGCAGAAATACCAATCCCCTGCTGTCCGCGGCTTTGTGCTAATTTGAAAAATTTAGAACCATATAATAATTTTGCAAATATTTTAGGCAATTGTTCTTTTACAATTCCCGGACCATTATCTTCAATAATTACTCTAAATCGGGTTTCTGATAGCTGAATTAGCTCTATATTTATTTCCGGCAGTATTCCCGCTTCTTCGCAAGCGTCGAGAGAATTGTCTACTGCTTCTTTTACTGCCGTTAAAAGCGCTTTCCGGGGATTATCAAAGCCTAACAGGTGGCGGTTCTTCTCGAAGAATTCGGCTATACTTATATCTCGCTGTTTCTTGGCCAAATCTTCTGCAGTTTTTCGCTGTCCGTTGCCGTTCTCTTCTGCCATGGTTTATAAGAGAAAAACAAAACGGTTATAAAGGTTGCGGTGGCGTGAATTTGCGGATGAGTAGTGAAACAATAGTAATATCAACCCCAAAACAATTAATTTCACTCCATCTTATCCATCAATTCCAATAAGTTTTGTAATGCAAACTTCTCCAATGAAACTGTCCTAAAATGCTCCTGATTGTTCTTGCTGTACAAGCTTCGGGCTTTTCCTAATTCTGCCAGCAAGTCTGGTTTAGAAATCGCTCCATAAAATCTTACTTTGCCTTTCTCCTGGAAGCAGACTATATGAAAATCAGCAATTTTCTCTTTCTCATGCATGAAACGATCTTCAGGATAGGCTACGGATTTCCATTTGTTTAATGAGTCCTCGCTGATACTTCTCAGCCCGATAGTGGTTTCTTTTCCGTTAATCTTTACGGTAAAATCTGCTCCCGCTCCTGCCGCGTCTCCAAAGTATAATCCGCGATAACGGAACCATTTATTTTTCTTCATCAATAATTGCTTGAACGCTTCTTCGGTTATCCAGCACTGCACGAAGTTTCTGGTTTTAACCTCGACGTTTCTGCCTTGCTTGCCCCAGCCTTCGGTAGCTATTTTCTGTTGGGCTTGAGAAATGAAGTTGTCAATTAAGGATTTAGGGACGGACTGCTCTAAGTAGGAGAAGCTGGAATTGGATTTAGCTTCATCTCTGTTTCCAAAAATTCTTCTCAGCAGGTTAAGTATCATTGAGACTATAAATTTGTTAGTGCTTTAAATTAATTGTGCTGTTGTGCCAGCTAAATCTTTATAATTCCGTATTTCCATTCCTGTCTGTGACCAGCGGTAGGGTGCTCGTAACGTTTGACGAATCAGTTAAATTGTCCTATTTTTTTGATTAGCTGTTGGATTTCTAGGTTTTAGGACGTAAAAATTAATTTAATTAGTTTTTGTGTTGTTGAGGTGAGAAATAGTGCCTAATACTCGTAAGTTTTATATATCTCACAAAAATAGGATTAATAATGGTCACTTTCGGCTCCGGCTCCAATTATTACATGCCTATGGACAGGGAATATGGCAGTGCTCCTACTAAACCTAGAGATACAAATGATGTAGGAGTTGATATTGGAGATATCGGCACGAGTTTTGGATTAGGCCCAATTCCCAATATACCTACGATTGGGGCAAGGCTCAGGACAGGCACAAAAACGGCAGAATTAACTTTTATGGGCGCGCATAAAGGGTCCAGCCAAGGGCACACTCCAGAAATGTATGGTGAGATGCAGCGTCAGGCGTTGCGGGAAATGCAGAAAGCCAATGAGGTTAATTTTACTACTCATGCTACCGTAGGAGTATATGGTATGGCTGGAATGGACCAGCAGGGTAATTTTTCTAGGCATGCTAAAGGGGCCGCAGTAGATGAAATAAAAAGAGCCATAGACTTTGCTGCTGATGTAGCTCGAGGTGGCTCAGTTGTAGTGCATACCGGCGAATTTCAACGCGCAATTGTAGAAGCTGACTGGAACAAAGATAAGAAATTTAAAATGTTTGAGAAAGAGGAAGATGTTAGCTCATTTAAAGTAGTAGACACCAGAACCGGTGGAGTGATACAGGAAGCAAGGAAGAATAGAAATGTTCCACGGCCGTTGTGGAAAAAATATAATCCCGAAGATGAATTCTGGGGAAAAAATGGTGGAAAAGCATATGTTGACCACAATGGTGCTGAAGTAAAAGAAGGGGACTATATTGATTATTGGGGAAACAAAGTGGAGAGGAGTGAGCGTGTTCCACGGTTTGATGCTAAAGAAGGTAAATTTGTTACCCGTGAGGTTGACTGGAATGAACTATGTAAAGATGCACAAGAGATGACCTCAGAAGCGAAAGCAACTTGGGAAAGATGGAAACGGGGAGAAATATCTGATGAAAAATTTAAAGAGAGCCCTTGGAGCAGGTTCAAAGAGGCAAAATCAATACAAGAGGTTGATGTTCGACCAGAAGAAGCTTACATCATCACTACTTTAGAGAATAATGCTGCAAATAGCAGGGGATGGGCTTATAATTATGCCGGAAGGTTTGAAGATCATGTCAAACAACGTGAAAAGATCCTGAAAGCATTGGAATTGTATGAGAAGATTGAAGGGGCAACAAATGAAGAAGAAAAATGGAAGTTGAAACAAAATGTTCGTGACATTTATCCTGGATTAGTTCCAGAAGATGCTCAGATGCCTACAGAAATCCTTAAGGATTTACTAAAAGAAACTGACCGCCAAATAAGATCTTCTCGTGAGTCTTCTGCATCGCAATGGTCGCAAGCACATGAGCAGATGGAAACCATGAAGCATGTAGAAAGCGCCGAAACTTACGCCAAAAAAGAATCATATGGCGCCTATGCTGATGCCGGAATCCAGGCCATGAGAAGAAGTATGGAATTAGACCGAAAAGGGCAGCTTAAACAACCGATATTTATTTCCATGGAAAATCTTTACCCGGAAACTTATGGAGCTCATCCTGATGAATTAATAACCTTAGTCAAAGGTAGTCAGGAAAGGATGGCAGAGGTCTTGCAAAAAAATTACAAGATGTCTGAAGAAGAGGCGCATAAAAAGGCTCAAGATCACATTGGGGCAACTTTTGATACGGGACATTTCAATATGTGGAGAAAGTATTTCCAAAATGACCCTGCTAAAACAATCGAACAGAATGATAAAGAATTTAACCAATGGTTCTTGAATCAGGTAGAGAGCCTTGCTAAGTCTGGAATTGTTAAGCACCTGCATATTGTGGATAATTACGGCTATCAAGATGAGCATCTGGCTCCCGGACAGGGGAATACTCCTGTTAAAGAAGCAATTAAGATATTTAAGAAATATGGGTTCAATGGAGAGATGATTGTCGAGGCAGGAGCAGATTATACTACTGACACTTCTGGATTCCAGACCATGGCCAAAGCATGGAAATATTTTGGCAACCCCGTGTATGGGGGTGGAATTTCCGGTGGAGTGCAGGAGAGGCGCTGGGGGGAAGTGCAATATGGCTACTTCGGGCAGACTCAGCCTCCGTACTTTACTGTTGGTTCTTATGCGCCGTCTGAAGATTGGACCGTGTGGAGCGGAACGCCGCTGGAGTAGAATAACTTCTATCCCAATCAAAAAACCTCGCTTTCGGCGAGGAAGAAGGTGTTGATGTTTTAGAACGTCTTGGTGTGTAGGAGGTAAAAGACGTTATTCTGGTATGTAATTTCAGCTTCTTTATATACTTCGGGAAATGACAGCCTAGAAAGGGGCTAAAGAAGGCTGCCCTAGAAAAAAACACCATAAGCTTTTTAAAGCCCAAGTGTATTTTGTTACTTTAAAGTATAGATAAGAGTAATGATATACTTTTTTATAAAGCACTAATATAAAAATAATCGTGAGGGTGGTCCATAATGTATCAATTGTTTTTTACTCCGAGCTGGTTTAACGGCTACGATTTATTGTTTGAAGGAATAAGTTTAATTGTTGCCTTGCTGATAGCCGGCTACAGCTGGAAGCTGTATAAAGTAAGTCACGAAAATCGTTACGGTTATTTCTCGTTTGCATTTATTCTAATTGCATTAAGCCTGGTGGCAAAGATGTTTACGTTTGGAGTGTTATATTCTAGCTCACTGCGGGATGGAGTTGTTCAAGCTTTAGGACCGGCAGTGGGTTCACATTTGCAATTTGCGGATCTGTTTTATCGTGCGGCTTTTTTCATGCAGATGGTGGTAACGTTAGGAGCATGGCTGTTAATTTACTTCATATCACAGAAATCTAGAGAACGATTATCCAAGTATTACGAAGTTAGCCAGATGGCTCTATTCGTTTATTTAATTCTGCTGATTTCCATAGTGGGTAATTTCAAATATTTCGTATTCTACTTAACCAGCATAGTTCTCCTGGGAATGACAGTATTAAATTATTACAAGAATTACTTAAATACTGATAGAAACCCTAATGCGTGGAGAGTAATGGTGGCATTCATGTTTATCCTATTAAGTAATATGGCGTTTGTGTTTGTGTTCAGTTGGAGTGCAATGTATGCTTTAGGAGAGATTTTGCTATTGATTGGATTCTTGCTCCTTCTGCATGCGTATAGGAGAGTAACCCGAGGATAAAAAATGGGAGCAAGACGTTCAAGATTGGAATTAGTGTTTGACATCCTTCTATCTATCCAGAACAAAGGGGGAACTATCAAGCCCACTCATTTAATGTACAAATCAAATCTATCTCATAAGCTGCTCAATCAGTATATGGATGAGTTATTGCAGAAACAGCTGATTATAGTAAATGAAGAATTTCATAAAAAGCGGAAAAGCCCATCTAAAGTGATTACGCTGACGGAAAAAGGCTCAGTATTTTTGGCAGAATATAGGCGGATGCGGGAGTTCACGGATGCATTTGGGTTGTAGATGAGCATTAATGGAAAATATGGAGGTTTCAAAATGGGATTATTTAACAGTGAAGAGAAAAAAGAACGCGAGCGATTATTAGATTTTAAAGTGAAGAAGTGGGACTTATTTCCAGGAAACCTAGAAGAATTCAATCAATTTAAAGGAATAGAGCATATTATCATGGATACTGACCTTCCACAAAAATATGTTTCTCAACAGTGGGATGGTTATCGTGAGATATCACGCCGATTAGTAGAAGAAGGATGTGTAGCACTAATTCATTATGTGCCAATGCCCAGAGTTTCAATGACCACTCACGATTCTGGAATGGGAGGCTACGGCGTTCCGGTTAAGAGGAAAGAATAAATAGGCATTGATTATGAGCTGGTTAATCATCATAGCTTTAAATCTGATTAAGCATTTCCACTCCTTCCAGCCCCCTAAAATCATTATCGCAAGTGAACAGAGGCAATGAATTAATCTTCGCTGTGGAATAAATCAGTGCATCCATAGCGGCTAAGCCATGCTTACCAGAAATGTCTGCAGCGTAATCAGCCACTTCAGGAATGACGGAGAGAAACAAAGCTCGTTTGCGGATGAATTCTAATGATCGGGTTATTTTCTGCAATTCAATTTTTTCTTTGTGCAATTTTCTCTTTATTTCGTACCAAGAGAGAACCGAAAGGTAAACAATTTCTGAAGAGTCAATAAACTCTGCGAACTTACCATTAAACAAATATTCCAGCCAAACTGAAGAATCCAAGAGTTTAGAACCGCTCATGCTTATCCCTCAAATCTTTGAGCAATTGGCGGGAGGGCTTGCTACCTAAATACCCACACAATGATTTCTCTTTAACTGTCCACCCTACAACTTGTCGGATAGCTTCATCATAAGAAGTAGAATGTGTATCTTTCTTAACTTTTCTCAACAGTTCTAAAGTTTCGTCGCCAATTTGGACAGTAGTTACGGCCATATGCCCAATAATTATATTGTTATATATAAATGTTTCTCTGTTTTTCATTAGATTTTTAAAAGATGGTCTCCCTAAAAGAGGGTGGCAAATAAAATCATCTGTGGTGTCGATGAAGCTGGGCGTGGCCCAATTTTAGGTAATATGGTTATGGTAGCCATAGCCGTAGATGAAGAAGGAGAGAAAAAACTGCAATGGATGGGAGTTAAAGACTCCAAACTGCTAAGTCCCTCAGCCAGAGAAGAATTATTTGACCGTATTCGTGAAGTAATTCATGATTTTCGGGTTGAAGTTATTGAGCCGGATGCAATCGACTTGTCCGTAAGAGAAGAGAATTCTAATTTAAATTGGATGGAAGCAAAAACAACAGCAAAAATATTAAACAAACTAAAA
>CAZIUU010000003.1:0-10760 GCA_964542815.1 uncultured Methanosarcinales archaeon | reverse complement strand
AGATAAAGCGATAATCGACTGTCCTAGCCCGAATATTGAAGCATATAAAAATTATTTTAAGAACAAACTCACTCCGGAAGTGCGTAATAAAGTGGAATTGGTAGTTGAACACAAAGCAGATTTCAACTATATCTCTGTCGCAGCAGCTTCAGTCGTGGCTAAAGTTATTCGTGATAGAAGTATCGAGCACCTAAAGTCAGAAATTGGAATTGATTTTGGTTCAGGTTATTTGAGCGATCCTAAGACGCAGGAGTTTCTGTTGAAATACCATGACAAATATCCCGAATTGTTTAGGAAAAGCTGGACTCCGTACCGAGAATTGATGGAGCAGAAGAAGCAGAAGAGGCTGGGAGAGTTTTAGGAAAAAGCATGTACACATACAGGACACAAATGTTTATAAAAAACAAATAATCATTGGAGCCAAAATGAAAATAGCTATCCCAAATGAAACTTATCCTCTGGAAAAAAGGGTTATGTTAACCCCGCCCGCGGTAAAAGAACTCACTAGAGATGGTCATACCGTCTTTGTTCAGTCTGGTGCAGCAAGAGAAATCAACATTTCGGATGAAGAATACAAAACGGCTGGAGCAAATATAATCGCAGAACCAAAAGAATTATACGGACTTGCTGAAATGATAATAAAAGTTAAAGCACCTTCTCCTTCTGAGTTTTCCCTGACGCACAAAGACACAATTTTATTCTGTATGTTTCATAGCGAACAGAATCCGGTGCACGTATACTACGCCGGCTTGCATGAGTTGGTGGTGGTAGAAATGGAAAAAATTCGTGATTCAAAAAATAAACGATTAATTGATCAAACTGATATCACCGGAGAAGTAGGAGTATATTATGCTTTAAGGCATCTCGAAAAAATGCCTTACGATGTAAAAGCAGTGGTAATGGGTTATGGCCGGGTCGCCAGCGGAGCTATCAAAGCCTGCCATAAACTGGGAATGAGAACTAAAATTATTAGAAGATCCGAGTATAAATATATTCAACAATATCTAGAAGATACAGACTTGTTAATCAATGGTATAAGTTGGCCGACCAACCAGCGAAATAATACCAAATATCTTGTTACCAGAGAACATTTAAAACAGTCAAACCCGAAAATGATTGTTCTGGACTTAGCAGTAGATTTTCCCAGCCCTATAGAAACCATAAGGCCAACAAATTATTCCCAACCTTATTATATTGATGAAAACAGAATTCACATTAGTATTTATGGCTATCCCGGGTTGGTGCCGGTAACATCTACTAATCGGTATAGTGAGCAGGTATTGCCATTGGTGCAAATTATAGCAAATAACTCTGGGCTTAGGGGGATAAGAAATAGGGGTAACTTAGGAAAAGCAATCCATAAAGCGATATTAAATCCGAATAAATACGATTGGCAGAAATACAAGCCCAAAGAGCCGGAAGGAAGCAGGATTGAGTGATTAATATGCTCGAAGAACATAACCACTTTGAAATTAATTTTCATAACAGAACTAACTTTGACTTTAGGAAAGTAGAGTTAACCACCTGCCTTATTATCGATGAAGCATTAAAACGAGGAATAACCGTCCAATTTGTGTTGGGAAAATACTTAGAACTTAAACTTCAGAATAAGAAAGCTTTATTTAACTTAGCTGATAACACTTCTCTGTCTTATATTGCAGGAAAGATATCTGCCAGCAAAAGCGAGACTAAAGAGTTTCTTAAAAGGGAAAGTATTTCAGTCCCGGAAGGAAAACGTTTTGATGTAAAAGACCTAGAGAGGATATTAACATACGCACAGCAGTTACAAGAGCCGCTGGTAGTTAAGCCAGACAATGGCAGCGAAGGGAAAGGAGTATACTGTGGAGTTAAGTATGGAGACATAACCTCTGTAACTAAAGAGATAGCTAGACATTTCCGATATTTAGTAATAGAAAGACAAATAATTGGAAATGAATATCGAGTTTTTGCCACCACAGATAATTTCATTGCAGTAATAATGAGAAGGCCGGCCAGTGTTTTAGGTGATGGCAAACTGTCGCTGATAGAACTCATTGAAGAAAAGAACTTAGGGAGACAATTAAAATCAACCAAACCATTAACCTGTCCTTTTATCAGGATTGAAGTAGACGATGTGGTACGAAGATACCTAACTAAAAAAAGATTGAGTTTAGATTACACCCCTGTAGAAAATGAGAGAGTGTACTTAAGGGAAAATTCCAACATTAGCACGGGTGGAGATGCCATCGAGCTCACGGACAGAATCCACCCTTCGGTGAGAGAAATCGCTTTTAATGCCCTTAAGGCAATTCCAGGTATGGCTTATGCCGGAATAGATTTAATTACCGAAGATATAACTCAGGACATAACTAACAAATATGCCATTCTGGAATTAAATAATAAACCGGGGATATGGCCGTTGCATTACCCATACATTGGAAAACCACAGAACGCAGCCGGAGCACTGATTGATTTAGTATTTCCGGAGACTAGGGAGGCAAGAACATGAATAACCTTCTTTTAGTTTTGGGCCGGGGAGACTCACCCGAAACTGACAAAAATAGAATAAGGCTAATTGAATATGCCACTGCAGCCGGTTTTGAGGTGCAAGCCGTAGATTACCATGAATTAGAGCAGTTACATCAGTTCAAAAATCCGTTCAAAATTGAAACTTTAAACATTATGCCTTTTTTTCCTTACACTTTCTGGAATGAAAACTGTGAGGTTCCAGATGATACTCCACTTTATGGCACCTCCAACAGAGCTTATGGTTTGTTCAGAGACTTCTTTCTGGATATACGAAGCCAATTAGAAGTAAAATTTAGCCACCATAACTTAATATTCGCCATTCCTTTAGAATATGCCGCCGTGGATCGGGATAAAATCCAAACCATTCAGCTCCTAAACCGCCACGGTGTTTTCACCTCAAAGATGATTTCTTATGAAACGTTACAGGACATACAAGATCAGGTTACTCCAGAAAGGGGAGTATTCATAAAATGCAGATATGGCGCAGAGGGAAAAGGGATAACTGTAATTAAATCAGATAGGTGGCTAACCAATTACAAAGTGGAACATGGCCGGCTCACCAACTACGGCGTTTATGACCGATGGAACTTTACGGACATAACCGGAAAAAAAGAACTGCTGGAGCAGCTCATTGAGCAAGAAGTAATTGTTGAGCAGGAAATCGTCCCTCCAGATTTATTCGATGGGCAAAAATTTGACTTCAGGGTTTACGTGGTTAATGGTGCAGTGCCTCATTTTTTTGTGAGAATTAATGAGGTTAGAAATGTAATTACCAATTGGTCTCAGGGTGGCAAGGTAATTCATCATCCTGAAACTGGATTAGTGGAAAATATTATTGAACGCATAAGTGGTGAGGCTAAAAAAGCCGCGGAAGCGTTTCACTCTAAGCTCATGGGAGTAGATGTAATGTTAGACCAAGGCTATGATACTCCAAAAGTTATAGAATTACAGGCGTTTACGGGATTTCCCGATATCCAAAAATTCAATCTGGCGAAATATTTGGTAGATAGTGATTTCTTTAAGTGAGACGTAACCAACATGTAGGGATTTAATTTCGAAATATTTAAATAACCCTCTCATCTAGCTCTTATAAAATGGCATTTTCACTGTTCAAAAAAGAGGCTCTGGTAAATGAAAGCAATGAGTTTATGAAGCTGACCTTAGAGAGAGATATCCGGGTTAATCTACCGCGATTATCTACAGCAATACAAGCCAATTTTAAGTCCAGCAAAGAATGGAAGACTTCTGAATCGTCTAAAATCCTATTTAAAGAGATGTATCGGGGAGACCTTAAGAATGAAATTAAGCCCTCAAGCTTGTCTAAAGAGATACGGGGCAATCCCGCGTTTAAAGAGTTTTCCGATCATGTACTGCCCATTCATATTTTCTTTGAAGTGGGAAGGTATGGTCAGAAAGAAGCAGAGACGATACACACTATAATTATCCCTGGATATACTAACGCTAAATCAGCTTACAAAGTATACGGTTTCGTTGAAAGGAATGATGAATTGCACTCTTGTAATCGAATATTCAATTCTTTAGGAGAAGCAGAGTTTGCTAAAGAGTTTTCTAACTTTGTGCAGCAGGTGCAATGGAGGCGCGAGTTTCCAGGAACAAAGAATATTATCCCAGAAGTGGTGGATAGAAGAATCAAGAATAACCCCAAAGCAAGATGATTAATCGTCTACGGTGAATAATCTGCTATCTTTAACTTTAAATAGTCCAATTCTTGCCCCTGCGTCCAGCCAGCCATGGGCATAATTCAATGCCGCAAAAGCTAAAACATAATCGTTATTTTTATCCAGGAAGTATTTAGCGTCAGAATAATATCGAGACGCCATGTCCAAAAAATCTTCTGCTTCTTTCAGCCGGGTTTTATCCAGAGCCTTGCCGGCTTGAGCTAACGCTTCTTTAGTGATAGAGAAGTACTTGTTTAAAATAGCGGTGTTAATTGTCTTAGTCATAGTTAGTTATCTAAATCAAAATTTCCTAAATACTTTTTTTAGTGAAACACGTTCTTGGTGCTGATCAAAAGCGATAACAAACTCGTCAAAAAACCCGGCTCTGCCTAGAAGAATAGGAAAATCGTAAGAGCCAAAAATAACTTTCACTGGGGTTCTAAGAGGATAACGTTCATGACCTTTCTCTACTATGATATCCATGCACGTTTCTACTGATTCAACTTTTCCACCGATTCCATATGCTGGTGTTTTTTCTCCATCCAAGTTCAATCCAATAATCTCAGCTATTGCTACAGGAACAGCAGAAATATCTGCACCCGAATCTAATAAAGCAATAGTATCAATCTTCTCTTTACCTATCAGTAAAATTGGAATAGAAGGTGTTTTAACCTCAGTTCCATCCGGTCTTTTTACACACTTATACTTAAAGCTAAGAGTCATAGGGATTTAGAAAATCATAGTTTCTTTATCGGGTACACGGGTTAGCATTGGCCTTTCTTTTGGGCATTTCTCTTTGGCTTCTTGAAATACAACTTTAACATTCTTACCATGAGACACAATTTTCTGATGGCAGATAGCAACCCATTCTCCAATATAATGATTTAAATCCGCTTTAATGAAAAATTGATAGTTTTTGTCCATATGTTTAAGTAATCTTAAGGAATATATAAAACTTTCTTGAAAAGAAACTTATTATTCATCTTATTTCGACAGATATAACCTAAACGTTGATCCTTTCCCCACTTCTGAATCGAAATCAACATATCCTCCTAATTTATGTATTGCTTTATCACAAACTAATCTTAGACCCACACCGGTAGAACCACGAGTTGAAAACCGGTCTCGAAAGATTCTATCTTTGTTTTCTGAGGGAATTCCGTCACCATTATCCGTAACTGATAGGACATAACCTTTCTCTTCCTCTTTTAAGCGCATACTTATTCGACAAGGAATAATTTTTAATTCTTCAGCATTTGGTGCTTTACTCGGTCGTTCATCGGTTCCATAGACGGCTTTACGAGCATTGCAGAAGTATTCACGCAAGATAACCATGATTTCAGCACTTTCATCAGAAAAAAAATCCCGAGCATATTCCCCTTTTTCCACAATTAAATCAAATTTGTAATCAAATCCCTTCGCTAAAATTAAATGACCAAAAGAATCATAGCTTTCCCAGACATTCTTAACAATCCCATCCAATTTCATATTAAAAAATAAAACCTATTTCTTCCACTCCCCCGGACGCCTTACCGTGATGGGAATCACTCCTTCACCGAATTCTTTAAGAGCAATCTCAATAGGGTCATAGTGCATCTTTTCCAGCTCTTCTGTAGATACTTTTACTAAGAATGGAGCACCCATAGATAATTGCAATGCTCTTGAACCAACCATACGTGCTTTTTCAAACTTAGTGTAATCAATTGTTCCTTCTTCAACTGAAGTATGCTGATGAACTAGTGGTTTTTTCATTTTAATCCCTCATGTTTAATTCACTGTTTAAAACTTTACGCAGGAATTTGGCCTTATCCAAAGCGATGTCCACCATCTTGGAGATCTCCTCTATGAATAAAGGCTCATTGCCTCCTTTCTGCAGTGCCGAGATGATCCCTCTTTCATCCGAAGCTACGGATAAACGGGCATCGTAAGCTCCTTCCTCTTCATGATTGGGATCAACGATAAAACTGCCGTTTATCTTGTATACGGTAACTACCAATGGTTCTTTTAATAGCGGTAATTTCTCTCCGGTTTTTAGGTGGTAATCAATCGCTCCGGTAGCAGGATCAACTTTAGGAAACTGGGCTGATTTTAATGCGGCTAACGCCGCTAAAGCAAAAGCATCAAATAGGTTTCCAGAATCGTTGATGGTTATCAAGTCAATGGTAACAAACCAGGCTTTTTCCCCAGGAGTGATGCACAGTTTCTTCACATCAATAGCTTTGGATTCTCTTATTCCCCGGTCAGTAACTCTGGCTAATTCTACGGCTTTGATTCCTGGCGGACCCGGCTCGTATTCGGAGCTGGACAAAGGCAGCAATTCAGCGTTTACTGAAATGCCCCCCTCATCAGGAGTGTCGTTGTAAGGCTTTTCAATGGCCATCTTTACTCCTGCCATCACTACGGTGTTTCCTATCTGTACTTTAGCTGAACCTTCTGCAGTCCAGGAAATGTTTAAATCGACTTTAATTGGATCGCGGTAATCCAGCAATCCTCTTCCGTCCAGCCGTTTTCCCTGGCTGGCCAATTGGGATATGGTTTCTTTGTTAATTATCATGTTAATTCACTTTTTCTCCATTTACTAATTTACTCTCGGGTAAATTTTTCTTTGAGCGCTTTCTTTTGGAGCTCGTAAATCTTTTCGGTGGCAATTTTAGCCATCTCCAGCGCTTTCATCAAGTCTGCTTTGGATATCTCACCATCCATTTGCAGCAAGGTTATCTGTTTCCCATTATGAGTCATGGCTACCGGAATATCAGACACGATAGCCGGATAAGCTTCCTCATTATAATTCAAGTCAGCTACAACGGTGCCATCAACTTGCCCTACGGCTACGGAACTGATAATATCTTTCATAGGAATACCCGCATCAGCTAAAGCTATTCCAGCAGCGCAGATAGCAGCGCATCTGGTTCCGGCATCGGTTTGAGGCAGATCTACAAATACGTCTACTACGGCATTTGGAAAAGCAGAAAGATCCACTACTGAATCTAATGCGTTCATCATTACCATAGAGATTTCCTGTGAACGCCTATTCCCGCCCGGTCTGATTCTTTCTCCGGAACCGGAAAAAGGCATCATGCTGTAGAAACAGCGCAATATTCCTTTTTTAGGATTCTGCTTGAACTTAGGAAACATTTCCCTAGGTCCATATACTGCAGCATAAGCAATAGTATTTCCCTGTTTGAAGTAAGCTGAGCCATCGGCATTAGGAATTACTCCTGCTTTAGCCTCTATTGGCCTTAGCTCGTCAAATTTTCTTCCATCTACGCGTTTAGTGTAAGCCATTTTAATTCATCTCTCCTTCTTCTGAGCTGTTAACAGAATTGTTTACAGGACTGGTTGTAGGATGAGTTACAGTTCCGGGAACAGCATTTTCATTCAAGAACTTCTCCATCTTTTCAGTTAAGCCTTCTTGGTGCGCTTTTTCTTCGATAAGTTTTATAGCGCGTACGGTTAACATTTCATTTTCAGGAGTCCCTTTTACCCAAATTACTCCATTCTGCCCTACGGTAATCTCGCAGTTAGTCTTACTCTTGATTAAAGAGATCATACTACCCTGTTTTCCAATCACCCGTGGAACTTTCTGGTTGTTAATCTTGATAACTCTTCCACCGGATACTTTAAACAATCCCGGCTCTTTCATGGTCAAGTCAATCAAATTTTGAGAAGTAACATTGATTATCTTTACTACCACATAATCTCCAATCCCGATTATCCTGCTTAGATCTTCTTCTTTTCGGACAAATCGGGTAGTAGCATCTTTAACATTCAGCATAGCCGAATAAGCTGTGCCAGTATCAATACGCCATCCTACCATGGCAATGTCAGTGACTTTTCCAATGATTTTATCTCCTATCTTAGGTACATACGGCCCTGACAAAGGTGTTATTTTGATTACCCTTCCAGAAATTCCTACCAAGCCTAATGCTTTGGAGTAAATCTTTTCATGTTCCCGATAAGTATTCTCGCCAGGAAGAAAATCCATCCCTTCAGCAAGCGCTTCTCCAGGAATTACAATATCCCGCTCATGCGCGATTACATTACTCATTTTATTTTTTCTCCGTGAACACGTTTATATTTTTATTCTTATATACTTACACTATGTGTTCACTGTTGTTTTTTTCACTTTTACTTAGAATTGAGGGCTACTTTTAAAAGGTTGTGGTGGGAAATGGGAAAGTTGAGTTAATCGGGAAAAATGGATGAGAAAAGAGTTAAAAAGAGATAAAAATAAAAGGAAATAGATTTACTTCCCGTACTTCTTCAAGTCGTCTCCACTGAGCTTAGTATATCTCCTCTCTTTAGCATCTACATAAGCTACATCGACCCTATCCAGGCTGAAGTCGTCTTTAAGGAACTCTTTGAGCAGAGATAAACCTAACTTTATGCCTTCTTCTATGGACATATTTGCCCGATATCGTTTCTGCAATATCGGCTCAATTTCAGCGTCGCCCTCGCCGATAACGGCTGCTTTATACTGGAAGTATAATCCATAAGGTTCGGTAAGGAATAATCTGATGGTTCCGTCTTCTTCTACCCCCCCGACTAATAAAGATACTCCAAACGGTCTTAATCCAGCAGATTGGGTGCATATCTGCTTCAAATCGCACATATCTTTGACGATAGACAGCACATCAATTTTGGAATCATAAGTTACAGAATGTTGCTGGGCTTTTAACTGAGCTCTATCTATCAATACTCGAGCATCAGAAATAATCCCCGAAGCTGTTGCCGCAATATGGTCATCCACCTTAAACATCTTTTCCACTGCTTCCGGAACCAGAAGTGGAGAAGTAATCCTTTTATCAGAAACTAATACCACTCCATCTTTACAGGCAATTCCTAACGCCGTTGAACCCTGCTTAACCGTCTTTTTAGCGTATTCTACCTGAAGCAACCTTCCGTCAGGAGAAAACATAGTTATACTTCTATCATAACCCATCTTATCAATCATTTGTTTGTCCATTTTTCCACCTCATTATTATAATTAATTTAGAAACCATCTCGCTCACTTGCTCGAACCGCTACAGGATAATAATCGAGCATCGTGTGCGGGTCGCCATAAACTGCAAACAATAGGCACGAATAACTGTGCTAGTTCGCTGGCCATTTGGCGATGGTTTCTAAGTATTAAGCTTTACTCTTTTCCCCGGCTTTTTTAATGCTTCCGGATACTATCACTGACTTGATAATTATAGGGGTATTTTTAATACTTTTGCATAAAGCAACTCCCATTTTGATTTCATCTACAAATTTGTTATTAACTTTAAGCAGGAATTTCTGTCCATTCTCATCAAATTTTTCATCTACAAATATTGGTGCAGCTTTTCCCATTCCTAACTGCCCCAGAAATGAGCGTAATGCTTCGTCTACAGCAGTTTTTACTTCTGGCAGAGAAAACTTTTGGTCTGATATGATTTCAAAAATTACATATCGCTTTTTCTGGCGCAACGAAGGCATCAATCCCATCTTCAAACCCCTTTACTTCCACGTTCGAGCTGGTCTTTTAAATGGCTAAGATGAATGGAATATTTGTGCTGAGTCTTAGCCGGCAGTTTAAGATAATGAGTGTATAGTTCATCGTAAATGGTTTTCATTTCCGTAAATCCTACTACTGCTGATTTTTGGACAAGCTCTTCCACTTTCTTCTCAGCTTTGAGCTGCTCTTCAATCTTTTCCCGCAATTGGATTATTTTAGAATAGAAGTTGGATTTGTTTTTTTCGGACACTTTCAGATACAGATTGTAAACTTCTTGGTAGGCTTCTTTAAGGGTTTCGGTAGATTCATCGTTAACGGTACGCATCAAACGATTAAGTTTTTTCCGGAGTTTGCTATGCGGAGTAAATTCCAGCCATATCATAAAGAGCAGGAAGACAATTACTACAGAGAAAGCGATTATGGCGATGGTGATTAATGAATCATTGGAGCTGGTCTCTGTAACGGCATTTTCTGCTCCCGTTGTGCTGCCATCTTCTGTAGTGGCTTCTGCTCCGGTAATTGTAAGATACTCAGAATTAAAGTAAACTACGGCTGAAAGTGCGACGAATATAGCTATTAATACTCCTCCTGCTGCAAGTCTGCCTCTGTTTGTATTAAACATCTTTATTCCTAACAAAACCAGAATAATATATAAAACTTTGGACTCACTTGGCTTGTTCAAAGTATTCAGAATCATTCGTTAAATATAATCTTTTTCCGTTTACATCAACCCCAAAAAGAACTGTTTCTTCTAAAGAATAAGAGGTAATCCCAAGGAAACCACTTTTTTTAACTCTCCTTTGGATTATTTTATCTTCTACGCCATCATTATTTACATCTCTATAGGTTGGTTGGTTAGGGGTGGGCGGGTTGATGATTTGATAAGCTGTTATTCCTCCAACTACGGTTGCACAAGCAATAAGCACTCCAGATGAGACATAACTAAAAGTAGTTGAGAATAATACTTTTTCTGCTAATTCTCTAATTTTAATCATTCTTAACCACCTAAATAATAAAATAGTACTAATTTTTATAAATCTTTTGGGGGTATTTGTTCACTTCCAATACAGCCCAAACAACTTATCCTTCAATCC
>CAZIUU010000002.1:60258-64659 GCA_964542815.1 uncultured Methanosarcinales archaeon | reverse complement strand
GTCTTTTACGTGCTTGAATTCATCATGGCAGTCAGCTAAAATAACTGCTTGTGATTTTTCTAACACCTCTTCTGTGGTGCTGATAACATGTTTCCTGCACTCGGCGGAATCATTAGAACAGTAAGGCTCAGAGACATAAACCTCAGCTCCTTTTTCTTCTAATATTTTTTTGATATCTATTGCCGGGCTTTCTCTCAGGTCTCCAACATTTGCTTTATAAGAAAGTCCTAGGAGCCCTATCTTTGCCCCTTTAATTTTTAAGCCTAATTCTTGGAGGCCTTTTTCCAGCTTTTCTACAGTATAATTAGGCATGTTGCTATTGATTTTCCGCGCTAACTTGAGCAGCCGGTGGTCAAACCCATGCTTCTCAGCATAATTAATCAGGTAATAGGGGTCCACGGCAATACAGTGCCCGCCTACTCCGCATCCGGGGTAATGGGGAATGAATGCAAAAGGCTTGGTGGAAGCGCCAGAGATGACCTCAGTCAAATCAATTTTCAGTTTGTCAAATGATTCTGCCAGTTCGTTTACCAAAGCAATGTTTACGTCCCGAAAAACATTTTCCACAATCTTAGTTGATTCTGCTACTTTTAATCCCGACATCTCATTGACTGGGGCATTTAAAAAAGAGCGATAAAACTCTGCCGCCAGATGCGTCCCCTCTTTTGTGGCTCCCCCAATATTCCGAGGGATATTATAAACGTTCCAAGTATGATTTCCCGGGTCGATTCTTTCCGGGCAATGAGCCAGTTCAAAGTCAATTCCGCATTTTAATCTGGATTTCTCGAGAAGAGGGATGATAACTTCTTCGCAAACCCCGGGGTTAACGGTGGATTCGAGAATGATTACCTGGCCTTTTTGCAGATGCCGGGCAATTTCCTCCACGGCTTTAATGACCGGGGTTAAATCTGGCTCTTTATTCCCATTGACGGGAGTGGGAACACAGATGATGATAAACTTACTTTTTGTCAGGACGCTACTATCTAATGTTCCGATTATCTTGACCGACTTTAAGTCTTCCTCTGCCTGTTTGTCTTTGATCGGGGAGACGCGGCGGTTAATCTTTCTTATTTTTACTCCGTCTAAGTCCAGCCCGTAAACCTCATACTTTTCACTTTTAGCAATAGCACAGGCTAAAGGGAAACCGACATATCCCATTCCAATAACCGTAACTGTTTCCAGCGTTTTGCTTTTCATGAGTATTATCCCCTAATAATTTGTAATTACTCTATGGTTCATAGTGCTATACTTCTAATAGTATAACCATACTTTAATGTACCAAGTTTAAAAATAATTCATTCACTTTATCCCAATTTATCACCTTGAAAAAATTCTCCACATACTCTGCTCTTCGGTTCTGGTATTTCAGATAATAGGCATGCTCCCACACATCCAGCGTCAACAACGGAACTTTTCCTATGCTTAATGGGCTATCTTGATTAGCTGTAGTAATTATTTCTACTTTCTTTTTCTTAGCATCATAAACTAACCAAACCCATCCGCTCCCAAACAAACCTAATGCCGCTTTGCTGAACTCTTCTTTGAATTTATCATAATTTCCAAAAGTGCGGTTGAACTCTGCCAATATTTTCCCGTCGCATTTCGTATCTTTCTTCAGCACTTCCCAGAAAAATTTGTGGTTGGCATATCCGCCGCCGTGATTGACAATTGCAGTTTTAACCTCAGCAGGTATTTTCTTTAAGTCCGAGAGTACCTCTTCCACTTTCTTGGCTCTAAGCTCGGGAAACTTTTCTATCGCAGCAGTGTATTTGTCCAAATAAGTTTGATGGTGTTTGTCATGATGAACCCTCATGGTCTGCTCATCAATAAACGGCTCTAATGCATAATATGCATAAGGCAAAGGCTCAAGTTGCGGCATTTTTCTTATCCTCCCAATTTATCTCTAAATTTATCTTTCCAACGAATTCATATTTCTTCTTATCTCACCGACATCAATATTAATCGCTCGGCGCAGTTTATCTTCTCGCGCCTTCTGCTGAGAGCAAAGATAACAATAAGTAATCGCTTCTCCAGTATGACTTAACATACTCTCGTCACACAATTCACACACATCATGTATTCTCATCTTAATCACCTCTTAGATTTTACCGACTAAATCTAATCCTGGCTTTAGCGTTTTCTTTCCCGGCTCCCAGTTTATGGGGCATACCTGATTTCCGTGCTGCCGTACGAACTGCGCGGCCTTGAGTTTTCTCAATAATTCAGTACTACTTCTCCCGATATTGTTGCTGTGCAATTCATATGCCTGTAAGATTCCATCCGGATCGATGATGAATGTCCCCCGCAAACTCAGCCCTTCTTCAGAAATGTACGTCCCATAAGCTTTGCACATGTTTCCGGTAGGATCAGCTATCATTGGAAATTTAACCTTCTTAATTGTCGGAGAATTATCAAACCACGCTTTGTGCACAAATACCGTATCTGTACTTACGCTCAATATTTCTACTCCAAGTTTCTGAAATTCATCATAATTCTCAGCTAATGCTTCCAGTTCTGTCGGGCAGATGAATGTAAAATCAGCCGGATAGAAAAACAGCACTACCCATTTCCCCCGGTAATCTTTCAATTTTATTTTCTTAATTTCATCTTGGTGAAAAGCATCTGTCTGAAATTCTGGCGCGGGTTTGTTAATTCTTAATTCGGTTTGATTTTGTTCCATAATAATGCCCCCCTCTAATTTTAATTGCTATTCGTTTAGCATCAACTGCACTCTTTACATAATCCATTAATAATCACCGTAACTGATTTCGGATTGAAGCTTTTAGTTTTGATTTTATCCAAAACATACTCTGAAACCTCTGGCTGAAACACATCCATAATTTTGCCGCAATTTACACACACGCAATGCTGATGATTACTATTATCCCCATCAAAATGATATTCTTTATTTATCTCTAAACGTAGAATTTTATTATTATCCGCAAGAAGATTCAAGTTGCGGTATACCGTCGCAAGAGTAATCGCCGGCAATTCTTTCTTTACTTCTAAGTATACTGCTTCAGCAGTAGGGTGGGTCTTAACATCTTTTAGATATTCTACTATCTTTATTCTTTGGGAAGTATTGCGCAAGTTTTCTTTAGTCATTTTATGTAATTGTCTTATTAATAATTAATACTAATTGATAATTACTATTTAAATGTTGTGGAAGAGTGGAAGTTTTGATAAGGATACTGCAGTGGCGGTTTGTTCGGGAAAACTATATATACCAATAGCTACGTTTCATTCTCATGTTCAAGAAAAGAGGTGTATCTAAGAAATATAGTGGCTTCTTCAAGAATCGAGCAGCTATTGCTACAGCAACACTAATGGGCACCATTATCGGTGCTGGAATTTTAGGTATTCCTTATGTTGTAGCCAAAACTGGTTTCTTATATGGATTAATCATAATTGTTTTAATCGGATTAGCTTCGATGGCTCTAAATTTATTTTTGGGAGAAGTAGTTCTAAGAACTAAAGGGCACCATCAGCTTACAGGTTATGCTGAGAAGTATCTCGGAATTTGGGGAAAACGTATTACTGCTTTAGCTATGTTCCTTGGTGTTTACGGCGCTTTAACAGCTTATTTAATCGGTGAAGGCGCTACACTGTTTAAAGTGTTCGAAGTTGGTTCTCCTTTATTATTCTCAATTTTATTTTTTCTAATTGGTTCGTTTATAGTATATCGTGGAGTGAAAACCACCGGAAGAGCAGAACTTATCTTAATCGCGTTGTTATTTCTAATGGTAATTCTTATTGGAATATTTTCATTTAATCAGATTAATCTAAATAACTTATTAGCTCATGATATTACCAAGATATTTGTCCCTTATGGTGTAGTTTTATTTGCATTCATCGGCTTCGCTTCTATTCCCGAGATACAGGAAGAATTAGGGCCGGAAAGAAAGAAGATGCGCAAAACATTATTAATCGGTTCCATAATTCCTATACTATTATATATAGTGTTTGCCGCAATTATAATCGGCATCGTGGGATTGGATAACTTTGAATTGCTTCAGCCCAATGAACGGATTGCTACCATTGCTTTGAGCATTTACTCTCAGCCTTTGTTAGGATTATTTGCTAATCTTCTAGCCGTGTTAGCTATGTTTACTTCTTTTCTGGCTTTGGGGATGGCTTTGTTGGATATTTATGAATATGATTATAAATTATCTAAGAATACGGCATTAATACTTACTTTTTCCATTCCATTGATAATTCTCTTATTTAATTTGACCTCATTTATTTCCGTGTTGGAAATCACCGGAGTGTTCTCCGGCGGATTGAACGGCATTGCTATCGTGCTGATGAACTGGAAAGCAAAGAAAGCTGGAGAAAGAAAACCCGAATTTTCATTGAAGTGGGTCAAGCTAATTGGTGTATTATTGATTGTGATGTTTGTTC
>CAZIUU010000002.1:40066-60212 GCA_964542815.1 uncultured Methanosarcinales archaeon | reverse complement strand
GGGAATGATATACGGGTTGTGGAAACTGTTGGGAAAGATTTAAAATTAAGTTGTTTCTCTGGGTCTTGTTACTACTTTAAATTACTCAACATTCCAAAAAGTTTATATAGTGATGCTTACTCGGAAGTAGTATTTGAGGTTTTGAAAGGCAAATATGACTAAATTAGAAGAAATAATAAAACAGCATGCTGAAGGTATTAATAGAACTACAGAAGAATTTCTGGAAGCGGTTCGTAAATCAAATTTGGCATATGATGATACGGGTAAATTGTGCAATATAGTTGATGGAAAGTTGCTTCCAGTGGAAAGTCAAACCGGTGCTTTGTCTATTGTTTATCATAGAATTAAAGAAGAAGTTAAGAGTGCTAGCAGAACCATTGCTTCAGGAATTGCAGATGTTCATGACAGCGACGACCCGACGCAGATGATTAGGAAAGTGGTTGTTGCAGAGCCTACAGCTGATGAAAGAGTAGCAGTGCCGGTTGCGCCTTCTGAAGCTCAACCACCTAAACTATCTAATGTTGGTTATTTCAACAATTTGATTCTGGAATTCAACCAAGAGCGTGGAGAGTTAGAAACAGCTTTAGCTACCGGAGGCTTTTATGTTCGTGAGAGAGGTTATATTGAGAAAGGATCTGACGGTGTAGAAATCCCTGCACCGGAAAGTAAGGTAAGAGACTTCTTGTGGACTTATTATACTACGCCTGCGTCGAAACGTGCTGATGCGGAAGATAATCTAGTGGATATTAGTGATGAAGTCACCTTAGAGCCAGATCCTGGGGTTAAGCCGGAAGAAAATCTCGATGATTCCTATCAGAAAAAAGAGAAACTTTTTAGTCCAATGGCTCGTGCTCATGGAATATCGATTGAGGAAGTTGAGAAAGGGTTGTTAGAACAGAGATGTGGATTTGATTTAATCGCTGGCACGTTTCACGAAATCCCTCTCGAACCCAATGGTGAGTTGAGAGGCAGGGAGGTTTCTTATTTGGAAGCAAATGATTGTTTGGGAGAGTATGTCGTTAAATACGGGGAGAGATTGTTACCTCAAGCCCAAGAAACACCCGCAGAGGTTCCTGTTGCTCCTACACCACCACCCGACGTAGCTCGGTCAACATCTCCTCATGCTACTATTCCTGAAATGAGTTCTGTGCTCCCGCCAGTTCCAGCACAACCGGTCGATGGATTTCACAATCATGAAATAGAAGAATGGATGGGGGAAGGGGATAAACCTCATGCTCCAGCAGATGAAGGGTTAGAGGAATTAGTTAAAGAAGCGTTCGTTAAGCCTGAAAGCGGGGTAAAACTTCCTAGGCGGTCATATCTGGCATTAAGCGTGGGCGGATTGCTTGTTGCTGGTGGGCTTGTTGTTGCGGGATATATTGTCCGGGGAGTGGTCGGGGAATCAGTTCCAACCGTAGCCCAAAGAGTGGCAGATAGAGAGACTATTGAAGATTTAAATAAACAATTATCTGAAGTAAAAGCTGACTTAAATCAGGCTTATGCTGACAATGATGATTTAAATGATACTAATTATATTGAAACTCGCGGACATGATATTTGTATTGGCGAGCAAGGGGTGCTTGGTGCAGAGCTAGAGCAGAAAACTGCAGGTTATGCTGCATTAGAAAGACAATTAACAGAAGCACCAAAAGCAGAAGCTCCGGATGCACCGGAAGTTCTTGCGCTAATAGCTCAGAATTCTGCTTTGGAAATGGCACGGGAGCAGGATAGCATCAAAGCACAGGAAGCGGAAAATAAGTATGGTGAATGTGCTTCTGCCAAAGATGTTTGTGAATCTTCCCGAAAAACAGAATTAGAGACCTGTAATGGCTATGCTGCTAATTTAGGAGTGGTACGGGCGGAGAGAGATGACCTTACTGCAGATATATATGGACTTACTTTTGATTTAGAAGATTGCTTGATTACCGAAGGTACGCCGATTATTGAATATAAAGATAAGCTAGTGGAAAAGATTGTAGAAAAAGAATGTCCCGCAGTTGAATGTCCTCAAGTAGCACCTGAATGTCCGGCAGTTGATATGGAATTATCTGGGAAATATGATATTTGTATGATAGAGAAAAACGTAGCGATTCAAACTATAGAGGATGCGGGTGCTGCTTACGCAGATTGTGAAGCGAATAAAGAAATCGTTCAATCAACTTACGATGGCTGTGTGGGAGAGTTAGGGCAGGCGCGGGAAGCTTTGGGCAAAAAGAAGATTGATTCTGCTAATGCCGCTTTACAAGCATCGCGAGAGTTGGGAGAAACAAAAGAGCAATTAGCACAAGCGCAGAAAGGAACAGAGCAGTGTAAGAGAGAGTATCAAACGTTAGAAGCGAGAACGGCGGGGAGTAATTACGAGAGGATAAAGGCTAATCCTGCTGAAGTCATGGCTGTGGCGGAAGATTATGTTCGCCGTGCTGGGGGAACGGTAAAAGTAAAGGGGCATAGTTGCGACGAGGCTTTGAAGAATTTTAGTGGCTTAATTACCGGTAATATAAGTGATGCGAACATTGAACGAGTTGTTATAGAGAAGATGCGGGGTATTTGCGGTAAGATAGACCCCGAGAAAGGTTATATTCAGATTAAAGTTAAAAACTAATTAAATGGAGGATAAAATAAAATGGTTAATAAAAATTTATTTAATGCTGCGGTTTTAGGATTGGGATTGGCATTTGGCTATAATCCTGCTTATGCTCAGGAAGGGCAAGGGGATCTTGTTGCCGAGAGTGTTGCGGATCCTGCTGTTGCCGTCGAAAGCTGCCCCACCTGCCCGCCTAATGTGCAAGTGAATGTGCAGAATGTTGTTCCTCCAGCTGATAATCCCGTAAAGAAAAAATCAAAAGGAAAGAAAGGATTTGTTCCTAAAGGCGACTGCACTGCTCAATTTAACGGAAATGGAAGATGCATATCTAAAGCTGAAGCGAATATGGGCGGTTACACTTCTTTAGTGAGAGGCTATTGCCCGGGTAAAGATCTTTGTTATGACCACACTCCAAAACCAGTAGCAGAAGAAAAGAAAGCAGAAGTGCCTGCTGAAGATGATTTTTTCCGTATCGTGTACCAAGGCCAATGCGATGATGAGAAAGCTGAATTGCGAAGATTAAATGCTGCCAGAACTGCCGAGGAAGCACAGTGTAAAGAAGCAGAGAAGAGCTTAGTAGATTATGTTGCCAGCGTGGCTCCATCAGAGGATGGAAAAACAGTTCTCACCACTCCAACTTTAGAGCAGCTGCTTAAAGGAGACTTCAAAACCGAAAGCAGCAGGGTTGATCCGCAGAAAGTAGGGGACTACAAAGCAGCTATTCAGAAAGAATGCGGAGAAGTGCAGGTAGCGGTAAAAGCATTAACAGATTATGCTACTTTCGTAAAAGAGAAAGGTTGTAACTATCAAGAACCAGCACAAGTTACAATATCAGGGCCAGCAAAAGAACAGGTGAAAGAGCCAGTAAAAGTAGACAACTTTGATGTCACCCCTTACATTGGGGCTTTAGTAGACACTGAAGGTAATTCTGGTGGAGTAGCTGGAGTAGAAGTATTGTATCGCCTAGGATGGGTTAAGTTAGGCGGATATGCTGATGCTACGTTGCAGAATCAGAGTAAATCTGAAAGCCGCACCAATGATTTGGGAATTGCTACTGAAGATGTTAAAACTGAAAGTGACTTACGCCGTTATGCTGGTGGTGGAGCCGCAGCTAGTTTACCTTTGGGCACCGAGCTGGCAGAATTGCAATTTAGGTTGGGTGGAGCTTGGATGAGATCCAGTGCAGAGAAAACCATCACTCGCTTAGATAAGGTCGGAGAGTTAAGTTCATCTGCGCACAGCCTAGCTGGAGAAGGTTATGCCGGATTAAGAGTTAATCCTTATGACCAATGGATAATTGATGCTGGTGCAAGAAGCAATACCCTATCTGAAGAGGCCACTTTCCAGTTTAGTGTAGGCCACAGATTTTAATCATTGAATCTTAATGAGGTTAAAATAATGAAAATTAAACAAAATTCGGGATGGATCTTGGCGGTGTTTTTGCTATTGTCCCTTCCAGTTGTAATTGCAGCAGTAGTAGTGCAAACCAATTGGATGGAGAATGGAGAAGCAGTATCAAAAACTTCACTAACTACTGAAGTTGGTAAAGCTGTTTCTTTTGCAGTGTTTGTTAATTCCAACGAAGAAGGAGAGCCGTGGCTGGAAGTGCTGATGGAAAACACTGCTACTAAAAAAGTATCTGAACCCAGTGTTAAAGTTAAGTCTGGCCCAATTAATTCAGACACTTATACTTTCATAGTGGATTATACTCCTACAGAAGCAGGCACATTCAAATTAGTTACTACAGCTCATACTACTACTGATGAGGATTCTGATGAATTGACTCTGACGGTAAAATCAAAACCTCAGCCGCAGCCCACTGATGTATTAGGATGCACCGATGCTAAAGCAACCAATTACAATCCACAAGCAACCAAAGACGACGGCTCTTGCACTTATCCACCACAACCTTGTGCTGATGGTGATAAAGATGGAGTCTGTGATAAAGATGATGCTTGCCCTAAAGATAAGTATAATGATAAAGATGGAGACGGAGTTTGTGGTGATGTAGACAAATGTCCCGAAAACAAAGGTGCAGAAGAGAAAGATGGTTGCGTGAATAATGCACCAACTTTAACTTTTGATCCTGCTCCAGCTCTTAAAGGCGCTTACGGCATCTATGTATATAATCTTACTCCAGGACAAAATCCAACCATAAAGCTAACTGGTAAAGATTTGGATGGAGATAAATTAAAATTAACTTTAGCTGATGGCGTTTTGCCTGCCGAGCATCCGTTTATGGATAATAAAGACAATACGGCCTCATTTACTTTAATCGCTAATGAAGCTGGAAATTACTGGGCCGCATTCAAAGTCAGCGATGGAATTGATTCTAAGACAGAATACGTTGCGTTTATCGTGAAAGCAGAAGAGGTTGTTCCTACTAACACTGCTCCAGTGATGAACAATATCGACGCACATAATAAGAATGTCAAAGAAGGGAACACTCTTTCTTTCAAGGTTTCAGCAGAGGATGATGGAATTCAGCGCTTGACTTATCAGGCTGATGATGAAGTAGTCTGCACGAGCATTTCCTGGTGCAATTTTGCTTCTTTTACCGACAGCTTCTTTGAATCATTATATGGCTATACTCTTCCCAACTATGCTTCTTTTAATGAGCAAACCGGGGAGTTTACCATAAGCCCACAGTATAGCTTTGTAGAGCATCCGGAACTGAGTCGGAGCATGACATTCAAATTCCGAGCATTTGATGGAGAAAAATTTTCTGCATGGAAATCAGTAAAAGTTACGGTTATGGATGTCAACCAGGATCCAACTTTAACTAGTGCAGATACTCCCGGTGTTGCCACTGTCGGCGATAAAGTAACTTTCAAAGCAGTTGCTGCTGATGCTGATGGTGACCAGTTGATCTACAGCTGGAGCATGAAGAGCAGCTCTGATGCTAATAATGTTGGTGTGGTATCCGGCAGTGAAGTTAGCATGACTTTAACTAAAAGTGGGATCTACACCGTTTTGTTAACCGTAACTGACGGATTCGGGGGCAGTGTGCAGTATAGTAAAATGCTGGGAGTTTCTCCTGCTCCTTTGCCGGATAGTGATGGCGACGGGGTTCCAGATGCAAGTGATAATTGTCCTACCATTGCTAATGCCGACCAGAAAGATACTGATGGCGACGGTGTAGGAGATGCTTGTGAAGTAGAAGTATTAGGATGCACCAATTCCAATGCTACAAACTATAATCCATTAGCCACTAAAGACGACGGAAGCTGTGTTTATCCTCCAGGAGAAATACCTGGATGCATGGATTCTAAAGCAACTAACTATAATCCATTGGCTACTGTAGACGATGGCAGCTGCACTTTCCCACAGCCAACTGACGTATTGGGCTGTACTGATAAAACTGCAACTAACTATAATCCATTAGCTACTAAAGACGATGGCTCATGCGTCTTTACTCCGCCAGTAGTTGTATTCGGCTGCACTGATAAAAATGCATTAAACTACCATATCCAAGCTACTACTGATAACGGTGGCTGCAAGTATCCGCAGCCAAGCAAGAATGTATACTTCCAGAAAGTGCATTTAGTATCAGATGCAGTTTCAGCCGGAGACGCAGCATTCTTTAGCGTTACTGTAGCTAACAACGGAGATATGGATTTAAAAGACCTGAAAGTTACTGCAATTGTGTATGAATTAGGGGCAAAGAAATCTACCGGCCAGTTTAATTTGGATTCGGGCGACAGCAAGAACATCAATTTGGTGCTGCCGATTCCCTACGATGCTGAAGCAGGAGATTACTTAGTTAAAGTTACGGTAGGCAATGATGATTTCCATGACGCAGCGTTTAGGGAAATTAGTGTAGTGGAGGGAAGTTGGTAGGGGTGTTATTTTTGTTTATTTTTTGTAATACACTTATCAGAGAATAATCATTATAAAATGGGCATGTGGTGTAATCACTTTAAAATGCTCAACCAATCGAAAGGTTTAAATATAACCATCGATTAAAACATAAAATCAACTAAATTGGAGGAAGAAAATGAAAGCTTTAAGAAATTTGTTTGTAGTTTTTGTGGTTGGTTTACTAACCTTGTCTCTAGTCAGTGCTTTAGACGTAAGCAATCTGGCGTGGGGGACTGTAAAAGTAAACGGCGACGTTATCAGCGATGGAGAAACTATTGCTGTAGAAGAGGGCCAGACTTTAGATATTAAAGTTGGTTTGAATGCCCAAGATAAGAAAGGCGCTACCGATGTAGAGGTAGAGGCTAAAATTTCAGGATACGAGTATTCTGACTATGAAAATTTGGAAGACAGTACACAATTATTTGATCTGTCTGCTGGGACAACTAAATATGTGTCTTTAAGCGTGACTTTACCGAATAAGTTAGACAAAGACACTTATGTGTTAAGACTTAGGGTTTTAGACAAGAATACCGCTGCTCTAACTAAAGAGATTAATTTAGCAGTTGAGCCAGCAAGAAATGGAGTAGACATTGCTGATGTTGTATTCTCACCTGGGACTACCGTTAAAGCAGGTAAATCTTTACTAACAACCGTTCTATTAGAAAATTATGGAGATAAAGATCAGAAAGACGTTAAAGTTACTGTAGCTATCCCTGAATTGGGCGCTTCTGTAAGCGAGTTTGTGGATGTAGTTCAGACCGACAACCATAATGTAGATTATGAGGATGTTCCGGAAATGTTTTTATCCATCCCTGCTACCGCTAAAGAAGGCGATTATGAAGCAACTGTAACCGCTAAATATGATGAGTATGAAACCGTTACCAAAACTTTCAAGATTAAAGTTTTAGGAAATGAGCAATTCCAGCAAACGGATAAGCTAGTATTAGCAGTAGGACCTGAGTCTCAGAATGTAGCTGCAGGAAGTACCGCAACTTATGCTATCGCTTTGACCAACGCTGGAAGCACCTCTAAAGCTTATCTATTAGAAGCAACCGCAGGCAGTGACTGGGCTACCACTTCATTAAGTGATGGTTTAGTTGTATTAGAGTCAGGCAAGAACAAAGTGGTTTATATGGATGTAAAGACATCTCCTTCTGCAACTGCAGGAGAGCATGTAGCTTCCGTAACCATCAAGTCTGGCAGCGATGCTTTACAGAGTTTGTCGTTCAAGGCTAATGTAGCTGGCGCAACTGCTCCTGCTGCGGGTGTTGGCGTTGACTTCAACCTAAGAAATGGCTTGGAGATTGCTTTAATCGTGCTAGTAGTAGTATTAGTAATCGTAGGATTAGTTATCGGCTTCAGCAGATTAAAGAAAGACGGCGACGAAGAAGGCAAGAATTACTATTAATGTAGTTCTTATTTTCTTCCTCCAGTTTTTTTATTTTTTTATTTAACTTGATTTCTTTTTAACAAGTTTTTTATAGTATATCGCTGCTTAATTCCTTTATGCACATCTCCATCATCGGCGCAGGACCCATTGGCTGTTATTGTGGTTCTCTATTAGTAAAGGCTGGACATGACGTAGACATCTATGAAGAACATGCAGAAATTGGTCTGCCCATCCAATGCACCGGATTGCTCACTAAAGATTTTGACCAATTCAACCTGCCCAAAGAATCTTTTTTAGTGAATACTTCTCAGGAAGTGGAAGTGAATTCTCCCGGAGGGGAACAAGTAGTAATTCCGCAGACAGAATATTTAGTGGATAGGCATAAGTTTGACCTCTTTTTTGCCAAGTTGGCGGAGAAAGCCGGAGCAAGAATTCATCTGAGGCACTCATTTGTGAGGAAAGAAGGAAAAAAATTAATTATTAAAGAGCTAAAATCCAAGAAAGAATTAAGTGTTTCCCCCGATATTGTCATTGCTGCCGATGGCCCTTTATCCAAAACAGCTCATGCTTATGGCTTTTATCATCCCCAACGGCAAAATTATTATGGGATTCAGGCTATCGTAGAAGGAAAGTTTAATTCACAACGTTATCATACTTTCTTTGGGCGAAAAGTATGCCCGGAGCTATTTGGATGGGTTGTGCCGGAATCGAAAACTAAAGCCAGAGTGGGCATAGCTTCCCGAAAAGATGCCAAGAAATGGTTTGATGAATTTGTACAAAAGCAAGGATTCAAAGTAAAAGAAACCCAAGCAGGAGTAATTCCTTTATATCATCCACAGCAGAAGTTGCAGCAGGAAAAATGTTATTTGCTCGGTGATGCTTCCGGGTTTGTGAAAGCCACTACATTGGGTGGAATTATTCCAGGAATGAAGCAAGCAGAGCTCTTGGCGGATTGTATTACACACAACAAGGATTATGGGAGAGAAGTTAAGCCTTTGAAGAAAAAGATGAACTTGCACTTACGATTAAGAATAATATTTGACAAATTTGAGGATAAAGATTGGGATAAGCTGATTCATTTGATAGGACAGCCAAAGCTACAACGATTATTAGAGCAGCATACTCGAGAGAATCCGTTGCCGTTAGTGATTAAAGCGTTGTGGAGAGAACCAAGACTGCTTTATTTTGCGAAGTTTTTGGTATAGTTAGCATGGTTACGAAGAGGAATGTTTTTAAGGTTGTACATTTTATCCCATCTGAAGAGACATGGAAGAACAAAGTCCGCAAATAAAATCTGAAGATATTAAGATTGAAATAATTGATGAAAGCCATAAGTTGCACTTATTTCAATCGTATGAAAAAGAGTTGGTTGACTTTCTAAGAGAGGATGCACTTGAAAATCAGAAACAACGGTTATCAATCACATTTTTGTGGTTTCATGAGGGAAAGTTGGTCTCTTATATTACTTTACTCAACGATAAGATAAATTTGGAGGGAGATTTGAAAGAATTCTTCAAAGAAAAAGGGATCCATTACAAATCTCTACCAGCTTTAAAAATTGGAAGACTTTGTGTTGATGATAATTATTTGAGGAGAGGTTTAGGAAAATTAATGATATTGTCGGCAATTCAAATTGCTAACGAAATCAACAGAAATAAAGCAGGGTGTCGATTTATTACATTAGATGCCAAGAGAAATCCTGACCCCAAATTAGATTCTATTCATTTCTATAAGAAAATGGGCTTTTCCGCTTTGAAAGAGAGAATAAAAGGAACAACCCCAATGTATCTCGACCTAAAACTTATTGAAAACTTTAGATAAACAATAGAACGAATTTAAAGTTTTCAAAGAAGGATTTTTAACACTTCAAAATCCTCTATTGAGGAAAATTAAATTTAACCCGAGCAGCTTCACGTAACAGTTCAACTCTTGCTTTAGAAGGCCTTTTTTGTTCTTCTAGTACTTCTCTCATAAATCTTCGTGCATCCTCTCCTCTTAAAGTAGGAGTTGCTCGTATTGGTTTTGCCATGGGATTAAAATAAAGGGTGTATATATAAAATTAACGTCAGATTTTGATAATCTCACTTTTGAAATGCTCATACAACCCCCCCAATCTAAAAATAATTACTTCTTTAACTCTGCATTTCTTAGCCGTCTCTAAATCCTGTTGTAACTGCTCTAAACTAATCTTGGGCTCAGTTCCATGTATTCCCGCAGCAATCGTGCCTAAAGCAACCAAATAATTCTTTCCGTATTCTTTCACTCCGCGCTTAAACTCTTTCTCCAGAAATTCTTGGTTGATAAAGCGATGCAAGGAATGATACACCATCTTAATTACTTTTACCTTAGGAGCGGAATAATGTAGTCCGCAGAATTTCATAACCTTTTCTTTCCATTTTCCTTCTGGATAATATTCAGCTAGGTAAGCATCTCCGCTGTAATTCTCAATGAACTCCCGAATTAATCGTTTATTCCTGAAGAAATTAATCTTCTGGGTGAGATAAAGCCAAGGGTTTTGAGTAGTCGGAAGCTCCAAATCTAACATAACCGGTATTTTTTGGTGTTGTAATTCTCCAAATATACGCAACAACGCTTTCCGGGAAGAAAACGGAGAAATCCAATATCCTTCTTTCTTCTCCAGAAGCGGCCAATAAATGACTTCTTTTACATGTTTATTCTGAGAGTTATGTTTGTTCTGTTTGTTCTTTAAATTAGACTTTATTCGGTTAAACTCAGCCACACTCTTTGCTCCAATATACAGCTTAGTAGGCCAACTGACTAATTTCAGCTTAGAAAAATTACTTTGAGTAGGAAACTCCTCAAAAAAAGAAATTAACATAAAAAAAAGAAAAAATAAACTTAGTTCTCAGCTAAGTTGATTATAGCTTTTATGCCCACGATAATTACGCTAGGCAAGACGAAGGCCATTATGGAGCCCAACACGCTTACTAGGTATTTACCTACAAACTGAAGCTCACTTAAGTTGTTCCCGCCCAAATATATCACTAAAGTTATGGCTGTCACATAGAACACATAGTCTTTTGCTTCGGTAGGTGTTATGTTAAAGAACCCTACCACAATACCCGCCAAAATTAACAGGCTGGTCAATACTGCTGCTACATTTGCAGGCAACTTTGCAGTAATCAATCCCAAAATTAGGGCGATTACTACACCTACGGTAAACGAATACGCAATTAATTTATTCGCTACTCCTTTTCCTCCCATTTTCTATCACCTCTTTTGTTTTCGACTATTTCGATTATTATAAGCTTATGAAATGGTCAGGGTTTAAAAAGTTTTCTTTGTGATTGAAGTGTTAGATGCCAGAAATCTATATAAAGCCGGCTATTGCTGGTGCTGATATGACTTTATCAGACCAAGTTAAATTATGTATTTTTGACATGGATGGAACTACAGTCCAATATACTAATAGTTCGTTCCAATCTAGTTGGGATGCAGTAGGTATTGCTGCCGGAAAAGAAGAGGAATGGATCAGGAGAAGAGATTATTTTTTCCCCAAACAGGATCTATATCAAGAATGGTTCGATGGAAATTGCCGTTTGCTGGAAGGGATTGAAGTCCAACCGGTACTTGATAAAGTTTTACCTCCACCTTACACTCCTGGATTTCGGGAGTTCTGCGGGTATGTTAAAAATGAAGGAGTTAAACTCGGCTTAGTTAGTAGCGGAGTTAATCTGGTGGCTGACCGCATCAACGAAGATGTCGGCTTGGACTTTGTGGTAGCTAATATGCTCCATGTATCTGAAGGCAAGTTTACAGGAACGGGAGAACAGCATGTGCCATTATGGAGAAAAGGAGAAGTTGTACAGAGATATTTGGCTTTGCACGGCGTTGATTTTCGTCAGGCAGCTTATTTTGGAGATCATGAGAATGACCGCGGAGCGTGGAGCAGAGTTGGGTTGCGCATAGGAATAAGCTTGAAGAATAAAGAATTACATTCTTGTGTAGATCACAATTTTAGCGATTTTCGTGGGGTGTTAAGCCTATTTCAAAAAATGGCTAAACGGCACAGTTCAGAAAGTGAGTGATAATCATCGTAAGTGCCAAGAGGCGAACGAAGGAGTTACGACTGCTTGCAGAGTACGTTAGGTTGGACTTACTCGATTACCACTACTTTTTTACTGCGAGGAACGAAGCAATAAGTCCACCGAGTGAGCGGCACAGATGATTATCACTCAGAAAAAGAACTGTGCCGAAATGGGAGTTAACAATATGCAAAGTCCAAAAATTGAGAGTTCAGAGCAAGTGGAGCGGCATTACAAAAACCAGAGTTTGGTAAATACCTACATTCAGGACCGCTTTAGGAACCCGCTCAATTTTGTGGAACATAAAAGACAAGCCTATTTCCTTAATCAGACGGTCAGCGGGAAAAAACCAAGATTAGTATTGGAACTTGCTCCCGGCCCGGCGAGAGTAACTTCCGAACTGCTTCCCTGCAAAGGGATGAGCATTGATTCCAGCCCAGCCATGATTGAAGCAGCCCAAAAAAGAGCCGGCAGAAAAGACTGGCAGTTCAAAGTTGGAAATGCGTTCCAATTAAAGTATAAGAATAAATTTGACTTAATCTTTGCTTTTCGGTTCTTTTTCCATTTCAAAGAAGATGACCGCAAAAGATTATATGCACAGGTGCACCAAGCCCTAACTGGTCAAGGGCTGCTGGTATTTGAGGTGATGAATGCCCGAAAAGTAAGATTGATTCGTAAAATTATCGGACAGGAAAAATATTTTGTGTATGATAAATTATACTATAAAAAGGAATTCATCTCCGAAATGGAGCAGAACGGGTTTAAAGTGGTGCGCCTCTACCCGGTACTGAATAACTTCTGGGCTCAGGCACTGCTTTCCAAGTCATTTAGCTTGCTGGGATTAAGCATGTTGGCCAAGAAAATTATCTTATGGCTGGAATTTAATTCTAACAACCCGTACCAATGGGTGGCAGTATGCCAAAAGAAACCCTGACAAAAACCCATGGCAAAAATAATGTATTGGGTGCAGCGGTATAAGCCCAGATATGAAGCAGTATCTAAAGAAGTGCAGATTCTCGCTCAACACTTCAGCCAGAAGAATCAAGTTACAATTTTTGACCTGCACTTAGATGGCATCTTTAATTTTAAATTAAGCTCTAAACAAATGTCCTCCCATTTCCTGTACTATCCATTAACTTTGTTTCTGGCTAAATTCCTAAATCACCATGCGAGCATATCTCACATATATTCTTCCTTAGGAGACTTACCTTATCTTCCAATGCTTAAAAAAAAACCTCTCATCCTCACCGCAGCGGCACCCTGCCCAGAACATAAAATAAAAGCCAGGATTAAATATCTCCGGAAGGTAGATAGGATAATAGTAGAAAGCGAGATAGAGCAAAATCGATTGCTAAAACTGAAAATTAATCCGCAGAAGGTCAAGTTGATTTACCCCCCGGTAGATTTAAGCCATTTTTCATATCAGCCGAAAACACTTCGAAAGCCCGGCCAATTTACGGTATTGTACGCCACCTCTCCGGAAAAAGAGCGTGATTTTAAAGTTAAAGGCTTCTGGCTGTTAGTAGAGGTCGCCGAGAGATGTCCAGAAGCAAACTTTGAGCTGCCCTGGAGATATAAAAGCTATACTCGGGCAAAAAGCATCATCAATAAAAAACAACTAAAAAACGTGAACCTGTATCAGTCAGTAGAAAAAGACATGAACTTGAAGTATGCTCAAGCCGACTGCACTATCATCCCTTACATTGAAAGGAATGGTTTTGTAAAGCAGATGCCTAATTCAGCGATAGAAAGCTTAGCTGCAGGAAAGCCGGTGCTGATCTCATCGCTGGTAGACTTGTCTGGGCTAATTCAACGGGAGAAATGTGGAGTTGTATTTGAGCCTAACCCGGAATCACTGCTAATGGCGATTAGAGAGCTGAAAAAGAATTATCTTAAGTACCAGAAAAACTGCCGCAAGACCGCGGAAAAGTATTTCTCGCAGGAAAAGTTTATCAAAGACTATGAAAAAGTTTACGTTGAGGCTATGACATGAAACAGATAATCTTGGGATTGGACGCTATGAACATCCCTTTAGTTAAAAAGCTCCCTGTAGAAATGCCAATATTGAACCGGCTGCTTCAGGAAGGCGCTGCCGGAACATTGAAAAGTGTTATTCCTCCGTTTACAGGAGCAACGTGGGTCTCATTCCAGACCGGCAAGGATATAGGAAAACATGGCATCTTGGGTTTTTTTAAATACGACGATAATTTTAACATCCAGTTGACTTCCGGAGTTGATCTTAAAGAAAAGCCATTTTATGCTTACTGTGATGAATACGGTAAAAAATGTTTTATTATGAATTTGCCTTGTTCTGAGCCTCCACGCATTAAAGGCGATATCATCCATTCCTGGCTGGCGGCCCAAAATAAGCAAGATGGCCTGACCCATCCTGCAAATCTGGCCGAAAAGTTTCCATCTATTAAAAATTATAAAAATTATCCTAATCGAGATAAAAATGTCAAGACCTACCTGAATTCAACCTATGAATTAGAATTAAGCAGAATTGCGGTCATTAAAGAAGTTATTGCTTCTAAAAAATATGATCTGATGTTTTTCATGATTGGTGGAACCGACTGGATCCAGCACAAGACCTTTTTGGATTTAATGGATGAAAAAAATAATTCATTAACAAAAATTTCTAAAAAGCTCTTGGCAGCGGTTGACGAACTAGTCGGGTCAATCATCAGCAATATGGACCCGGAAACAAATCTTTTAATCATCAGCGACCACGGGTTTAGAGAATACCACGGCAAATTTTTCATCAACAGCTGGCTGAAAAACAACGGCTACCTGATTACCGCCAAAGAAGGCAAAGAAATGGTTGAGCATATCAACCAGACTAAGCAAAAAAGAAATCTCAATCTCTCTAAGCTGGTCGTCTTTCTCAAAAAACATCCGCACCTTTTGCATATGGCTGAGTTATTTTACGATAAAGCCATAAAAATAATCCCTTTTAACGTCATTAAACAGCCCAAAGTAGATCTAAAGCAGACTTTGGCATACTGCCCTTCCACATTTGAACAGATGATTTATTTGAAGAAAGACTTGCCGGAAGATCAAAAAAACAAACTGAAAGCTGAAATTATTGCTAAGATCAATGCTCTTGCCGGCATCAAAGCTTTGGATGCAACTACTTACTTGAAAGGCGCGTACGCCCACAAGATGGGGGATATCCTGCTTGTTCCTGAAGATTGGGAATTAGATAGCACCATCGGAGATCAGGAATTCCTTAAAATTAGAAGATGCTGGCATGGGATGGACGGCATATTTATTGGATATGGTTCAGCTTTCAAAAACCAAGAAATTAAAGATGCAAAATTAATTGATATTATGCCGACAATTCTACATCTGTTCGGAATCCCCCTGCCTGCAGACTTAGATGGGCAAGCTCTCACTGCAGTAATTAATGCTGAAAAGATTGAAGTCTTAAAGCCGAAAAAGACTGATTCCATGGAAAAAGAAAATATCAAAGCTGCTCTTCAAGGGATTCATTTTTAACTTCTTTTAGTAAAGGCCAGTTTTTTATCATCGCATATTTCAACCAAACCCCCGCCATCAACGAAGTAATTACTGCCAACAATACCAATGTGACAAAAAAATTCTCATTTATTATCCCCAAATCAAAAGCCAATGAAGCCAGGACTATGCAAGGTCCCCCCCGATCATTCAATACTACTGCTAAATTTAACCCCGACAGCCAATCATATTTTAATAATCGGGCAGTTAAGATAACGGCTAAAGATTTCACCATCAAAGCAAAAATTAGAAAAAATATGAAAAATATAAAATCAAAATGGTGGGCTAGGTCTAATCTTATTCCAACTACTGCAAAATAAACTGGCACGAAAAAAGCTAAGGATATGTTTTTTACCGATGATTTGGCCAGTTCAAACTTTTGGCTCTTGATATAATTAACAACTATCCCTGCCAAAAAAGCTCCGAAAACTAGATTTACATCTAAAATCGAAGCCATCACAGTAAAAACTAATAAAACTAAAATAATGAAAATAGTCTCATAATCAAAGGGAATGAGGCCTAGTTTAAAGTTACCAATCCAGAAGATTATTTTCGGGATTAACACTAAAGATATAACAAAAAACAAGACCGAAATTATTACATGGAGGGATATATTAGTTAAAGATAAAGCTTGATAAGAAACCAATCCGGTAGTAATAGATATAAAAACCCATAAAATTACATCATGAATTGTAGCAGTAGCTAAGCATATTTTAGCAAAATTGGTTTTTATAATTCCTAAATCCATAAATATTTTTGAAATAACTGGAATCGAAGTAATAGCCAAAGCTACCGTTATTACTAATTTTAAAGCCAGTGGATTATTCTCGACCCCGATTAGTTTCCCAAGATCAAAAAAATAAGTGGAAACCCAACCAAATATTAAAGGAATAATTGTGGTGCCAAGAATCAATGCAAAAATTAATTTTTTATCTTTCTTATCAAAATCACGCTCTATCTCAAATCCAGAGCTGAACATTAATAAGATTAATCCCAACCAATATATCACTGCGATTAATTCACCTTGATCTAAAAAAATAGTTTTATACCATCGTGGAGCCAAATAGCCTAAAAAGGTTGGCCCTAAAATTAATCCGCCAAAAATTTCTCCCACCACTTTAGGAATTTTTAATCGGTTAAACAGATATCCAAAAAAATGAGCTGAAAACAATAATAACAATAAAGCAATGAAAAATCTCGTCAAAGTTTGAACTTCAATTGAAATCATAATTTTAAAAGCTTTAATCTCATCTTTAAATAATCTAAATAACCTACTTTCACAACCTTTAAATACCCTGTACATAGGACTATGTATCTGTTTTGAAGGCAAGGTCAATTTATTTTGGAACAAATGAGGCATAATATGGAAGAAAGAACTACCATCCAAGTATCCAATGAAATTAGGAAACAGCTTAAGATTTTGTCTTCGGAAAGAGACTGCTCCTATGAAGAATTATTGGCCGATTTGATGAAAAATTCCGCAGCCTTGGATAAAAGCAAGACCGTAATTTACATTCCTACCCCTTTAGTCGAAAAAATCAAAGCTCGCTCGGAAGAAACTGGATTTAATTCAGTTTCTGAATATGCCACCTATATCTTTAGCCAGGTGCTGGCTAGCTTAGACCAGAGATCAGCACAGGCCTCAGCATCAGAAAATAAACCGGCAGAAAAATCCGCTGAAGATGAAAATAAGCAAAAAAAAGAAGTGATTAAAAGGCTGCAAAGTTTAGGTTATTTAGATTAAATAGGGTATTTGTTTAGCACCATCATATTGCATCAGCAATATAAAGAGACCGCAGTCGAATGCAGGTCGAAATCATGCGATGTTCCCGTCGAGAGCGTCGCTGGGGATGCCCCCTACGGGGAAGCAGCTCCTTCGACTTACCACGATGATGATTTCGAAGGTGCTAAACAAATACAAATTAGGTAATAAGATGAAAAAAATAATGGAATTAGAATGGGATTGCCTGATAATTTTAGATGCCTGTAGGTATGACTACTTTGAGAAAAACTATCAAAAATATTTCAAAGGGACCCTCAAGAAAGAAACGTCAGAAACAAATGATACTATGAAATGGGCCAATTTAAATTTTCCGGAACATTATCCAAGTGTAATTTACATTTCCACGATTCCTTATATCAATTCTGCCGTAGAAACAAAAGATAAGAATGGCTTAACCTTTGATGGAAGAAAACATTTCTTTGAAGTGATCGATTGCGACTGGGATGAGAAAATGGGCACAATATTGCCGGAAAATGTTAATCTAAAAGTTCTGCAAGCACTCACACGATATCCTGATAAAAAACTAATTATCCATTACCTCCAGCCGCATGATCCTTATATCAGTGAAAATTATAAAAAATATTTTAATCTAAAACAAGCAGAAGAAAATAAAAATCATTTAAGGCAACCGGATTATATAAAAATGGAAGAGGGTATCGAAGGGATAAGAAAGGCGTATGAGGAAAATCTTAATGTTGTTATGAACGCCATAACCGAGATATTGCCTTCTCTAAAAGGCAGGATACTCATAATCGGCGACCATGGAGAGTATCTTGGCGAACATGGTTTATTTGGCCATTTAGTTAATGACAGGCATAAAGAGATATGGGAGATACCCTATTTGGAGGTAGAATAGAATGGTAGAAACATTTACGAAAGAAAGAACGAAAATATGTGAAAACCTGATGATTCCGGAAGCAAAAGCTTTATTGGATTTGCCATTAGGCGAGAAAATTAGGAAATCTCAGGAGATTATAAGAGAAGCGTTTAGCAAATATAAAAATGTAGGCTTGGGCTTTAGCGGTGGAACTGACAGCTTAGTATTGCTGCATTTAGTATTGCCTATTAAGCCGGATATAAGAACGGTTTTTGTTGATACTCAGCATGATTTGCCGGAGACTTATAATTTTATTGAACAGATTCGGAGAGACTGGCATCTTACTAATCATACCGCGGTAATGGCTAATGAAAATAAAGTAAAAACCATGATAGATAGATTTGGCCTAAAGACGCCCGAATTCACGGAAGTTTGCTGCGGTTATCATAAAATTGCACCGATGATGAAAGCAATCGGCGAACAAAAATTTGATGCTTTCTTTGTAGGATTAAGAGGGGTTGAGCATGAAGAGAGAGCCAAAGAAACTTTTTTTTCACCTCGGCATGAGCCCGATCATATCAGAGTTCATCCTTTATTATTTTGGAGAAAAGAGGATATAATGGAATATGTAAAGACGTTTAATCTGAACGTAAATCCTTTATATTCACAGGGATATACCTCTTTGGGGTGTTATGTATGCACAGACAAAAATACCGACCCCAATGCCCATGAAAGGGCCGGTCGGGGAGTAACCAGAGAACAAGTAATGAAAAGGTTGAGAGATTTGGGCTATACATAAAAGGTATTTGTTTAGCATTAAATTCGACTGCGGCCTCATAATGCGAGTGCGCTCGCACTTCAAAATCCTCGTCGTGATATTGCGAGAGCGACATCCCCGTAAGGGACATCCCCCTGTCGCTCTCGCAGAATTAATCAGAATGGATTTTGACCTGATGATGTTAAACAAATACCATAAAAGCAGAACCACAAACTTTTATGATTTATTTTATTTATCTTTTATTTGCTTCTGATTTAGGTTGATATTACACAACATTTATAAAATGCTTCCTGCTAAATTTTTTGCATGGTTAAGATTGAAAAAGCGGTAATTCTTGCTGCAGGTTTAGGTAGCCGGCTTAAGCCATTGACTGCAGAAGTTCCCAAGTGCCTTACCGAGGTAAATGGCGACCCCATATTATTGTACAATTTAAAGATTCTGGAAAGAAATGGCATCAAAGAATGCCTGATAGTAGTTGGTTATCTTGGAGAGGTTATCATCAAAACAGTGGGAGAGCGGTTCGGCGCAATGCATATCAGCTACACCAAAAACGAAACCTTTGAGACCACCAATTCAATGTATTCGGCTTGGCTAGCTCGGGATTTCCTGAAGCAAGGCTGCTTCCTGATTGAAGGCGATTGCCTGTTTGATGAGAGCTTAATCAAAAAAGCTCTGGCTTTTGATGAGAATAAGACTTGCTGGGTATTAGATAAATTCACCCCCAATCATGACGGCTCCATGTCCATAGCCGATAAAGGCGGGCGCATCGTGAGCTTAACTATCGTCAGAGAAAAGCTTCCGGTATACCTGCCAAACTACTACAAATCAACCGGCATCCTGAAAATCACGCCGGAATATGGGCAGAAATTTTCTCAATGGCTGGACGAAGATGTTAACGCCGGAGAGGTAAAAATTTATTATGATAATGTTATCGCCAAGCGCTTAACTCATGAGCCCATTTATGTCTGCGACATCACCGGAGAGAGATGGTTTGAAATTGATGATTTTAATGATGTCAAGAGAGCAGAGAAGACGTTCAATTCCATGAAGTTTGTGATAGTCCTGATGGACGGAGCTACTGACCACCCCGTAGCAGAGCTGAATAATAAAACGCCTTTGGAAGTTGCTGATATCCCCAATATACATTATCTGGCGAAAGAAGGAAAAACCGGCTATGTCAGAACTATGCCCCCTGGGCTCCCGGTGGAAAGCATCGTAGCTAACCTGGGAATACTTGGATATAACCCTGCTCGGTATTACCCCCAAGGCCGGGCATCATTTGAAGCCATGGCTAAAGACATTTTCTTAAGAGAGAATGATGTGGCTTTTCGCTGCAACCTAATCTCGCTTGATGAAGAAGGCCGAATCAAA
>CAZIUU010000002.1:36610-40006 GCA_964542815.1 uncultured Methanosarcinales archaeon | reverse complement strand
CCCAAGATAGAGCTTTACCCCGGGCAAAGTTACCGCAACACTTTAATTGTCCGCGATGCTAAATTTGACGTTAGAAAATTAACTGCCCATAAGCCTCATGAAAATATCGGAAGAGTGCATAAGGGATTAATGATGCAGTATGATGGCAAAGAGCAGGAAGGCAAAGAAGAAGTAGAGCAGCTGAACCAGCTTATGCTCAATTCTATCCCGCAAATTGACGAGTTGAACAAGGAGCATCAGACCAAAGCAGACATGTTATGGCTGTGGAGCCCTTCTTTTGCTCCGAAGCTGCCTTCATTCTACAAAAGATTTGAGGTAGAAGGCGCGGTCGTAGCCGGGTTAGACTTTATGAGGGGTATCGCCCAAGCGGCTAAGATGGAAGTCCGGGAAATTCCGGGAGCGAACGGCTATCTCAACACCAACTTTCAGGAAAAATTAAAGCATGCCCAACATTTCTTGAGAAACAATGATTTAGTATATATACACATCAACGCCCCTGACGAAGAGGGCCATGCCCGGAACCCTGAACGAAAAATTAAAGCTATCGAAAAGATTGACCACGAGATTGTGGGCCCACTATACCGCCATCTTGCCGAAGAATACGGAAACAATTTCCGAATGGCCATCCTTTCCGACCACCACACTTTGCTTGAGAACGGACAGCATAGCGATGAGCCGGTGCCGTACCTGATTTATGGCAAAGATGTCCGAACAGATCAAACAGATAAATATACTGAGAGAGAGGTGCTGGAAAAATCTCCGATTCGGATTCGAAGTGATGAATTCATGGATTTATTCATTAGAGGTGACCGGGAACAATGAGTGAAGCAGAAGCATTAGAGACAAACGATAATAAACCTGTAACAGAACTAGCACCGAACTCGGAAAATGGCGTTAAGCCAAAATTAAAAGTGATGTTAATAGTTCCGCCTTTTACCCAGACTAAAAAAGCGATGAAAAGATGTGTTTTCCCTCTGGGCATCGGTTACTTAGCAGCGGTGCTGGAGCAGAAAGGAGTGGATGTAAAAGCATTAGACTGCATCGCGGAGGGATATGGCACGGAAATTGATGCCGGAAATGGAGAAATAACTTTTGGATTGGCTGAAGCAGAGATTGAGCAGGAGATCAAGGAATTTAACCCGGATTTTGTGGGTGTTTCCTGCCTGATGTCCCGACAGTCGCATAATGCTCATAAAGTGTGCGCCATCGCCAAAAAAATTAATCCTAAGGTTATACATGTTTCAGCCCTGCCACACCAGATAATCAAAGACGAGAATGTAGATTATGCTTTGATCGGAGATGCGGAAGAGACTATCATGGACGTCCTGGAAGGAAATACCGGAAAAGTGGTGATGTGCAAGCCGGTAGATATCTCTAAGTTTCCCTGGCCGGCGCGGCATCTGTTTCCCATGGAGAAATACATTTCTATAAATATGCCTACCAGCGTTTATTCTCCGCATGCGCGTATCACCCAGATTGAAACTACTAGGGGATGCCCGTTCCGCTGCGTTTTCTGCGCCACGACCCAGTTCAAAGGTCATTACAAGATGCGGCCAATAGATGATGTGCTGGCAGAGATACGATTCTTAAAAGAGAAATACAAGATCCAAGAGTTAGACGTTATAGACTCTAACTTCATCGTGAACCGAAAAAGAACCATGGAACTTCTGGAAGGAATAGAAAAAATAGGCCTTTCCTGGGCTAATCCTGGAGGAATATGGGTGGGTGGTTTAGACCCAGAACTGTTAGATAAAATAAAGTCGTCGGGATGCTACCAGCTTTCTCTTGCTATTGAAAGCAGCACGCCAAGGATATTAAATGATGTGATTGACAAGCCCACCAAAATAGAGATGGTAAAGCCAGTGGTAGAACATTGCCATAGAATTGGAATAGATTTGCACGCATTTTTTGTAGTGGGGTTTCCGGAACAGACGCTGGAAGAGATAAAAAATGATTATAAGTTTGCCCAAGAGATGAAATTCACTTCCGTATCATTTAATATTATCAGCCCGCTTCCTGGAAGCAGATTATATGCTCGCCATGTCGGAGATGTTGATTTTAATGATATTGACCTTAGGAAAGCGAGCATTCCTCATCCCGAAATTAGCAGGGAAGAGCTGGAGAAACTGGTGCATCATTTCAACAAGAGCTTTAATAGCTCTCTGATTTACCGCAATCCAAAAATGTTCTTTCAGAAATATGTGTACACCCTGCTGAGAAAGCCTTCGGCAAAGTTCATGATGCGGATGTTCAACCGGCAGTAAGCTGGAAACCCAAAAGAAGAAAACTGATAACCTTTAAACAAAAATGTGTGGAATAATCGGAATTATCAACCTGGACGGGAAAAATAACGTAGATAAAAAAGCGTTCCGCCGGCTAACTGATTCTATAAAGCACAGCGGCCCGGACGATTATGGTTTCCTGCACCAGCCGGGGTTTTCGTTTGGGCACAGAAGGCTAAGCATCATTGACTTAAGCAAGAAAGGAAAACAGCCCATGTGGGATTGGGAGAAAAAAATAGTTATTACTTATAACGGAGAGATATTCAACTTTTTGGATATCAAAGAAGATCTTCTCCGACGAGGACATAAGTTTCTTAACAAGACTGACACTGAAGTAATATTGGAAGCTTACAAAGAGTGGGGGATTGATTGCATTAAAAGGTTTAATGGAGAATTTGCTTTCTGCTTATATGATGCTAAGAAAAGTGAGTTCTACTTAGTAAGAGACCGTTTTGGAATAAAGCCCCTATTTTACTCTAATTGTAACGACAAGCTTTTTTTCTGCTCTGAAATTAAAGGAATAATTAATTATCCTGGTTTCAAAAGAAAATTAAATTATAACGCAGTGTCTTCTTACTTGTCTTATAGGTATGTTCTGGGGGAGGAGACACTTCTGGAACAGGTATATAATCTCGAGCCGGGATGCTATCTTAAAGCCAGCGGAAACTCTTTCTCCAAGTTTAGGTACTGGAATTTGGATCCAACACGAAAGAAGCTCATGGTTACCGAAAAAGACCGCTTCCAAATAAAAAAACTGTTTGAGGATGCAGTAAAAATCAGGCTCATCAGCGACGTGCCGGTAGGCATGTATCTCTCTGGGGGGATTGATTCTACATTGATACTTTCCATTGCTTCCAAAGTTCAGCCGCTAAAGACATACACGGTTGGATTTAAAGAAAGAGGCGAGTATAATGAGTACAAGTATGCAGATATTGCTGCTAACTATTATCACCAGAAAAATGAGAAGTTTGAGGTATCACAGAAAGAATACTTACAGACGATTAAAGAGTTGATCCATTACCGTGACCAGCCGTTGGCACTATTTACCGAGAACTCTATCTTCTCTCTGTGCGATACAATCAACAAAGACGGGACTACACTAGTCTCACATGGT
>CAZIUU010000002.1:0-36600 GCA_964542815.1 uncultured Methanosarcinales archaeon | reverse complement strand
TATCATTTTGATTATTTTTTATTTCGTAAAAAATAAAAAAAGACGGGACTACAGTAGTCTTAACTGGAGAAGGTTCTGATGAGCTCTTTGGCGGGTATGCCCGGCAGTACCGCCGCCCGTTTGACTACCAGCGACTGAAATTTATTGGGCTGCTTCCCTCAGGATTGCGCCGGCGTTTCCTTAAAAAAATCGGGCTGGATGAAAGCTGGCTTAACCTAAGCGAGATGCAGTTCTTCATCAAGAATTATACTTACTTCCCGCTGGAGGAAAAAAACATCCTGTTTAACGAGAAGATGCTGCAGGTAAATAAAAATGACCTTAGCCAGAACAAAATTATCAGCGGTTATTTTGAACGAACTAAACATATGCCTTACTCTGAACAGCTGCTGTATGCTTTCTGGAAGATGCATTGGCCGGGAATATTGGCTTACATGGATTCCACCAGCAGGGCCAATGCTGTAGAAGTTAGAGTCCCTTTTGCTGATTATAGGTTAGTAGAGTATATGTTTAAGGTTCCCTATCGGCACAAACTGCGATGGAATTCCATGAATGATTGGTTCCAAGCATTATTTAAAAGCGTTCCTGAGCTGAGCGAGAAGCATGACACCAGCAAGTACCTGATGAAAAAGATATTCTGCCCAGATCTGCCCGATGTTATCGTAAAAAGGGAAAAAACGGCTTTTCCGGTGCCTTTAGAAGAATGGTTCACCATTAACAAAATAAAATGGATCAAGACTATGCTCCTTTCTCCTAACTCCAAATCCAGGCTCGTTTTTGACCAGAAAAAGCTAAAGGCGTGGATTGAAGACCGAGAAAGCAATAAAAATGATAAAGAATTTGGAAGGAAGCTTTATCGACTAATTAATTTAGAATTGTGGATGAGGGATTATATCGATTAAATTGTACACTAAATCTAATTCTCATCGGTTTAGTCTTAATCAATCTTTCCGCTCCTTGCTAACATCCTTCTTATCATCGTTTCTGAGAATTCTGTGAAGCCTTTTAAGCGTATAGTACGGGCGGCTAAATCAAAACTTCCTATGGTTCTAAAGAAGAACTGGCTAATTTTAAGCCATGCTAAAGTTGAGTTCAATGCTAGTTTATGCTTCTCATTTAAATTAATAACCGGTTTAGAGAGTAAAATCGGGAATAAAATCCGGGGAATTGCCCCCATCCTGAACCGGGTTATTCTTCCGCCCATATAATACAGCAGATAATTTAGATAAATATTTTTGGTTAAATGTTTGGCATGGGCTTTAATATTACCCACCCGATAATATTTTCCAGTAGCGTAGCCGTCCTCTACCGCTTTTGTATGCAAATCAGTGCCTTCATAAAATTCAAGAGCCGGCACCCGCATCATCCACGGGGGGGGAAGTTCTCGATAAAAGTTTATGCCCTCTAACAAGTCTGATTCAGACTCATATGGGTTGAAGATAATCACATCATAACCAACAGGAATGTAAAATCTTCTGCGGTATTTGGAAAGAAGTCGGGCTGTATTCATTATAACCCGATTAGGTATGGGGCGATGGAATAATTTTTGGGTATTAACTGCTCCAGACTGAATGCCCATCCATAAAGAATACAATCCGGCATCTAATAAGATATTCAATTTCTCTTCCGTAATCGTTACTGGCGATACTTCGCACACAAACTTAAGCCCAATCTTTGGTTTATATTCCTTAGAGAATTCTCTCAGTTCTTCAGGAGTTCGGATAAAGAAATCATCATCATAGATATCTATGGTTCTTATTCCGGAACCTTCATATATTTTCTTAAGGAACACTAACTCTTCTATGAATTTATTAACCGAGCGTTTTCTGATTTTCTGCCCTTTATTACAATATAATTTGCTGATGGTTGAATTAATACAATAACTGCAGCTAAAAGGGCATCCTCTAACCCCCATCACGGTTATTCTCCGATGCTCATCAATAAACTTTTCCTTTCCGCATTTGATCACCCCTTCGGTAGTGATTATATATTCCTGCTCAAGACTGTAATCAGGCATGGGCAGCTCATCGATATCATCGATATATTCCCTTACCTCATTTTTTAGTTCCAGAATTATCTGATGCTTATATTCTGTAAGTTCTTGACATCATGATAAGGTTTACCGCTTTCTATTCTTTGTATAAGTTCCAGGAAAGCCAATTCTCCTTCTCCCCGACAGACAATGTCACAATGCTTGATGGCGCGCTCAGGAATAGATGTAGCAAAAATACCACCAAAAACCAGTATTTTATGCTGCTGCTTTAGGTGAGCCAGTATTTTAAACGCATAGTCTGAAAAATATCCCATGCAGGAAATGCCGATTAGTTCACAGTCTTGTACCAGAGAGTCCAGTTGCTGAAAAGTTGTCTGGTCATAATCGGGAAGAGAATAATACTTAGAATTAAAAATCATCTTCACTTTATGCCCTTTTGATTTCAAAAAGGAAGATAATGACCTAACCCCATAACACATCCCCATGTCAGTTGAAATTAAAGCTATGTTCATGTTGAACTTTTTAAAAATTGAAAAAGCTTATAAACATTTGGTATTTATATCTCTTCTTTTAAAACTTTAAAAAAGAGAAATGCCTATGAGAATTTACCTGCCAATATTACTAATCGGTTTGATTTTAATCGTTGGGTGTACAGACCAATTTGATGAAACACTAAGTGCTGAGGAGAAATCTGTAAATAATGCCGCGGCCGCCACAGCCAAGGTTGAGACTTCTTATTTAACCACCAATCTTAACTTAAAATATTATTCTCAAGCTTTCTTTAAGCTCAAAGGTGAGAAGATAGTTTACATTGACCCTTGGGAACAACCTAACTTGGGCAGTTTTAACTTAGATAATGAAGATAAAGCAGATTTGATTTTGATAACTCATCCACATGGTGATCATTGCGATATTGCCTCAGTAGAGAAACTTATAACCAGCAAAACGGTGATTATAACTGTTTCGGAGTGCGGTAACAAACTAAGGGTATTGGAAGGTAAGATGGGAGGGATTATAACAGTTATTCCTGGTGATGCTTTTAAAGTCAGAGGGATTGGAGTAGAAGTTTGGCCGATGTATGATGCCGGGGATAATCACCCCAAGAATAACAATTATGCTAGTTTTGTAGTCGAAATGGATGAAAAAAGAATATACCATTCCGGAGACTCAGCATTTATGGAAGAGCAGAAGAATATAACAAATATTGACATTGCCCTGCTGGCTGCGGGCAGGATTGGTTCCATGGGTCCGGAAGAAGCTGCTAAGATGGCTTTAGCCATTAAGCCTAAAGTTGCTATTCCCATGCACTTTAGTTGGAAAGGAACTTCGGCAGATGTTAAAGTGTTTGAAAAAATAGTTAGTTCTCAGAACCAGCAGATTAAAGTTCTTTCTCCAGAGAAGTTGTCGTAAATTACCAGTGTTCGTGAATTGCGAGTATAGGGACAAAATAGTTTTATGAACCTAAATTTGGTATAATTCTAAACACAAAGCGAACTGTGTCCTAAATCCAGAAGATTTATAACTGTTTATTTTAATCCTAAACTACCAATGATTAAACATCCTTATTCCGAAGTTAGAGCCATAAAAAATATCGCTATGGGATGGCTCGATTATCTACTTAAAGACATTTGTACTTTTATGGTGTGGATTAATGCAAATTTTATTGGATTTACTCCCAACCAGATAACTTGGCTGAGCCTGCTGATGGGGATCCTATCGGGATTTTTTTTCTTTAAGAATTTATTGTTGTGGGGGACGATTTTTTATTTGTTAAGATACTTATTCGATTGGGCTGATGGAAAAACTGCCCGTTTGACTGGGAAAACATCAGGTTATGGGGCTTTCATTGATAACTATACCGGAATTATCGCTTCTTTCTTTATCATTATTGGATTAACCGTGGGGCAATACAACGCTACCAGTGATATTCAATGGCTTTTGATTTCGCCAATTATGCTATTTTTATTACAAATCCATATAATCGAATCTTCCTTGTTTACCATACGTATGGGATCAAACTTAAAAAAACAGCTGGAAGAACTAGAAAAACAAGAAACACATAAAGGTTTTTCTACTACTTTGACTACCAATACTTTGACGACCAAACTGCTAATTTTCATGAAAAAGCATGAGTTGCTAGAGCCATTCAATACTACTGACATAAAACATCTCCTGTTTTTTATTATTCCTTTAGCAAGCCTATTCTTGCCGTTACTTAAGGAGATGACATTAATCGTCTTGGCTTTAATTATAGTAAAAGAAATGGGTTGGTTTTTCTTTTATCGAAAGAAGCTTACCGAAAAAGACAGAACCGATAATAAGAGATAATTTTAATCAATTTCTGATTCTTTCAATAAGATTCTTAATTTCTTCCGAATTGACTATTTTTAATCCGAACATTAAAATTAAGTAGATTAGTCCGGCTACACCACTGGCAATTAACGGGCTAATAACTAACCCGAAAGAGAGAACGGCTTTAAAGTATAAAATTACTCCTAAAAAGATTAATCCGGCTATTGTCACATAAATGAATTCTTTCCAGGGCATTTTATAATTAACTTCTTTTTTCATATATTTGATGGAAAGGATAAATGCTAAAACATAACACAAAGCCGTAGCACCAGCCGCCCCTTCAATCCCATATTTAGGAATTAACGCAAAATTAAGAATGATGTTTACTACTGCTGCGGTTAATAACACCTTCGCATTTAATTTGGGCTTGCCTATACCGATAAAAATACCAGTATTTATCTGTGAAATGGCATAAAAAGCCGTGCCTAATAGTGTGATCTGCAACGCCACAGCACCCGGAGCATACTCGACTCCGAAAAATAATTGAATAAACTCTTTAGAATATGCAATCAACCCCAAAATAAGTGGCATCATCACCATCAGGGCATACTTGTGCAGTTTGTTCAGACCGGCGGCTAACTTAGCATACTCCTGCTTTGCCCATAATTCTGAGCTTAGCGGCATCATCACCCAAGCGATCGAGCGGCTGAAGAAAAGGGCAAATGTCGCCGTAGGAACTACCACATTGTAAATTCCAACTTCAGTTAAAGTCCGGAAATAAGTCAATACCAAAACATCAGAATAATACACAATCTTATATCCCACTAAAAACATAAATGAAGGAATACCAAAATAGATCATTTCCAATGCCAATTCTTTGGAAAAATTTGATTGGTGCTGTTTAAAGTTAAATACTTTCTTTAGGAAAATAGGCAGGAAGAAGCCAACGATGCATAGGCTGGCCAAGGGATAAGCAATTGCTGGAGCATATATCTTGAAATCAAAGTATAAAAATACAACAATCCAAGTTAGGATTAAAATATTTTTGGTGAGCTCAATTACAGCGAAATAAGTCGTTCTCTGAAATGCTTGATAAGTCTTCTTTAATAACTCGGCAAATACGTCCGAGACAAATAGGATTAATAACAATCTTAATATCAAAGATGCCGCCGGTTCTTTAAAATAATAATCAGCCAAGAAATCGGACAGGAAGAATAAGATTATCGATAATGTTATCGCGAGTGTAAACTGGATTGATACTGCAGTATAAATTACTGATTTACATTTATCATAATCTTTTTTGATCAAAAGGGCAGGAATCTTACTCACAACTGCATAATCAACTCCCATTCCCCTAATAATATTGAAAAAAGAAATAAACACAAATACAGCATAAAATAATCCATATTCTGCCGGGGTTAAGCTTCGTGCCAGAACTATTCTTAAAGCATAAGAAACTAGTGCTCCAATGGAAGTTATAATGAATAATATGGCTGTGCCTTTAATCGCTTTTTGGGTATAGCTTTCGGTTGAGTTTTCCGATACATCTGGGGAAGATTGCGTTTTTTCGTCCATGTTAATCGCATTTAATTTACTTAAGTTTACTCTAATTACTCTAATTTACTTTTAGAATTATAGTGCCTGCCGTCTGCTTTGTCACCAAGAACCGATTTGAATTCACTAGCTCTTGGATTTTAGTGTTGGTTTGGTTAGCATCGTAGATGGTCAGGCATCTCGAGTCGAAAATAGTATATTCATAACCCTTCTCTCTCAGGAAAGAGTTTATTTCTACTGCGGTTTTATTAAAGTCATTCTTGCGAAAGTCGTAAACATCTTTGCACCAGATACAATCAAACATATCAAAACCGATTAAATGCTGGGCACTGTGGTCATTACAAAAACCGAATATTTTAGTATCGGCCGGCAAATTTTCTTTTACCCACACAAATCCATTAATTTCTTCTGCGGAAGACCATTTAACTCCGGGCGGCCAGGCTGCAGTGTTAACAGAATACTTTTGGTAAGCCGAGGTAAAAATAATTCCGACAATAATTATAATAAAAATAATTGCTGCAGGGACATTAAACTTTTTACCTACGGCTAGCAGGAACCAAGCTCCAATCATTGCTACTAAAGATGAAGTTACCGCTACTAGCATCCAGAACCTAAATGCAGTGAATTGAATGGGCAAGCTGGCTCCCATTACTCCAAACAGTGCGAAGAAAAACCAGGCGAATGAAACGGTCTGCCAATACTTCTCTGGCTGCCTGAGGCTGTTATAACTAAAAATCAAGTAAATTAAAGCGAGAAAGATAAGTAAACTAATCACAATTCCGATACCGACGGGATTGTTAATCATATTGTTGGGCTTAGCCACAAAAAAATCATTAAAAGTGTAAACACGATCAGCCGAGCCTTTATAATAAATCCATTTTCCTTCCGGTTTTTCGATAGTTAAAGCCCGGCCGATTTCACCCCATTGAGTTCCGCCAGAAAGAGGGGAGCCATGGATAACAAACATTGGGCCCCACCACAATAAAGCAAGTAACCCTGCCAACATACAGACATATAATTCTTCTTTAGGCACTCTTTTTTCATAGAAAGCTTTTATTCCTATGTATAACCCAAACATAATCCCTAAGTTTATAATCATTTGGGGATGGGTTAAGGCCATCGAAGCCAGCATTATTCCCGAGGGAACAATCCATTTTTTATCTTCTTTGAGTTGAAGCAGGCAATACATAAATACCAGAAATAAAGGAATAACTAGTGATAAAGACCAGATAAAGTGGCTTAAGAAACTGGGAATAGCTGCCAAAACAAAAGTGGCAAATAAAGCTTTGTTTTTATCTTCGGTAAATTTCTTAGCGAAGAAATAAAAGAAGATTATGGCGAGAGAGATGATTAAGGAGGTGAAAAATTTTAATGTCCATGAAATGGAAGGAGAAGTCTGGTGCAAGACACCCATTATCAGGCTGTATCCCGGCGGGTAAGGCTCAATATACTGAAATAATCCTTTCTCATCAAACCCTTCCGGCTCAAATGCAGTTTTTTCTGTAGCGATGTATTTGACACCTTTAGCATAATTCCACGGGTCATCGTCTTCCAAATAAGGATAGCTAAATGCTCCTGAAGCATACATAAATAGGGTGGCAGCAAACAGAAAGAGAACCACCGATATCGCCAAGTTTGATTTAGTTAGCTTAAGCTCTGGTTTGGGAAAGCTCTTCGTTTTGAACATCTTAATTAAAGCATAGGTTGGGAGTACTAGCGAGGCAGCCAGAAAGAGCTTCCAATCAATGGGCAGGTGTAGGAAATTCAGCAGCATTCCGAAAATAACCATTGTGCCTAAGCCTATGCCAATCCGCATTAAGTTCCGTTCCCAGAAATCTTCGGAATTCTTTAAGAAATAAGTTACACTAAAGCCAAGCCCATACGTGTAGACAAAAAATAATACAATTGTGGTTATGTTCAAAGGTAATACACCAGATTAGCTGATTTCATTTTCATTTAAATAGTTTCTGGTTCAAGGGCTCACATTCACCTTACCATTAACCCCAAACCATAAATTACAATTTCACAAGATATAAAAAAGGATGATATTGCTGGTTTAACTATCTTTAAGAGCTAAATAATATAAACAGGTGCATAATGAAAGTATTTTTATGTGGTGGAGCAGGGTTTATCGGAGCTGAAATCAGCCGGCAATTATTGAGGCAGGGGCATGAAGTAATTATTTATGACGCTTTTCTGGATTTTATCGGACCATTGCACAGCAATTATCAGCATTATCTGAAAAAAAGGCTGGGCGACATTAAAGATAAAGTAAAAATAATTAAAGGGGATGTAAGAAATCCCGGAGAGCTTTCCCGAGCTCTGAAAGAAGAGCAGCCGGAGAAAGTAGTTTTTTTGGCTGCTTTGCCCATTGCTACAGTTTCCAATAAAGAGCCGGAGACGGCTGCGAGCATTCTTTCAAATGGGTTGATCAACTGTTTAGAAGCCGTAAGGCGTTTCCCGTGCGTTAATCAATTTATCTATACTTCTTCCAGCATGGTATATGGAGATTTTGCTTATACTCCTGCAGATGAAGAGCATCCCACTAATCCCAAAGATGTCTATGGCGGATTAAAATTAGCGGGAGAACTAATCACCAAAGTTTATGGCACCCAGTATGGATTAAGATATACTATCATCCGGCCTTCTGCAGTATATGGTCCAACTGATGTAAATAAAAGAGTGACTCAATTATTTTTAGAGAATGCTTTTGCTAACAGAAGCCTGACCCTTCACAATGGGGGAGAATCTCGATTAGACTTTACTTATGTGGAAGACACGGCCCAGGGATTTGTAAAAGCCTTGCTTTCGCCAAATGCGATAGGCCAGACTTTTAATATTACCCGCGGCGAAGGAAGAAGCCTGAAAGAGTTGGCAGAGATAATTAAAAAACATGTCCCAACGGCTCAGATCGAGCATAAGGAAGCTCCTAAAGATGAAAAAAGGCCGGAACGTGGAGCATTAAACATAGATAAAGCGAGAAAATTACTGGGATATGAGCCCGAGCATTCATTAGAAGAAGGCATGGAAAAATACATTCAGTTTATGAATGTGCATGGGACTCATCTGATCAAGAATTAAAGAAAATCCTGAAAAGTGGCTATCCCCCACCTCAAAGAGTGGGGATTTTCACCACTTTTCTACTTCGGATTTTCTAAAATCAAATAAAGAGGACTTTTAATTTGAGTTTACCAAAAGTCCTCTTTATTTGATTTAATGAGCCTATAATTCAATAATTTTATAAAGGGCTATTGCCCGCAATTTTTTAATGAAAATCCCTTTAAGCGTGCCGGCTATCGATGAGAAAGAAATAAATGCCGTTTCTGAGGTGCTAAAGTCAGGCTGGTTAGCCCATGGGCCCAAGACCAAAGAGTTTGAAGACAATTTTGCCACTTATACAGGGGTAAGAAAGGCAATATCGTTCAACTCCTGCACCTCTGCTCTGGAAGTGGCTATACGCTCCCTCGGGCTTAAAGGCGAAATCATTGTTCCCAGTTTTACTTTTGTGGCTTCAGCTAATTCCATCGTTACTGCCGGATGCACCCCCGTGTTCATTGACATCAGAGAAGACACCAGAAACATGGATGAAGAGTTAATTGAAGGGTTAATCACTAGTAATACTGTAGCAATAATGGCGGTCCATTATGGCGGCCAGATGTGCAATATGGATCGCATTATGGAAATAGCCCGGAGATACAATTTAGCTGTAATTGAAGATTCAGCTGAATGTATCGGAGGAACTTTTGACCACAAAAGATCCGGCTCATTTGGAGTGGGATGCTTCTCATTCTATCCCACTAAAAACATTACCTGCGGAGAAGGTGGCATGATAACTACTGATGATAAAGAGCTGGCAAAAAATATGGCCACGCTGCATGCGCACGGAGTGGACAGCTCTGCTTTTGAAAGAGAAAAATTAGAGCGTCCCTGGTTGAGGGCAGCTTCAATGGCCGGATTTAATCACCGCTTAACTGATATCCAAGCAGCCATCGGGATCGAGCAGCTAAAAAAAGTGGAGTACCTGAACGAACAAAGAAGAAAGCAAGCCCAGTACCTGAATGAAAGGTTGTCCAAGTTAAACCCTTTAATCAAAATCCCGATTGAAGCACAAGACTGCAAGCACGTCTATCAGATGTACACTATTATATTGGATAAGTCCATCAATCGTTCCGTATTCATCGCCAAGCTCAAAGAGAAGGGCATATCTGCCAGCGTCCATTTTGATCCGCCAGTCCATCTTCAGCCATTCTATCAGAAAATGTATGCTGTAGACCGGTTAAATTTAAAAGTAACCGAGCAGGTGGCAGAAACAATTGTAACCTTGCCTTTTTATCCTGGGATGAGTCAGGAACAGCTGGATTATATAACTAAAACAATTACCGAGGTTATTGAAAATGCCCCCCTTTGAATTAACGCCGAACATCAACGCTGCCAAAACCAAACGATTAGTAGTCATCTACATCCCCTCGCATAATGAAGAAAACACCCTGCGCCCGATTGTGGAGAAGATAAACCAGTACTATATCAAAAAGCCCAAAGATTTTATCACCAAGATTGCAGTGATAAATGACGGCTCCAGGGATCATACTGCGCCGGTGGCAGAAACATTGCTGAAAGAAGGAAAAATCCATCATATAACTACGCATGTCAGAAATCAGGGGTTGGGGGCGGCCACTCGCAGCGGATTGAGAACTGCTGCGGATATGGGTGCAGACATCGCGGTAAAGATTGATGCCGATTTTCAGCACGACCCGGAAGATATTGAAAAAGTGGTCCGGCCGATTTTAGACGATAAAAGCGATGTGGTATTTGGCTCGCGATTTCTGGGAAAGATCGAATACAAGATGCCACTGTATCGCAAATTAGGCAATGCCACGTTCAGTTATCTGACCCAATTCTTTACTGGATTGAGAGTTACTGACGGGCAGACAGGATTGATTGCCACTAACCACCGCTACCTAAAAACATTCCGGTTAGTACAAAACTACAATGAAACCCAGCAGATGATAATAGATGCGTGGAGAAACCAGCTGCGATTCATGGAAGTGCCGGTAGTATTCCATAAAAGAGAGCACGGCAAGTCGTTCATCTCATTCAAGTACCCATTTATCGTATTTCCAAACATAGTCCGGTTATTCATCCATTCTTGCCCATTAAAGATATTCCTGCCTATCGGCTCTTTCCTGCTAATATTGGGAATGCTAAGTTTTATCTCTTACCTCATCCAGCCAGGATTCATCGGAAGAACCAGCATCCTGATATTTAGTATGGGGGGATTACAGATAATCCTGTTCGGATTGATGGCCGATGCTGTATCCAAGAAAAGATAAATAAATGGGGAAAAAAGGCAGATATGAAATTAAAATATTACTTTTATCCTCCTGAACCATCAGAACATTATTACCGAGTATTGGCACAAGTCAACCACTGCAGTTCCTGGGCTGATTCATTCTGGCAATTAATAGCAGAATTGTTCCAAAGCACCCCGACTTATATTGGGCATGCCCTGCGGAAAACGGCGTATCGGTTTGCGTTAAAGCGATACGGCTCACGCTTCACTATCCACCCTTACGTGTTTATTAAGTTTCCGCAGCGAATGGAGGTGGGTAGAGATTGTGTGATTAACCCGTTTACTTTCATCAATGCTTTGCAGGGACTCCGCTTCGGCAATAATGTTACCATCTCTTCAAACTGCGCCATCATCTCTCAAGTGATTCAAAATGAACGCATGATTAAATTAGGATATGATGTTGAGCTGCACAACAAGTTTGGGCCGATTGAGATAGGAGACAACTCCTGGCTAGCATGGGGCAGCCTTATCGGACCGGGGGTTAAAATTGGGAAAAATTGCCAAATCGGAGCCAATTCTATCGTATTGGAAGACGTTCCCGATAATTGCTTCGTCGCTGGAAATCCGGCTAAAATAATTAAAAGAATTGGCGACAGGCCTAAAAAAATAGTTTAGCTTCACGATGATATTCAAACGGAAATTAATCGCTTATTCAGTTCCGCAGATGGGCTTTTCTTCATTCTCTTTAGTGCTAAAGAAAGTCCTGTCAGGAAAAGTTTATCGTGGAGAAGATATAACCCAGTTAGAGAGAGAGTTTGCTAAGTATATTGGAACCAAGCATGCAGTAACTTTTGCCTCCGGGCGCTATTGCTTATATCTCCTCTACCAATTCTTTGGCTGTGCCGGAAAAAAAGTGTTAGTGCCTTCATACACCTGTATTGCTGCCGTTGATGGAGTTCGATGGGCAGGAGCAGAGCCGGTGTTTATGGACATTGATGCAGAAAATTACAATCCGGTTTGGAAAAAAGAGTATGCTCAGAATAAAAATTTAGGGGCTATCTCTCTAAGTTATCTTTATGGTTTAGTGGGAGACATTGAACCTTTCTTAAAATTTGCCCGTCAGCATAAAATTCCCATAATTGAAGATGCAGCCATCTGCATGGGTGGGATGTACCAGAACCAGAAAGTCGGTTCTCTTGGTGATGCAGCCATCTTTAGCCTGCAGAGCTCTAAGATAATAACGGCATGGAGGGGAGGAGTTATTACTACTAACAACGACCAGCTCTACCGCTTCCTGAAAGAAGAACAGAATAAATTGAAGTTTCCTAAGAGCGCCAAATTAATCTTTAATCTGGCAGCAACCTATGCCCGAAGAATATTATCTCATCCTAATGTTTACGGGCTGACTTTATATCCAATAAAAAAAGTATTAAGCTCAAAATACTTTGGGGGGCTGTTAGGGAAAATAATGGAGCAGAATCCATTAGAAGCGGTAGACGGACTAAGTCCGCTGGAAATTCCCGATTCAGAGAAGTATCGGTTCACTAATCTGCAGGCGGCAATTGCTTTAGATTTGCTGAAGAAAGTTGATGCCAGCTTGGAAAGAAGACGCGAAGTGGTCCAAACGGTGATTAACGGGTTGAAAGGTGTTTCAGGAGTGGTATTTCCAACTGAAAGAAGTGGATGCAGAAATGTTTATGGAAGATTTCCATTAAGGATTGCGGGAATGAGCAAGTTCAGGCTGGAGAAAGAGCTGCTTAAGCGGGGAATAGAAACAGCTTTGTATTATCCTTATATTTGCCCCAACACCGAACATATGAAGAGATATAATTTCAATCCCAAAGATTATCCCCATGCTTTAGTGGCGGCTCAGGAGACGATATTACTGCCTGCTTATGGATATCTAAGGAAGAAAGATGCACGAATGATGATTAGGGCGGTGAGGGAGATTGCGGAAAACAGAAAAACTATGGTAAAGCAAGGTTGAACCTACCGAGATTAAGTTTGCTCAGATTTATACCATTCCACAAATCGTCTTACTCCTTCTTCTATGCTTATTTTGGGCTTGTATCCCAGCATCCGCTCGCTTTTAGCTGTGTCCGCAAACGTTATTTCTACATCACCTGCTTTCTTAGCTGCATATCTCAACTGGGCTTTCTTACCCAGATTCTGCTCTATCAATGACACAAAATAATTCAACTCCACCGGACTGCTCCCTCCCAAGTTAAAAATCTCATAACCATAATTATTGTCTAAAGCAGAAAGAATCCCCTCAACAATATCGCTCACATAAGTATAATCTCTTTGAGAAGTGCCGTCGCCATAAATCTCAATTTCTTCCCCACGGGAAATCTGGTCAGTAAATTTCAACAGGGCCATGTCCGGCCTTCCCCGGGGTCCATAGACTGTGAAAAACCTCAAACAGCTTGTATTTAACCCATACAGGTGATGATAAGTATAACACATCAGCTCTCCGGCTTTTTTAGTGGCAGCATAAGGAGACACCGGAGCATCTACATTATCTGTTTCACTAAAAGGGCCGCTTTTTCGATTGCCATATACTGAGGAAGAAGAGGCAAAGACGAAGTTCTCCAGCTTAAAATCACGGGCTAAATCCAACAGGTTAATGGTCCCTTTCACATTAACTTCTTCATACAATAATGGATTGCTAAGAGAAGGGCGAACTCCCGCTCGGGCAGCCAGGTGAATCATCTTCTCGGGTTTTTCTTGGGTAAATATCTCTTTTAATCTTGGTACATCCAAGATATCAGCATGATACTGCCGAAAGGAAGGATTATCCCGAAGTTGGATAAGGTTTCTCTCTTTCACTTGCGGGCTATAAAAGTCATTAAAATTATCGATGGATACTACTCCATCTCCCCGGGCGATAAGTGCATCGCACACATGGCTGCCGATAAAACCAGCTCCTCCTGTGACTAAAATCTTCATAATCTAACCTCCCAAATCAATTCAGATTTTATCTGTCGGCCTTCCGATACTGTAATAAATAAATCCTTCTTTAATCATCTCTTTAGGGTCAAAGGTGTGCCTGCCTTCAAATACCCACGACGGCCGATTTTTTTCTCCATTAGTCATTTTTTGCTTTAGATAATCCGGCTTAATCTCTTTAAACTCTTTAGATTCACTAGCCACAATTAGTACATCTGTGTCTGAGCACACATCATCGATGCTGTTACAGTAAGTTAACATTCCATTATAATCGAAGCGGTCTTTTTCTCCCATTCTCTCTAGCTCTTCCTTAGCCGTCTTTTGGGCATACTGATCATACACTTTTATCTTAGGCGCCCCCATCCGGCATAATTCTTTAATCACTTCTAATCCTCTGGATTCTCTTACATCATCAGTATCATCTTTAAATGCTAATCCCAATACCGAGAAAGTTTTGTCTCCGATAGTCCATACTTCTTCCCTGATTTTTTGGGTAAAATATTCTATCTGGGTATCATTAACCACCATCACTTCTTTCAGGAGCCTAGAGTCAAGCCCTTCTTCTGCAAAAAGATTGTACAAAGCAGCGACATCTTTAGGGAAACAGCTTCCCCCATAACCTATCCCGGAATTAAGAAATGCTCTTGGCCCAATTCTTCGGTCTGCTCTCATTATCTTTGCTACTTCAGTAACATCTGCTCCGGTTTTGTCGCACAAGCGAGCTAAAATATTAGCATAAGAAATGGACAGGGCTAAGAATCCATTAGCTGCTAACTTCCCCAGTTCTGCACTCCAGATATTAGTTTCAATTATGCGCTCCGGAAAGCGGGAATATAATTCTCTCATCACTTTAAACGGCTCTTCCCGATTGCACCCGATTACGATCCTATCCGGATCCAAACAGTCTTTTACTGCTTGCCCTTCTCTCAAGAATTCAGGATTAGATACTATCCAGAAAGGCATATCTTTAGGAAGGTATCTCTTAATCGTTTTTTCTACATGCTCTCCGGTTTTGACTGGAACTGTGCTTTTATCCACTACAATCTTAGGCCGGTCCATGTACATGGCAATATCGCGGGCAACTTTCCCTACATAAGTAAGATTAGCTCGTTTTAAATATTGGTCGCGGCTTTTGACCCTTTCCTCAGCAGGGGTTCCCACACAGATAAAAATAACATCAGCATGTTCCACTGCTTCTTGGTTATTGGTAGTAAACCGCAGTTTTCCTGAGACCCGATTACGGTCAATTATTTCTTTCAGCCCGGGCTCAAAGATGGGAATTTCTCCCCGTTTAAGTTTTTCAATCTTAGATTCGTTGACATCAGCACAGATAACTTCATTTCCCCATTCAGAAAAAATTGCTCCTGTGACTAATCCGACATAGCCAGAACCCATAGTGCTTATTTTCATAGTGTAAATCCTCCTAAGTGATTTATATTAAATCATGCAGATGAGCTTCCTTTTAAGCATTATGGAAGTGTAGCCAATAAAATAAGCAACTAAAAAATCAATCACTCCCTATTCACATCCTCAACAGCACTCCGCAAGCCAGCTTCTCTCCCGATTCGCATTCCAGCGCTTTCTCCAAAGCTTTTATTTTGTTGGTGGCATCGTATTCTTTACCTAAGTAATAAATCCTATCTGGGTAATAATTGTTAGGGTGCCCAAATGAAACGCACGGCTGAAGTATATCAACCAAAGCAAAGCCTTTTTCCTGCTGATTGTGCTGAATAGCTAATTTCATAATTTCCACTAATTGCTTCAAATCTCCAGCGTAGGCCCGTGCTACAAAAGTTGCTCCGGAAGATATTGCCAGTGCCAGCGGATTTACTGGTTGTTCTAATGTTCCTAAAGGAGAAGATTTGCTTTTCCGCCCTTTCTCCGAAGTGGGAGAATATTGTCCCGTCGTCAGCCCAAATACCTCATTATTGTGCACAAAATAACACACGTTCAAATTTCTTCTGCACGCATGAATGAAATGATTTCCCCCCTCACCATAGCCATCTCCATCTCCGCCAAAAGCGATTACTGTTAATTTAGGGTTGGCAAGTTTGATTCCCTGCGCTACCGGTAATCCTCTCCCGTGCAATCCTACAAATCCGTATGCTTTCGTCCAATAAGGTAGTTTAGCAAAACATCCTACTCCTGAAACTAACATGGCATTGTGAGATTCAATATTTAGCTCAACTAAAGCTTTCTTCACTCCGGCAAGTATTCCAAAGTCTCCGCAGCCCGGACACCAGTTGGGAAGTTCGCATCGGGAATATTCTTTTAGTTCAACCATGTTGAATTTCTAATTTAACCTCTTATTTAATTCATCATAAATATCATCAACCGTGAATGTATTTCCATTATAACACAATAATCTATCGGTAATTGTTATTCCGGTTTTCTCTGCAATTAATTCTCCTAATTGACCGGTAGCGTTATTTTCAATTAACAATAACTTTTTACTGTGTGATAAAACTGACTTAACTTCTGCGGTTTGGAAAGGGCAGAGATATTTTAGTGACAGAAAGTTAATTTTTTTCTTTTCTTCGTTTAGTAAGTTTATTGCTTCTTCAACCGCCCCATGATTACTTCCCCAGCTTACCACAGTTAATTCCGCGTCTTTTTCTCCCATAAGTTGCAGGGAAGGTAGTTCTGATATAATGAACTTAAGCTTATTCATCCGTCGTTGTACCATCGTTATTCTAATCTCAGCATTCTCGGTTATTTCTCCCACCTCATCATGTTCATCTCCAGCGCAGGTAAAGATCCCCTTTGGTGTTCCTGGAAGAGTACGCTGAAGATTAGATTGAGCATAACGTTTGAACAAGCCATCGGGATTTAATTGCGTATCTTTGACATCTGTAATGATGTTAATTCTTTTATTGTAATCGAACTCAAATATTTTTTCTTCATCTTTTAAATTGAGAGTGGTATAACTTTCAGCCAGATGCTTGTCTATCAGAACAATTACCGGAACTTGATATTTCTCTGCTAGATAAAATGCTCTTTTCGTTTCGGTATAACATTCCTTGATAGTGGCTGGAGCGATTACTACGCGCGGAAATTCTCCCTGCCCGGCCGAGAGCACAAATTTCAAATCTCCTTGTTCTGTTTTAGTGGGCAAACCTGTGGCCGGCCCAGGACGCTGGCCTTCAATGATGACTAATGGAATTTCAGCCATGCTTGCTAATCCTAATGATTCTACCATTAATGAAAACCCGCCACCAGAAGTAGCCGCCATGGAACGCGCCCCGGCATAAGATGCACCCAGAGCCATGTTTATTACTGCAATCTCATCTTCTGGCTGTATAACCACTAATTCTTTATTCTTGGCTGCTTCCTGAGCTAAATTATGAAGAATTCCCGAAACCGGAGTCATGGGATATTGCGCGTGGAATTTCAGTCCCGCTTTAAGTGCGCCTAAAGCGATGGTATCATTTCCGGAGATAAAGTTGGGAGGTGAGGTGGTTTTAAGAGGCATTAATATGTTGTCTTTAATCGTTCCCACACAGTCATATCCGGCACAGGCAGATTTTAGGAAGGTATCTTGTAATGCCGGCTTGTGAGAAAATTCAGATTTAATTAGTTCAGCTAATACTTCAAAGCTAATTCCCATCACTTTTGATGCTGCACCTACAAATACAAAATTGTGAATGTTCTTTTCTCTTAAAGAAGCTTCTATTTTAGCTAAAGGGATAGGAAAGTAATGCTTAGTTTTATCTTCAATAACCATCCGAGCATCGTATAAGATTATTCCGGTAGCAGAAACTGTTGCTTGGTGTCGGATGAGGGTTTCTTTATCTAATGCCAGCAATAAATCCACTTGATTTACTTCTGCGCTAATGGTTGCTTTAGATACACGTAGGGTATGATAATTATGTCCCCCTTTTATTTGAGATGCATAGTCTTTAGTCGAAAATAAGTTATATCCTAACTTTATATACACTTTAGCCAAGAGATCCGCACCAGTAGCTATACCCCATCCGGCTTCTCCTCCGATTCTTAACACAAAAGAATTCATCAGTTAAGTTTCCCCTGTCTTGAATACAGCTCTTCTGCCGCATTTAGCGATTCAAAAGAGCCTACGTCGAACCAGTGTTCATTAAACACAAAACCGTGCACTTCAGAATATTTAACTAAGAATTTTACTAAATCACCGGGATTGTCAGCTTTTCCTTGCGCAATAGCTTTTTCTACTAATGGTAAGTCACTTTTATGGAATACATAACAAGCAGTGCTGGCTAGGGTGCTTTTAGGCTGGATTGGTTTTTCTTCGAATCCGACTACTTTACTTCCTTCTAGGATTCCTACGCCATACTTGCTTTTTACTTTCTCCACCTCTTTAAGATCATGGAAAGCCACGGTTGATTTATTCTTCTGGGAGAAATGTGATAATAATTTAGCCAACTGGAATCCGAATAAATTATCTCCAGCTATTACCAATAAACTATCTTTTATCTCTTCCTCTTTTAAGATATAATTTATTTCTCCTACTGCTCCCAATCGGTCTTCATTGTTTAAAGTGCCGTCATTGATAAGTTTGATGGCTTTGGGATAAGAATATGAGTTTAACCACACTTGGAAATTATGATGGAAGCGGGCATTGGTGGCTATAATGACTTCATCAATCTCTTTGATGGGCTTTATTTTTTCTAAGATATGTTCTACAATGGGCTTATGGGCTATTTTCAGCAATGGTTTAGGCTGATTTTCCGTCAGGGGGTATAATCTGATGGCATATCCTGCCGCTAAAATTAGGGCTTTCATATCTTTAAGGTAGAATTTCACTCTTTTAAAGGTTTGTGGAAGTGAGGGATAGAATTACTCGTAAAGATTACGAAGAAAATAAGGAGGACAGCTTACCGGGTTTCCCGCGAAATGCAGTACACGCCAGTACGGAAGCGTTCTTAACTTCTGTGTTCGAAAAGGGAACAGGTGAACCACGCCCCTATGGCCGTCCAATAGCTTAAATTCGGGCTTTATTTTTAAAGGTTCCGTTAGTATTTTTGCGAATGACTAAATCATTCAATAAGAAATTACTTTCACTTCTGGAATCCTGGAAAAATGAGCAGAATCTGCGGTTATTATCTCTTTAATGCCATTAGCTAGTGCAATTCCGGCGATGAGGCAATCGGTTTCAGGGATGGTTTTTCCTTCTTTTAATAACTTTCCGGCAATCTCTCCAGCTTTTAGAGAAGATTTACGGTCTAGAGAGAGAACCGTCATCTTTGTAAATAATATGGATAATTTCTGAAGGTGCAAGGAAGCGTTTTCTTTGGTTAGGTGAGCCCCGGTGGCTAACTCAAAAACATTAATTTCAGTCGTGAAAATGCAATGGAAGTCTAATTTCTCCATTCGATTCCGTGCTCTTTCTTCTCCTCTCAAAAAATCAATTAAGAAAGTGGTGTCAGCAAGCATTTACTTTTTCTCCTTAAATAGGGAAGCCAGCCTTCCAGTTTCCCTCATCTTTCGTATACTTTTCTTTACGTTTTCAGCTTCTTCTTTGCTTAAGTCGTTCCAAGCCCCGGCCAAATCCATTATGCCTTCGCGGCTGCTGGCAATCCTTCTTATTTCGTCCGAAAAGCTTTCATCTTTACATTTTAAAGCTAGTAAAAGGTTATAAGCATCGTCCATGATGGAAATAGTTTTGGTGCCCATTTGTCTGTGTATGTGTACACATATATATAAAGCTTTGGGGGTTATTTGTTCTGCTTTACAAAAATCTTTATAAATAACCTTCAGTTTTAACTTAAACTATGGAAGCTATCGTATCACATTTTCGCCAAGGAAGGCATCACCAGAATACCAGACAAGCTATTGTCAAAGTAGGAGATACTGTTGAAGATGCATCTAAAGCTATCGGTAAAACCGTAAGTTGGACTTCTCCTGCCGGAACGGTTATTACAGGTAAAGCTACGGTATTGCATGGCAGAAAAGGCAGTGTGCGGGTATTATTTTCTGAGAAAGGTTTGCCTGGACAGGCATTAGGGAAGAAGGTTAAGGTGGAGTAGGACGTTCTTCAAATTAAAGTGCTTAACCTAAAGTTTTATTCAATTTAGTTGGTTATCACCAAACAGTAATAAAAATAGCGAAAGATTTATATACTGAAGCTACTTTTAGCACTCTATGAGCCCAAACATATTACATGTGGTAAACAACCATGCTCTTGGTGGAGGTATTGGAACTGTAATTAGCTATTTAGACCAGGAATTAAATGCTAGCGGAGAAGTGCACAGTTCAGTGCTAAAAACACGAGCAGATGAATTTGGAAGAAATGGATATGAAACTTTAGAAAATGAAGGAAATATTAATGAGCACATATATTCATCTAGTCACTTAGAACAAGAATTGTCACGACATAATATTATTCATGTCCATGGCGTACCTTCTTACCGTATTCTTGAGGCAATTGACTCATTGAAAAGAGAAGGCAAAGGTCCAAAGATAGTAAACACCTGTCATTCTAGTGTTAAGAAAGAATTAGAGGCATATTTAAAGAGTACTGAAGATGAACATGACGTTAATGAACTTAAAACAATGGTAAGAGGTGGAATTTTAACTGCTCCCGGGAGATTTAATGGCACTTTTTGGGGATCAGCAATTTACCGACAGGAAAGGATAATGACCGAAGCAGGTGTGGTTCAACATATGAATGACTCTTATTTAAATGATATAGTCAAAGAATATAATGCTGAAAATAATCGGCATAAACATTGCGTAGTTTACAACGGGATAAAAGTTCTTGCTGACGAATTTATCACTCCAAGACCAAAAAAGAAGAGAATTTTATATTCCGGAAGATTTGCAGTAGAGAAAGGCATTGATGAATTTATTGAAGCTTTACCGGAGGTATTTTCTGCACACCCCAATGCTGAAGTAAAACTTATGGGGGGAGATTTAGATGGAATTGTTGTAGAAAAATATAATCAGAAACTACTGGGGTTAATGAAAGCCAAATTTGGTGAGGAAAAAGCAGAGACGCTCTTGGGTAGGGTGATATTTACCGGATGGGTATCTGATCCTCAGGAAATCCATGAAAATTATGAATGGTGTGATTTTTTAATAATGCCCAGCAAAGATGAAAGTTTCTGTTTAGCCATAGCTGAAGCATTAAATCACCAGAGAATTCCTATAATGACTAATACTAATTCACTAAATGAATTGTACTTATCTCATGGTATTGGGTTTGGAATATCTCCCCCGGAAAGAAATGGACATGGAATTGCTAAAGTAATTAATTCGGTGTTAAGTAACACTAACCAAGCTGGACTGGACTTTATGGCTCGGAAAGGCAGAGAATTAGTCTCTAGTAAATACAGTTTAGAGCAAGTATTACAACAACAATTAGAAGTATATAGAGGTATGATTACTTAAAATGGAATTATGCGAAGAGATGGAAAAGTACGTTCGAGAAATAACTAATAATCCACGACTAGATAGAAGCATTGCTACTTTTGATAATAATATTGCTCTTTATTCTACCCCCAATTCCGCGTACATTGGTGTGGTGATTAAGAAAGCATTTGATAATCCTGCTTCGCAAGAACTTTTAGATAGGGAGGCTTCAGCACTTACAGAGGTAGGTAAAGTACTTAAAAAACACAAATGGTATTGTGTGCCTAAAGTAATACAGTATGATCCCTCAAATCATGTTATTGTAATGCAAAGATTATATGGCCCTACCGCTTTAGAGGTAGCGCTTCAAATCCCTAAAGAGGGAGAAGAATCATTTAGAAAAATAGCCCAATGGCTTTCAATAGTACACGGTTCTAGTCGAGATGAGACGGGGGGAATATTAGGAGAAACCACCACTTTCAAGAAGTTTGAGTCGTTATTATCTCAAGATGAGTCTAAAGGATTTCCGGAAACAAAAGCTTTGCAAGATCTTTTACAAAGATGGGAAAAATGTACTTACTCTAGAACTTCTTTTTTGCATGGAGATGTTAGTCCTATTCATTTTTACTTTGAACCAGATGGAATTTATGCAATTGACTTAAATGGAGCAAGAGTTGGACCTCCCGAAGAGGATTTAGGCAGTTTTATCTCTAATTGTCGATGGCATATTTCGGAAATTGGTCAATGCCAACAACTCATAGAAACGTTTATGGAAGAGTATCGTAAGAAAGAATCTTGTTCTTCGCGCTTAATTAATTTCTACGGTGGATTTTTTGATTATCTTAAAGCAAGAAATGAACCAAATCCACAGTTACTTATGCAAAAAGCGTTAAATCTTATTCCAAAAGTTTAGCTGCTGGTGCTACTACTTGTAAAGCTAGTCCTATCTGCATTTTCTCCGGTATCCATTAACTTCTGGATTCCTAGAATCATATAACCACAATGACCTCTGATTTCGCCAACCTTATTTTTAAACTTGCTTACATCGGTTCTCCATCCAGCGTCTGGCAGCGTAATTGCAGGAACTTTCCCTTTTATTTTATTATCAAAATGTCTCACTAACAATTCACTTTGGGTGTATAAATGATTTAAATATTCTTTTTCTTTGTCAGTTCCATGAGTTTTAGCCGCTCGTAGTGCTTTTTTAGTTCTATCTAAGTTTCTTTCCAAATCATTTAATTGATGCTCAGCACTAGATACGGCTGAAGTGGATTTTACTTTTAACTCATCATCTATAACTTTCTCTGCTGCCTGTTCTGCTTTAATTATATAACCTAAAATGGGATTTAGGCGGCGTTTTCTTTCTCGAACAATCCTTTCTGCTTTCTCTCGGTCTTCTCGTTCTTTTTTCTTTCTTTTATGTTCTGTTGCTTTATCCCCAATCCAATCTCTCGCTCCCCGAATCCTTGCCTCTTCAGCCGTTCTTCTTGTCTCTGCATCCGGCCCTTCAAAAGTGAAGAATTTTATGGCGTAATAAACGAAAAAGATGGCTACGATTATCTGTGCATATTCAATAAACTCTCCTACTGTTCCCAGCACAAAGTCAAATGTCATTTTTTAAAATCCCATTCCTCCTACATAATGTCCCATTGATGACAATACCCATAACAACATTAAGCATAACATTACTTTCAGGAAAATTGTACCTCGAGTTTCAGTTCCATCATTTACCCAATTGGTAATATTCCACAATACATAGCTAATTCCTACAATAGGTCCTCCAATTAACAAGAAAGCAATAGCAGTAGCCCAACCAGCTCCTGTGGCTAAAATAGCTTCTGCGGGCAAGAATACTGCTGAAATGGTAGCCATTACCGCAGCGATAACAATAGCCTGAGTGCGATTGAAGAAGCTGGCAGGAGCGCGGGCAGCATCTCCGCTTCCACCCCGACCAAACATAGTAATTACCGCAAAAAATATGCAGAATACTAAGATTCCTAATAAAATACGGGTGAAAGCGACTACTCCCTGCCCGCCGGAAATTCCCAGAAAGCTTAAACTGCCAAAGTCTAATATTTTAAGCCAGACGTTGGATAAAGTAGTGCCAATATCGGCTAGGGCAAATGGAATAGCTAAAAGTGCCAGTATTGCCAACATCCATCTCTTTTTATGCATGTTCAGAGGGAAAACAGTTTAGGTTTATAAGATTTGTGGGAAATGAAAATAAGAATGAAAAAAATTACAATAAAGACTTAACTTCTTTAGCAATAGCAGTTAATTCGCTCAACACTCCGGTATTTGTTTTATCTCCTTGTAATTCAATACATTCGTCAATCAAAGCTTTAACGTTATTCAAATCTACTTTATTTAAAGCAGCTTTTGCTGCAGGTAAAGATGAAGCTGCACCTAAAACCATAGTTGAACCAAATGCAGCACTTGCCTGCTTTGCAGCATCTTCCAATAGCTCTATCTCTGCAACAGCTTTTTCTAGTTTCTCTTCGGTTGCTTTGTGCTGAGTCAATATTCTTGTTTCTATAGCTTTTAATTCTTTAACTTTGTCCGTATCAATATCTGGAATCTTGCTTAACTGCGCAATCACATCATTAACCACTACCTGCTGCCGGAAAGTGGTTCTCTTGACTTTTTTCCAATATTTGTATACTTTTTCTGCATATTTCTTCAATTTAGCGGCTTTTGATTCGAATGCTGAAAATTCCTTTTTGGTAGTTGCTTTAGCCTGCACTGCAATTTTATCTTTATTCACTAATTCAACCTCGGCACTTAAGTCTTCTATTCGTTGATATTCTTTTCGTTCGACAATAATCTCTGACATAGTACGGCTGAACGCCCTCTTCCCATACTTTCCGCCAATTCTTCCGAATTTTTCTCGATGCTCTTCGGTGAAAGGAATTGCCCCTTTGCCTTTTAACCAAGATCCCAAAGCTCTGCCCGCTTCTTTACTTTTCTCCAGCGCTTCTTCATGACCTCGGCCATGTTCTCCACCTTTGAAAGTAAGCCATAAGAAATAAATCGCTGCGCCAACGAGCGCAATGTTAGACCAAGGTGTTATCTGTGCTAACCATCCTGCTAAATCTTCAAGTGCCATTTTTTGTACCTCCTAAAAAACTGGCCTGGCTGCAGCAAGTAGTGAAGCCCAGTGACCAATCTCGTTAAATAACCATATTAAAAAGCATACTCCTATGAATTTAAGGAATGCTACTCCTCTCCCTGGTGTGGGCGTGGCAAAAAGCAATGCTCCCACTGCCACCAATGGAGCTCCAATGAACAAGAATGCGAATACTACCGCCCAAGATTCTCCAAACAGGGTTAATACTGAAGCTGGCATGAATACGGCAGAAATAACGGCAAAAATTACACCTAAAGTAATTGCAATGTTTCTAGACATTCCTGGTATCATAACTAATCCAAAGTAAAGCAGAGCAAAAATAGCTACACCGATTGCAATCCTTACGAACCCGATTAACTTGTTGTCAGCGCTACTTCCTAATAAAAATTCTAAGCTTCCAATGCTTAATATTCCATCCCACGCCCCACTTATAGAATCAAACAATCCTTCTGCTAGTACTGGTGACATTAACAGCAACATAACACTAAGCGAAAGCAACATCAACCCTTTTTTCATCTTTTTCCACCTCTTATTTTAATTAGTAAAGTATTTTTAGAAGAAAAGACGGAGTCGTATTTAAGCTTTTCTCCAGCCCAACTTGATTTTCCTTCCCGAATGTGCATAGCTCGTTCGCCTGCTCGAATCGCTGCACTATCGTAATCGAGCACTGTGTGCGGGTCGCTATGGCATACATAGTCCCAGCACGAACAATAAGACGAGCTCACTTGCCCGTTTGGCGCTATGCACATATTTCCATTCGAAATCTATTTAAATCACGTCTGAACTAATCATTCTTAATGGTACAATATGACTTCCTGTGGCTGCGTGAACTGCTCCTGAACTGGCTCAGCCTGCTTCCGGGAGGAGAAGTATGGAGCAATAAATACATCTTTTCAATATTAATCATATTCGCATTCATCATCGCTGCCCAATTGATTCAGTTTCTGGGCACTAAATACTTAGAAAAAATCGCTAAGAAAACGAGCTCTAAACTTGATGATTTAATCCTGCAGAAGACCAAGCATCCGTTGTTTTTAGTGATAATTGTGTTAGGGTTCAAGTTTGGATTAGCTAATATTGGTATAACTGGCATTCTCACTTATTTAGTAAATTCTGTCTTAGCTATATTATTTCTGCTTTTACTCTCCCGCTCCGTGGATGTGGCTATAGAAACGTGGGGAATGCACTTTGCTAAAATAACCCGGACCAAGGTAGATGAAGTTCTGCTTCCACTATTTCACAAATTCACTAAAGTAATATTTGTAATTGTGGGATTTATGTGGGTATTGCATCTGTGGGGAATTGATATTACCCCTTACTTAGCTGGAGTGGGTATCAGCGGCTTGGTGTTAGGATTAGCACTGCAAGATTCTTTGAAAAATATCTTCGGCGGAATTTCATTAATCCTAGATAAAACGTTTAACGTTGGAGATAGAATTAAATTAGACTCGGGAGAAGTTGGAACGGTGCATGAAGTGGGATTGAGAAGCACTAAAATTGTAACTTTAGATAACCAAGCTTTAATCGTTCCCAATGGTTATTTAGCTAATGCACGGGTAATTAACTTTGCCCAGCCGGATAACAAAATCAGAATCAATGTAACTTTTGGAGTTACTTATGGCACTTCCGCAGAAAAAGTAAAAAAAGTAGTGCTGGATACAATTTCTAAGCTGAAGCGCGTAATGAAAGCTCCAGAACCTTCAATACAGTTTGTAGAGATGGGCGATTTCGCATTAAAGTTTAAAGTTAATTTCTGGGTAGACAGATATGATACTGCGTTTCAGAATTCCATGCAATCGGAAGCTACTGAAGCGATTTACAACGCGTTGAATAAAGCGAAGATAGGGATTCCTTTCCCTACGCAAACGGTTTACCTAACGAAAAAGTAATATGGAGATCGTTACCGGAATTATCGTCATTGTAACTCTTTTAGTACTTAGCCATATCCTTCCTAAACTATTGAAGCTGTTGTTTTGGATTCTGATAATAGCTACGATAATTATCTTAGTGTGGGGCATTTCTTATGGAGAGCTGTTTAATTGGGCGAAAAACATTGTTTTGTACAAGATTTAACTAACTGTTTCTAACCTCTACTTTCCCCACCAAAAAGATTTATAAAAACATTCCACTCTGAACAATTCTATGAACGAATCTTCCATCTGGACTGAGAAATACCGCCCCAGCACCTTTGAGGAGATTAAAGGGCAGAAAGAGATAGTAGAAAAGATAAAAGCGTTTGTGAAAGTTAAAAGCATGCCCCACCTTCTTTTTTCAGGTCCGGCGGGCGTTGGCAAAACGACGTTAGCGCTTACAATAGCCAAACAGTTGTTCGGAGAGACGTGGAGAGATAACTTTCTGGAATTAAATGCTTCGGATACTAGAGGAATCGACACAGTAAGAATACAGGTGAAAGACTTTGCGAGAACCAGAGCTATCGGCGATGTTCCATTCAAGATAATATTTTTAGATGAATGCGATGCTTTGACTAAAGAGGCTCAGCAGGCGTTAAGAAGGACTATGGAGAGTTATACTAAAACGTGCCGATTTATTCTTTCGTGCAATTATAGCAGCAAAATAGTCGACCCGATACAAAGCCGCTGCGCCGTATTCCGCTTCAAGCCTTTGCCAGAATCGGAAATTTATGCGGTAATCGACAAAGTAGCCCAGCAAGAAGGGTTGAAAGTATCTGCTGAAGCCAAGAAAGCGCTGTTTGATATTTCGGAAGGCGATTGCCGAAGATTAGAGAATATTATGCAAAGCTGCGCCGTATTAAATAAGAATTTAGATGCAGAATTAATCTATTCCATGGCTTCAGTAGCTAAGCCTAAAGAGGTAAAAGAAATACTTATGCTGGCTATCAAAGGCACATTCATTGAAGCACGTAAAAAACTGTTAGATTTGATGTTGAATTACGGGTTATCCGGATTAGATGTGATAAAGCAGATACAGAAAGAGATTTGGAATTTGGATATTCCCGACCGAAAGAAAGTAGAATTGGTCGACAAATGCGGAGAGACGGAGTTTAGGATGACGGAAGGCTCTGACGAATATTTACAATTGGAAAGTTATCTGGCGTTTGTGATGCTGGTGGGGAGCAGGTAATCACAACTTTTCTAAAAATTCATCTCTGGACAATCCAGATTGGCGCAGAATACTCAATAGTGTTCCGATAGGAATTTCTTTGTTGCCGTGATCTGGAACAGTCACTAAACGCTTACTTCCTTCTTTATCGCTCCCTATCAGCTGAACATGCGAGCCAACTTGGTTTCTGCGCTCAAATCCGACCCGCTCTAAAGCTTTGATAATTTCTCTTCCAGTGAGAATGGGAAGTCTTGCCATTATGCTGGTAAAGGAATGGTCATGGAAGTAGAGAAAGAAGGCTTGTTGATAAACTGGTCTGTGCTAGTATCATCTTCTTCTTTTATCCCTAATCGTTCCAGAATCTCATCAAAAAGCCCTTCCTGCTTGGCGGTTTGGAGATGACCAGTAATTGCTTCTTCCAGATTCTTCCGCGCTTCTTCGATGGTATCACCTCGGCTAGCTACATCTAGTTCGGGGCAGAGAGAGGAATATCCCCCGCGTTCTTTTTTTACAATACAAGTTAAGATTAATTCTTTCATAGGCTATCTAAAATTGGGCTTATTTATAATATTTGTGCCGGATTCTGGAAATTCTTCAGGGAGGTAGGGAGTAAGAAAGAATAATTATCAAAAAGATAAACTAAAAAAATAAAATTATCCTCCAATCTACTTCACACTCTGCTTGATATTAACCTTCTCCTGCACTTCAGTCCTATACAGGTAATCAAACGTCATGCGTAGTTGTTTCGTGGCTAAGGTTCCTTTAGATAAAGGCTCTTTAGTTTTACACAATATTTCTGCTTCGTTATCTACCATCTTTGCTTCGTTAACTTTTCCGCCAGACTTACATTCCCACGCCGCATCATCAATCGAGAAAGCTACTTTGTCATAAGTTCCAAACGTATCTCCCAATTTGGTTACTTTACCGCCGCCAATGTTGCTCACTTTCATTCTTAGGGCCATAATTCCCTGTCCGGCAGTGTCTTCATCCATACTGGAAATAGTGATAGGCGCACCTGACACAAAGAAGGTCTTGGGTTCTTTCACTTCACATATTCTTTTGTCAGTCAAATCTTCTTTCAAGCACGCTTCAGGAATTATCAGGTAAGTTTGATACTTTGCTTCAATGCTGGCATACCAATTCTTTTCTAGGATTCCATTCACTGGCTTGGCATATTTAGCATCAGTGGCAAAAGTTAACGTTTCTTCTCCTCCCTGAGGCAGTAAATCAGAGATTATTTCTACATCTCCTTTATTTTTCAGTTCCCAGGAGGTTACTCCAGCGAACTCTTCTTTAGCTGGACCCATCAACTTTATCGTAACATCGCCAGGTTTGACTTTGTATTCTCCTTTATTCTTTATAGTAACTTCAATTGGAAATGATTCAGTATCAAACACGCTAGATACACTGTCTTCAACTACACCAAAATCTTCAAATTCTCCCGTAACTCCTTCAGTTCCACCCCGAAACGCTCCACTTGCTGCGCCTTGCTGCTGGTTCTCTCCACAGGAGACCAATAGAAACAAACTAACTACTAATACCACAAACGTAAGTATTTTCTTCATGCTTATCCCTCTCTTTTGGTTTAATATGCTTATTATGATAATATTTCATTCAAAAGAAGCAAGTGTATTTAAAGTTTACTGGGGTAGAAGCCAATTGTTGGAGTAATTCTGGTAATACTTGAACTTTAACTTCCCGGAGTTCTGACGATTTTAATCGGCTTAGTCCACGATTGGATATATCCGTAATTCAAATCCACTGTTAAAGGAGTCTCATATGCGGAACTGGAAGGCAAATCTCCGGTGCATACAATCTTGCCCATGTTATTATTCAACCTAACCATATGGTCCATAGGTTTGCAGTTCAAAGCTACTCCGCTTAAAGTCACATAATATTCTACTTTATCCAAATCAGTATATTCTACTGAAGATTGCCCGCAATTGTGAATGTCCACATAAGGGCTTAGAACTCTGCCCGTGCCAAAATTCTGCACATTTATTTCAAATACTGCTTTCCCCCCTATCATGTCTATGCCAACATAACTTATTCCTACCGGGCCGCCTTGTCCACCGCCCATGCCTACATCTTTAGGTATGCACGTTTTCTGCTCGGCAGTAACTTGATAAAATAAAGGATCTAAGCAGACGGAAGGATTAGCCGTAGTGCGGTAAATGTAACAGCTTACAAAATTTAAAATAGGATTATAATCAAACACCCCCTGAGGAAGAGCTATATTTGATGATTTAAATTCTAGTTGGTTGGTTCCACCATCAAGATTGTATACATTTTTTCCTTCCAGAACGCCGGCATTTTCAGCACAAGAACGAGCTGCACCAAAGCCGCCTTTAAGAATATTAGGATCAAAGCCACTAACTTGAATGAAGCAGTCTCCTCCTTCTAAGTTGAAATTGCCTTTGTTGTTGACTTCTACTAACGCAACTAGTTCATTCTGATCGTAAACCACGGGCGGGGGGCTATTTTGCAGAAATTTTATTTCCACTCCCTGAGAGCCGGTTTGCACTATCTTTAATGCTGCAGCCGTATCTACGGGACGTTGTCCGGCAGAAACTCCTCCAGTGCAAGAAGTGATAAGCATAATTGAGGCTAATAGGATTAGTACTAATAGTACTTTTATCACACTCTTTTTCATAATTTAGCACATAAAGAAAATAATGTATATAAGCCTTTTGGTGGGGTTAGGCTGAAACTGAAAGAGGTAACACTTCACTATTCTGAAGCGTGGTGAGCATCATCAGGTCAAAATCCCTGCTATTATATATTCGAGAGCGACAGGGGGAACTGCCCCTTACGGGGATGTCGCTCTTACGATTACCACAGCGAGGATTTTGAAGATGCTCACCACGCCTCTCGTGAAGTGGTAGCGTCTTCTCGCTTTTGATACGGTATTCAGAAAGCTGACATTCTCCGTAGGAGCCATCCCTCTTGTCAGCTAGAATGAAGAATATCGAAAAAGCTCGACCTTATGACGCTACCGCTTCATTTTAGTGAAGTGTTACTGAAAGAGAAAACCTTTATATAACAGCCCCTTTTCAAAGATTACTTCAATTGAATTTGGGGTGGCAAAAATGGCTAAATATAAAATATTACAATACCGAAATGAATGTATCAGTTGCGGAGCTTGTGCAGCTATCTGTCCGGAATTCTGGGTCATGGATGATGATGGCTCTGCTACACTAAAAGAGGGCGTTTTAGTAGAAGACCATTACGAGAGAGAAATCAACAGCGAAGATGATAAAGCTCGCAATCAGGAAGCTGCCGACGCTTGTCCGGTGCAGATAATCAAACAACTATCGCGCTTTTGCAAGGCTCCCCTTTGTTTATCGGAATCTTTTTGATTTCTTCCAGCCATCTTCCTGAGGCAAATTCTTCTGCCTTTCCTCGAAATTCGTAACCCACACAATTTTCTTCCCAGTTCCTAGCCCACACCACCACTGAAACATTTGGATTTTTTCTAATATTTTCTATCGTTTCAACTAACCAATTATTAGATATGAGCAGTTGATTTTTTGAGATAACCTTTACAAAACCAATCGCAATGTTGTGCGGCTCATTTTTTTCGTTAACTGTAGCTAAAGCCAAGGCATTTTCTTCTATGAGTTTTTTCATTCCTCCATTAATCTCTGCGTTTTTTAGAATCGTTCCCATTTTACTTATACCCCTCGTTGTGCTTCCGTCTGCAATTCCCGCGCAAATCCGGCGCTGAAAGAATGAAGCTCTTTCAACAGCTCATGACGTTGATGTATTAACTTCTGATGTTCTTGGGTGGGCTTTTCCAGTTTTTGATGAAATTTATGTTTATCTTTTGGATTAGTTGTTGCATGATATTTGTGAGTGTATTTTTCAATGTCTTTGTGGTAAGAATGAATTGCTTCATCTAACTTAATCAGCTTCTTGGATTTCAGGTACATGTGCGCAGATATACGTAAGAGATGCATTTAAAGAAGGAGAGAAAGGAAGTAAATAAAGGTTACTAATTTGTTTAATCAATTCTTCTTCACGATTATCATACAATGGTCTTTCTCCAGCGGGTCTAGGCTTCTAAAGTCTATCACTGTCATCTGCGCTTCCAATATTCTTCGTACTTCCTGAAAAACTACGCTGGGCTTTTTCTTCACGTCAATGCTTCTAGCTTTAACAGCTAATAAACCATAACCACCTTTCTTAAGGAATAATTTACAATTGCGTAGAAAAATATCCGCCTGATTTCTTTGCGCCACATCTTGATAAACGATATCTACCATGCATACTTTATCAATATATGTGTCAGGATGATTAGCATCCACTAACATCGGCACAATATTTGGACGGTCTTCAGTAAGAAATACTAAATCGCGCATTACTCGTGGTGCAGGATCAATCCCAAAAATCAATCCGTCTTTTCCGACTATATCTGAAACAAAAGAACAGGTGTATCCATGCGAAGCTCCGAGGTAAAGAATAACGTCGTTTTTCCTGATGCCGATGTTGGTACAGCCTTTTCTGATAGTAGCTGCTAATTTACTTCTAGTTGGATCAAATTCGCGATATTCCTCACCAGCTTCTCTTACGGTTCTTTCGTCAAATGGTGTTTTTCCCGGAACGAGAGATTTAGTGTAAATCCTATCTCCTTTAGTCTCTTGATATATTTCAAAAATCTTGTGGGGAAGTAATTTAGCCATAAATTAAGAAAAGAGTAATTAATTTATAAAATGTTTGGGCGATTTAAGCTATATCGTTTTCTACTTAGTGTGTGTTCTTTCATAATGAAATGTACACAGAAAATCTACCGCGTTCTTTAAATCTCTACCAGAGACAGTCCAGATTCTATCATCGATGGTAAGCGGAAGTATTCCTCGTTTATGTAAATAATCAATTTCTTTGCGGTGATAATTATGGGGGGCTTCTTTGGCGCAAGCAAGGGCATAAGCGTCTTCTTGCTGCAATCCATCAACCAGACTACGAAAAGCAGAAACCTCTTCTCCTTTGGAAAAAACCCAAATGGTTGGATAAAAGCAGCGTTTTCTGCCCCAATCTAAACCATGGACGCCGTGCACTTCCACTAAGGGATAAGAACGGCAGGTTAATCTTTCTTTGTCAACTAATTCCGAAAGTATGGTTTGATACAACTTAATCACATCTGAAAAGGGGTCTACACAGTCTGGATCTTTGGGACAGCGGATTATTTTCTTGGTTACTGGATTAGCATGCACTCTTAAAAAATCGTAAGTTCCATCGATTTTAAACATCTCTCGAATTTCTCTTCGGACAGGACCACCATCAAAAGTATTATGTTCATTTCTAGCAGAAACATATCCAACTTGAATTGGGTCTACGGTTAATAACGTTTTTTCGTTGTCTCTGACAATTGCCATAGTAATGAAAGATGAAGAAAGACTATTTAATGATTTGTTTAGTTTAGGATATACTTCGTTATAATCAAGAAAACTTCTTCTCCAACTCTTCTCTGAATTCCCGAGCTTTAAATTCTCCTTTGAAGTAATCTAATCGGGCGCATAATGATAATTTATCAGCCAACCCCCTGGCTACTTTTCCTCTCACGCTGGCTTTGACTTTCTGAACCAGTTGATGTTGGTATAATACCCAATATTTTGGACTGCGACTTCCAGTCTTTAAATGTCGGAATAAAGCTTTCTCTGCGCCCAGCAATTGTATTGTAGATGCCGGAAGCAATGCTAACGCCTTTAATCCTCGTCCTAGCTCCATCAACTTTGCTCCAATATTAGCTCCAGCTAGTTCTAACAAGTTTGGACAATGCTCTTTCATCACTAATTCTAAATACGTTTCTTGTTTCTTGCGCAGTTGATATAAATTGTTTATTTGATTGGCTAATAATAATATTTCATTTACATCTTTTTCCTTCAATTCTCCACCCATGCTATCTACCACTCTAAACTCTTTGATTAATTCAGCTCTGGTTTTATTTAGCACCAATTCTACAAACTTATCATGGGAAGACATCCTGAATGATAATTCCGGAAGATACAAGCTATACCATTCTCTTAATCTTTTGACTAATAGATTACACACTTTATCTAATTCTTCGAGATTTCCAATAGTTTGGAGGATTAGTCCATCTTTAGATACTGAAGCTCTGATTCCAGCCCTGGTTAAAGCAGCATTTTGAGCATAAAAATCTGAAAAATAGTTTTTATCTTTGAAATGTTCTAATGCTCGAGGCAGCTTGTCTTCTGGCAGCGGAATCAAGCCGGGGTATTTCTTCTTTAGCTTAGCTTCGGTTTTGTCTTTAGATAAGTAATCGTCAAGCTTGGTAAATTTTACTTCTTCGATGACGCGCAAGCTTTGGTCCATTACAATTGTGCCAATGATAGGGGTAAAGTAGTATTTCATGTTTTTTCCAGTTTATTAATTTTGAACTTTATTAGTGATGCATAGCATCTTCGAAATCCTTGCTGTAATAATCGTAAGAGTCGCATCCCCGTATGGGGCAAGTCCCCCTGCGACTCTTGATGATGTAATCAAATGGATTTCGACCTGACGATGCTATGCATTCACACAATCACAAGCTATATAAACCTTACCTTAAAACCGGCCGTTGATGGACTTACAATTACGTAATTTTTTAGGATGCCGCTGCGAGTATTGCTGTAAAGATATCGATAAAACTAAATGGGATTCAGAATGGGATAAGAGGTATCATCTGTCGCATCATTACAAAAGCATCAAGTGTGACAGTTGCGGAAAGAAGAATTGGGTGAAGGTTGAATTTGACGGTTCTGGGCACGATTTTTTATTCAAGCGAGATATTTCACCGATAGAATCGCTGGTGAGAAGAGTGAAGGAAAGATGAATTTTAGGAGAGTGGATTTGGTTACCGAGTTATTTGTTTGCTCGGCTTTTGACTAAATTATCCACTTTCTGTATGATTTCAGTAACTTGTGCCAACAACAGGTGTACGTTTTCTGTGGTGAGGGGCAGTTGTTTAGATACTCTGCCATAATCTGCTTGCACTCGGATATCATAACTTTTATCATAAATATCTTTCATTTGCTTGTCGAGGTCTTTCAGTCTAGTTAAAATCCTTTCTCTGCTCATGGATACCGAGCCGTATTCTAATTTTAAAAAAACATAAACCGCACTTTCACAGGCTACAAATAACCGATTTGCCGCAGTAGAAATATCTCCTTCTTCAAAATTGCGTTGAGCTGATAGCAGCGCTTTGTGGGCTCGTTCCAAGTCTTCTTCAATTTCGAGGGGCAAATCCATCTTTTTCTTCCCTAATCAATTGGTTAATTAAGATATTTTGCACAAATACGTCTAATATATCAATCTTTTCTTTTAGCTGAACTTTTTGAAACAATTTCTTTGCTTCTGGCAGTTTTTTTATCTGTTCAGCTGCATCTTTTTTGCTTTCATAGGGAATGTGGTGATAAGACAGAAAGTAGAAAATTAATTGCTCTTGAAGTTGAGCTATTATCTCACTAGCTCCTTCATTGTCTTTTTGCAGGTAGTTACGTCTGGCTGCTCTAATCCTTTCCTGGAAGTAAAATATCCGAGCTAAGTTCAGTTCATCTTTCTCCCAAGAGCGATATAATTCCAACGCTAAATCATAACCACTAAGGATAACCCCCCGAAATAGCGCATTCTGTAAGAAAGGGTCATTGTTAAATTCATTCCGGATTTCAGATTTATCATATAAATGAAGATTTAATCGTATTCCGAGGGACTCTTCAACTTTTTTTCGGGCTAGTTCTACTTTAGGGATATGCTGGCTTACAACCAATAAATCAATGTCGCTGGTGGAAGTAGCGGTTCCGGCGGTGGTTGAGCCAAATAAAATTAGTAGGGATGTTGCTGATTGTACCTCTTTATTGAACAATAATACTGCTGCTAATCTTGGTTTGGGGAGGTGGCGTAGTTTTTCCAGCGCAAATAAGTTTTTCAGAGAAAATACAGTTGGGTTAGTGAGATGTAAAGAAATTAGTTTAGTTTTACCTGCGCGTCTTGATTTTAGGATGTTATCTTCGATAAGGTTATCAATTAATTTACCAGTTGCGCCTTTTCCAGTTTTGGCAGCATTAATTAATTCTATCTCTTTAAATTCTTTAAGAGGAGCATCTACCAGTACTTGAAAGATTTTCTGCGCAGTTTTGGTTAGGCAGTGCATTGCATTTTAGTAGATAATGGGCTTATTTTTAAGCTTTTCCCTATTTTTAGGGGATATTCCCTGAATTTAGGGAGTAGTTGGAGCTAGCTATAGCTCTGACCATTTATTCAGCCCATAGAATCGTTAGTGAGAAGAGTGAAAAGAAAAAAAGAAAGGTCTACTTTTATCCGGTCGGAGGATATTTTTCATAGTAAGATTTGATTAAAGAATAATCTACTTGAGTTAAAGGGCCATTAATTTCTATAAAAACGTCTCCACTGAACCAAGCATACCTCACCCCTTTAGTAAAAGAACCCACCGGCTTACTTTTGTCATACCCTTCAAAAAAAGAGTATTCCCATTTTTTATAATCTGGTTCTACCAACAAGTCGGACACTGCACTTTTATCATTTTCTGTTAAGTGGATAATATTTACGTATACAATTGGCAGTCCTTTTTTCCCTGCTTCCTCTTTCAAGAATTTTGCAGCCAAGTTCTCTAGATTCGAACAGGAACGCAAATAATAAACACCACCACAAGCATTATTTAATGATTCTGCATTTTCATCTAAGTTATCTAATATTGTAGTTGGATTTCCTGTCAACCCCTCTTTTCCGTACTCTAAACCCAATACAAAAGAGCCGGCAGGGCTAATTAAATCAGGACATTTTGGTTTCGTAATCGGAGTAAGTTTCACCGCCTCTCCCGCCAGCGCCCCTTCCCCTGTACCTTCTTTAGGCGCACAACTAACCACAAACAAAGCTATGACTAACAAACTTAACATCAATAATATCTTCTTCATCATTTTCACCTCATTTTAATTGTTTTTAAAATAAGAATATCGTCTCTATTTTTAAACTTAA
>CAZIUU010000001.1:70170-79630 GCA_964542815.1 uncultured Methanosarcinales archaeon | reverse complement strand
AATTCGACCAATATGACAAGCTCATCTTAAAAGAACTGGATGAGAATGCCAGAAAATCCCTAGCCGACTTATCAAAAAAAGTAGGCTTATCCCGAGATGCCATCAGAAATAGAATCAAAAAATTAGTCGATGCCAAAGTTATCTTAGCTTTTACTCCCATCTACAACCCGCCTAAAATGGGTTATTCTATCATCAATTACGTCTTTATCTCATTGTATAATCCCAGCGAAGAGCAGGAGAAACTATTTCTTAAATTTTTGAAGAGCAATAAGCACGTAACTTACGTCGCCGGCTTAATCGGCAAGTGGGATTACATCTTAGACATCATGGCAGAAAATCCCGGCCAGTTTGATAAAGTATTGAAAGAAATCAGGCAGAAATTTCCAGCTTTAATCAAAGACTATGAAGTTTACGGAGTACTTCAGGAGTATAAGTATGAAGAGATAGGAAAGTTGGTTTATGAGTAATGGTTAGCAAAGCGAAACAATCTAATCAATCATTCCGCAGTATTTCTTTTGCTTTATTAAACAGAAGCCGTGTTTTTATAACAATGGTATTGACGTCAGAACGATTAAAAGCAGTTTTAGTAGAGTAGGAGGCTTGTTCTCGCTGGTCTTTTGCCTGAACATAAAATAAGATATCCTCATTGTTAAGGAAAGTGAAGTTGATTAATTCAAATTCATCTTCTGATAACTCTTTACAATACTCTTTTATAAGAAGACACAAAGTGGCATCATGATTTTTAGAGAATAAGCATTTTTTGATGAGGAGTGAGAGTGCAGCATGATACAAACAATAATAACAACCGACAATAGTCCAGTCCGAAAAGCTTTCTTTTGAAATCAGGTCAATAAACTTAAGATTGTGTTCGGCTTTGGCAAGATGGCCAGTTATTTCATTTTTATCCGGCTCAATTTCATTGATGATTTTTGCCGTTTTATATTCCTCTATTTTCTGATGTAATTCTTCTTTTGAGCTTAAGAGCCGCTTTAAGTAATATTCATTCATTGTTCATCAACTCATAAAAATATTTGGAATTAAATACCGGAAACCCAGTAGTGAGTGCTGCTTGGATGACTGGATCTTGCTTTAATTTCAACTCTTTATAAAATTCTTTCTCTGAGAGCTGAAAGATTTGCAGTTTTACTCCAGTTAACGCTTCGGCATGTCTTCTTGCTTCGGCCAGCTCTATTTTTTGGCCAGACACTTGTAGAAGGTCTACATCAGATTCTTCGGTAAAAGTGCCTTTTGCAGTTGAGCCAAATACAAAAAGCAGCAGAGGCTTATGGTTAAGAGCACGAAGATATTCTAGGATGGCATTTTTTCTGACAAGTGGCAAATGTTCTAACTTTTCATTATCAAATAGAGAAAATATCTCAGGGATAGCTTGTTTTTTAATGTGGTATTTTTTTAAGTTAGCCTCTTTTTGGCTTTTAAGGATGTTCGTTTTTTCCAGAATCTGTAAATGCCTGCTGGTGGCACTCTCTTTGAGATTTATTCTTCTGGATATCTCCCGCAAGTGCAGAGGAGAGTTATGATTAGCATAAAATAGCTGGAAGATGCTCCAGTATTGCTTGTGAATTATTGTTCTAATCATTGTAACAACTGTTATAATTATTGTAACATTTAAAAATGTTTCGCTTTTATGTAATACTTCAGTTATCTATGAACTAAATAAAAGATAATCAGTTAAAAAGATTGTGGGGATGGAGGAGAGATATTTTACTCACCTTCGCAATCTCCCCCGCAATCTTTAAAAACCGCCGTCTAATACCTTCTGGTTATGGGTGTAAACTGGAAAGAACTGCAAGATAAATGGCAGGCTAAATGGAAAGAGGCAGAATTAGGTCAAGCTGTGGTAAAGAAAGGCAAAGACAAATTCATGATGATATTTGCCTATCCTGGCATTTCCGGCTACCTTCATGTAGGGCACATGCGCGGCTATTCTTATACCGATGCTATCTGCCGTTACGAACGATTAAAAGGCAAAGAAGTATTATTTCCGGTAGGAACTCATGCATCTGGCAACCAGGCTCTGGCTTTTGCCAACAAAGTAAAACACGGCGATCAAGCCTGGCTCGAATACTTAGAACTCAACGGCTGTCCTAAAGAAGTAATTCCCACTTTAACCGACCCAAATAAAGTTGTAGAATACTTCAACCAAGTCTACGTCAACGATTACTGGAAAAAATTCGGCTTTCTATGTGATTGGGATAGATTCACCTGCACCGTTTACAAAGATTACGAAAAATTTATCCAATGGCAATTCCGAAAATTAATGCAGAAAGATTTGCTCATCCAAAAACCATACTTTGCCACTGCCTGCCCCAGCTGCGGACCAGTAGCCGTAGACCCTTCTGAAACTGACATATCTAAAGGCGGAAATGCAGAAAAACAGGAATACACTTTATTAAAATTCAAGCTTGAAGGAGAAGAAGCTGAACCGCTCTATCTCGTTGCCGCTACCCTTAGGCCGGAAACCATATATGGTCAAACCAATCTGTGGATAAATCCCACTGTAAAATACGTCAAAGTAGAAGTAGATACTGAAACTTGGGTAATGAGCCCCGAAGCAGCTGAAAAATTAGGTTATCAAAAAGATGAAGTATTGCTCAAAGAAGAAATAAATCCAAGTAAATTCCTCGGCAAAAAAGCTCGAGCTCCAGGAGTAGAACGTGATATCATTATACTTCCGGCAACTTTCTGCGACCCTAAAGTTGGAACCGGAATCGTAACTTCTGTACCCAGCGATGCGCCTTACGATTACGTCGCGTTAAGATTCCTGCAGGAGCATCCGGAAGAATGTAAAAAATACAAAATATCTCCAGAAGCAGTAAACAATATTGGCTTAATCCCAATCATCAAAACCGAAGGCTATGGTGAATTTCCCGCTAAAGAGATTTCACAAAAGCTAGGCATCTCTTCATTAGATGATCCTAAACTAGAAGAAGCGACTAAAGAATTGTACAAAGCCGGTTATCATACTGGAATTATGCGAAATACCTGCGGTGAATACTCTGGAAAGAAGGTAGAAGAAGCTAAAGAATTAATCAAATCTAAATTGATTGAAGAGGGAAAAGCAGACACCTTTCACGACCTTTCAGAAGAAGTGCTGTGCCGCTGCGGAAGAAAAGTAGTTATCAAGCGCATCGATGACCAGTGGTTCATCAAATATTCTAATCCTGAACTAAAAGAAAGGAGCAAAGAGCAAATTAAAGAGATGCATATCTACCCTGAAGAATATCATCAGAATATGCCTAAAGTCATTGACTGGTTTGGCGACAGAGCTTGTGCTAGACTTGGAAACTGGCAGGGAAGTAGATTGCCGTTTGACGGAAAATGGATCATCGAGCCCATTAGTGACTCCACTCTTTATCCAGTATATTACATTGTTTCCAAGTTTGTAAACAACGGAAAGCTCAAGCCGGAAGAGCTGACTGAAGAGTTCTTTGATTATGTATTCTTAGGAAAAGGAAAGGGAAAAGAAGAATGGAAAGAAATCCAAGAAGAATTTGATTATTTTTATCCATTGGACCTAAACCTAGGAGGCAAAGAACACAAAACCGTACACTTTCCCGTATTTTTAATGAATCACGTGGCTATCCTGCCCGAAAATAAATGGCCGTTAGGCATCGTCGTAAATTGGTGGGTTACTGGGAAAGGCTCTAAGATTTCTAAAAGCAAAGGCGGAGCAGAGCCAATACCAGCAGCTATGGAGAAATACGGCGTAGATGCGATGAGATTATATTATGCGCATATCGGCTCTCCACATGTAGATGTAGTCTGGACCGAAGAAGTAGTATTAAATTACAAAAATGCTCTGGAAAGAATTTATACTTTGTGTGAAGAGCTGCGACAAATAAAAGGAACTAAAAAACAATCTATCGATAATTGGCTATTATCTCGAGTGCATAATCATGTCCGAGCTATAAACCATGCCCTGAAAGGATACGATTTAAGAGAATTAGCTTCCATCACTTATTTTACGATGTACGATGACTTACGTTGGTACGTACGCAGAGGAGGAAACGATACTAAAACCATCCATGAAGCATTAAACGTGTGGGTTAGATTGATGAATCCTATCACTCCGCATCTCAGCGAAGAATTAAATGAATTAGGGAGATATATCAAAAGTGCAACTGAGCTAGTATCTGCTTCCACTTGGCCAATTGCAGAAGAGAGTAAAATCAACCCGAAGGCTGAAGCTGGAGAAGAATTAGTCAAAGCTACGCGAGAAAGCATGCGCAATGTGCTAAAGTTGGCTAAGATTGATACTCCTAAAAAATATACTTTATTTATCGCTGATAGATGGCTGTATAAATTATTTGAGATTGTATCAGCAGAGATTAAAGTTACGCATAACCTAGGAGAAATTATGCGCAGAGTTTTAGTGGAAGAAACATTCAAAGAAAAAGGAAAAGATGTAAGTAAGATTATTTCAGCGTTAGTTAAAGATGAATCTAAAATTCCTTTAGTAGTAATTTCACCTGAAGAAGAGTTAAAAGTGATGACCGAAGCAGCAGGGATGCTGGAAAAAGAATTTGGATGTAAAGTTGAAGTAATATTAGGTGAAGAAAGTTCCCATCCTAAAGCCAGAACGGCTATGCCAGGAAAAGTGGGAATTGTGGTAGAGTGAATGAGGCAGAGAAAGAATAATAGATGAAGAAGAAGTTGGAAAAGATAGGGTTTAAAATATGAATAAAGAATTAGCTGTTTTTAATCCAGAGAACATTAAAAGTAAGATTCACAGCATTCGTGGCATTCAGGTAATGCTTGATAGGGATTTGGCTGAGCTTTATGATGTTTTAACAGGAAATTTAAATAAAGCAGTTAAGAGGAATAGTCAGAGATTCCCTAAAGATTTTATGTTTCAATTATCAAAAGAAGAATTTGAAAACTTGAAATTCCAATTTGGAACATCAAGTGATGATTCTTTAAGGTTCCAAAATGGAATCTTAAAAAAAGAGAGGGGTAAGCATAGAAAATATCTTCCTTATGTCTTTACAGAACAGGGCGTAGCAACACTTTCTGGCATATTAAATAGTCCGAAAGCTATTGAGATAAATATTCAAATAGTTAGGGCTTTTGTTTCCATGAGAAGATTTATCTCTTCAAACGCCCAGATATTTCATAGATTAGATGTTGTTGAACAAAAGCAAATTGGATATGACGAGAAATTTGAACAGGTATTTGATGCTATACAAAGTAAAGATATCATGCCAGAAAAAGGCATATTTTTCGATGGACAAGTATTTGACTCATACAAATTTGTTTCAGATATTATTAGAACTGCTGATAAGTCCATTGTTTTGATTGACAATGACATAGATGACTCAATTTTGACGCTATTTAGCAAGAGAAATAAAGGCGTTGCAGTTATAATATTTACTAAAGAAATTTCCAAACAATTATTGCTTGATTTGGCTAAGTATAATTCACAGTATCCGCTTATTGAAGTGAAAGAATTTAAGCAGTCACATGATCGGTTTCTCATAATCGACAATAAAGAAGTGTACCATTTTGGAGCTTCATTAAAGGACTTAGGCAAAAAATGGTTTGGGTTCTCAAAATTTGACAAAGAAGCATTCAAGCTGTTGGATAAGTTAGGATTGAAGTGACAACAAGATTAAAAACAAAACAAATACGAGTTGGTTACTAATCATTAAAACAGGGGAGATGGGTATTCTGAGAAAGAAACAATAACACAGAGCAAAACACATGGGAAAAGCTAGAAAAAAAGAATACGAACTAGAAGTATATTTCCCGCAAACGCCATCCGATTTAGAAAATGTTTTGAAATCTCAGAGCTTTGAAGTAAAAGGAGATTTATCCATAACTGAAGCTCAACTTGCACCTTTCGGCTGTTGGAAAAAATGGAAAAGTGAGGTTTATGTTTGCAGTAATCTTCCAGTAAAGATAAATTATTTTATTGATGATGGCATGTCTTTATCAAGCACTGTTGATGATAGAACCGGAAATTGGTGCCAATTAAACGCTCGTTTAATTATTTCTATGCCAAGCAAAGGATTCACTCAAGAAATGATGGAAAAGCAGGAAACTATCGGCAGTTTACTGCGAGACAAATATCATGCCCTGCTGTACGACCCGCAGTTCAAGATGGAGTTGGTGGATTAAAAAATAAGCTAAAATTTATATATCGTTTAGTTAATACTATCTAATTAAATGAAACTTACTCCTCTCCGCTCCAAAGAATTTCAGGAAGAATTGGATACATATCATTATTCTTTAAAAGTCAGCAAAAAAGATACGGTTGAATTATCGGAATCAGAAACTTCAAAATTAGTTTTGTTGAATAAACAGCCTGCTTTTTTCTATCTATCGGAAAAATTAATCCCGCACTTAAAATTACTTCAAGCTCACCAAGAATTGCTGAAAAAAATTGTGGTAGATATGGGAGCAGTTAAGTTTATGGTAAGTGGAGCGGATGTGATGCGTCCTGGGATTGTAGAAATTGAAGCTGGAATTGAAAAAGATGCTTTGGTAATGATTGTTGATGTAAATAATCGCAAGCCTTTAGCAGTAGGAATAGCTTTATTCAATTCAGAAGAGATGCAAGCGATGGCTTCAGGAAACGTGGTTAAGAATATTCATTATGTTGGAGATGAAATTTGGAAAAAAGTATTTGTTTAGCATCATAAAGTCGAAATCCAATCGATTACGACATAGATGGCGACAGAGGGAAGGCTCCTACGGAGATGTCGCCCTTACGATTTTATGCGAGGATTTCGAAGATGCTAAACAAATACAAAAAAAGTATTTGTTTAGCTCGGCGCGATCAATTTGTTCGGTGAGCTAAATAAATACGAAAAAGAGAATTGTCTAAGAAGAAAAGTTAAAATGATATTAAACTACACTCGCAATAAAGTAATTTCAGAGACAGAAATTGTCAGTAAGAGTATTTTTTCGCAAGCATTAGGATTAATGTTTCATCGCAAGCAGAATTTAATTATGGTGTTTAAAGAGGAAAGAAGAATTTCTTTGCACAATTTCTTTGTGTTTTTTCCGATTGATGTGCTAGTAGTGGATAAAGAGATGAAGATTGTGGAAGTCAAAGGTGGTTTTAGGCCGTTTACATTCTGGAGTTCTTCGCATAAAGGGAAGTATGTGATTGAATTGGGGATTAAGTCAGAAGTTCGTGAGGAGTATGCGGTAGGGGATAGGGTGGAGATTAAGGTATAAATTTCTCTTTGACTACCTCCTCGACCAATGGAAATTCTAACAAATCATTTATTTCAAAGAGTTTTTTCAGCTCCTCTATGAAAGTGTAATGCTCGGCAACATTCCGATGAACTGTCTCTACAATCACATTATAATCGCCAAAAGTGTTATGAATGGAATTAACATTAGCATGTTTTTGTAAAAATATAAGCAGCTCCGGTTGTTTAAGCGGATTTATTCTGATAACTTGAATATTATGGCATGGATAACCTAATTGGGAAAAATCCAACAGCAAAGATGATTTCTTAATCATTTTAGTTCGGTGCATTCGATTAATCTTGTCATAAACGGTAGAAAGAGGCATTCCTACTTCAAGCGAGATTGAAGACAAACTGGTACGGGCATCTTTACGCAGGTGCGAGATGATCTTCAGCTCTTTTTCGTTCATTGTCAGGAATGTAATTTACTTGTTTAAAAAGCATTTTTCTTATTTTTCCGGAAAGTTTTCGGTAGAGAATTTTTGTTTATAAACGTTCGGAAATCTTACGAAACTCTTGCGGTTTTTCTGGGTAAAGAGTGATTAAAAAGCTTTCTTCAATAAATCACATGAAAATCGAATACCTACAAAAATACTTGGCCTTGTTTCCTAGTCAAGAACCTACCGCAGGAAAAACTTCTTCAGAAAGCGCAGAAATGGAAACTTCTTTATTATCTATGGTCGGGAAAGCGATAGATTCTGTAGACTCTTTGAAAGATGAACATCATAGTCCTCACTTAGGTGGTGAAATAAAAAAAGTTGATTACCGTAAATTAAGAGATATGGCAGTCATCCCTTCATCAGGCTTGCCGGTTGGACAGCTGGGAGAATTGTTTAACCAATGGGCTTTAGGGCATCCGTTTCAAACAGAGTTTTACTTTACTAATGCCATTCCTCTTTCTACTAAACCGGCTTTAGCTGCCAATTTACTTGGTGCGTATCTCAACAGTAATCCTATTTTTGATGCGTATGGTCCAGCTGCAGCTAGCGCAGAAATTGAAGTTGTGACCATGATGTCCCGCCTCATTGGCTACAATGAAAAAAAGTCAGTTGGCTACTTTACTTATGGAGGAACTGGCGGCAATGACGCTGCTTTGCGTATAGGAATAGAAAAAGCCATTCCCAGTAGCAAAGAAAATGGATTACCTTCCGATATATACGTGCTTTCTAACGAATTAGCCCATTTCTCTATTGACAGCGTGGTGGCGGATGCAGGGATAGGCAAAATAAAAAATATTCGGGTAAGAAGCAATCAAGATAACAGTATGGATATCAATGATTTGGAAAAGAAAATGAGACTAATTTTTGAACGAAAAGGAGAAATTGCAGTAATCTATGCTACAAGCGGGACTACCGATGCTTTTGGCATAGATGAAGTATCAGAGATACGTAGAATACGAGATAAATTAAGTGAAGAATACGGCAAGAGGTATCTTCCTCATATTCATGCGGACTTGGCAATGGGAGGATTCTTTTCTGTTTTTAGTGATTATGATTTTGAAAATAACCCTTTGGGTATTGAAGAAAAAGCATTAGCTTCTTTGCATAAGATTAAAGAGCGGCTCTTTCAAACAAAAGATGCTGACTCAGTAGTTTTCGATTTCCATAAATTAGGGTACACTCCCTACTTAAACTCTTTATTTATAACAAAAGAGGCTGCTGACCTACGTAGTTTTACTAAAGATTCCCCTTATATGTTTACCAACGGGGAGGGAGAATATCACACGGATTATACTAAAGAATGTAGCCGGATCTTCGCTGCCTTGCCTGCTAAAGTTAATCTAATGTTATTAGGAATAGAAGGATACCAGGTCATTTTAGGCAATTTGATAGAACGCGCAGAGCAGTTAAAAGAGGGATTAGCCACTATCCGAGGAGTGGGGGTTTTAAACCAAACTACACCCAGTCCCACTGTTCTATTTAGGTTTTATCGCAATAGTAAAGAACGAGAAGAAGAACTATCTGGTAAATCCACCGAAGAGGAAGTAAAACTAAGGAATACGCATATGGAAGAAGTGATGAAACGTTTTAGAGACAACAAAAAACGTTTCTTTTTCGGGGAAACAAAACGTTACAGGAATTTCTCTGTGGCAGATCAAAAAAGCAGGGTCCCCGTCTATGCCCTTAAAGCTTTTATGGTTTCCCCTTACACTACATCGGAGACTATCCAAAAAGTGATATATTTCATTAAAGAAGAATGGGGAATATTTTCCAAAAACATTTCTTAAGTGCAACAAATGG
>CAZIUU010000001.1:12205-70149 GCA_964542815.1 uncultured Methanosarcinales archaeon | reverse complement strand
AAAGAACCCAACAAACAAACAATTTTTCATCCAGTTTGCCTATCCGACTGTTTCGGGAGCACTTCATGTTGGACATCTCCGTTCCTATGTCCCTCCGGATATTCAAGCTCGATACCATCGATTAAAAGGAGAAAATGTTTTTTTTCCTTTAGGTTTTCATGCTACTGGCATAGATTGCTTGGTTTTATTTGATAAGATTAAAGAAAATCTACATATAGTTGAAGATTACAAAATACCTCTTGAAGAAATCAAGGGGATTCGAAATGTTTTTCAGCTAGAGAAACTTCTCGAGAGGAAAATTACTACATCCATGATGAAAGCCAATCTTTCTTTAGATTATGATACAGCCGTATCTACTATTGACCCCCATTATAACCGCTTCATTGAATGGCAGATGGAAAAGTTATTGGAAAAGGGCTACATTCTCAAAAAACCCTATCGCCTGCCGTGGTGCCCCAGTTGTGATAATCCTGTAGCCATAGATGCTGCTGGTGCTGATATCAGAGTGCCGGAAAATGTCTCTGAAATTAGAATTATTGATTATAATCTGATTAAGTTTAGAACGGGAGAAATAATAACAGAAGAACAAATACCCAGAGAAAAAATATTTCCTATCGCCACTTTAAGACCGGAAACTATTTTTGGCGTAACTAATCTTTGGTTTAATTCCAATGCTGAGTATGTTGAATGCGCTGTTGAGGGTAATTTTGGAGAAGAAACGTGGGTTTTAGCGAAAGATTCTGTCCAACAAATTATAGATTTAGGCAAGAAAATTTTAGTTAAAAATCGTGTCGAAAAAAGTACTTTAGAGAATTTATTGGTTACTAATCCAATTAATGGAGAGAAAGTACCTTTAGTTAAAGGGGATTTTGTCTCTCCAAAAGATGGGACGGGCGTAGTAATGAGTGTACCTGCGCACGATCCTCATGATTATTTATATTTGATGAAAGAACGGCCGGATTTAGAAAGTAGGATTTTTCCTGTGATTGAGATGGAGCAAGATTCATTAGCGCAAGGAATACTCATTCCAGCCAAAGTAATTATCAATCAAATGGGTGGTCCGGAGCATGCGGATTTAGAACAAGTAAAAAAAAGATTATACCGCATGGAAAACAGAGGCTCAATGAATTCTTCCACCGGGAAATATGCCGGAATGAATACTGAAGAAGCCCGGACACAGATTAGGCAAGATTTAGAAATGGCCGGGCATTTAGAAGTGATTTCTGAATTATCCACAGAAGTACACTGCCGCTGCGGCGATCGAATTATCATTAAATCCATTCCTAACCAATGGTTTGTAGATTACTCTAACACACAATGGAAAGAATTAGCCCGGAGATGTGTTCAGAAAATGAATATTTTCCCAAAAGAGTATAAAGACGAATTAAGCGGAACAATCATCTCCTGGCTGAAAGAAAGGCCTTTGACCAGAGCAACGGGGTTAGGAACTGTTTTTCCTTATGATCCTGGCTTGATGATTGAAGCTTTAGCTGATAGTAATGTTTATATGGCTTTTTTCCCCATCGCCAGAAGAATCAATCAGGGAGAAATCTCTGCTGCTAATCTTAATCCTATTTTTTTTGATTATGTCATGCTGGGAAAAGGGGAATTGAATGAAGCAAGCAGAAAGACAGGAGTAGAACCGCACCTTCTCCAAGAAATAAAAGAAGAGTTTGACCAGATTTATCCTTTAGATTTGAATATGGGTGGGATGGAGCATAAACAAGTCCATTTTCCGTTTTCTATCTTTCATCACACAGCAATATTTCCGGAAGAGAAATGGCCTCAGGGAATCGTAGTTAACTGGCACGTTATTTTAGAAGGAAAAAAATGTCTAAATCAGAGGGCCACGTTGTTTTTTGGAATGATGCTCTTCAGGAATATGGGGTTGATGGAGCCAGATTATATATTGCTCATGGACAGGGTCCTTTTGATAATTTTGACTGGAAAGCAGAGTTAGCCAAAAAGTATTCTCAGCATCTGCATAAATTTAGATTATACATAGAAAGAATGCTGGGAGAGAATAAAGAAGTCAGTAAAGAGAGTACTTCGGTAATTACAGGCAAACAATATTCCACAATTGACCAATGGTTGGTTTCCAGAACACATAATTTCACTAAAAAAGTGGGACATTATTTGGAAGATGCTGAAGTGCGCTGGGCCATAAATGATGCTTTTTTTGAAATGCAAAATGACTTAAAATGGTATTTGCAAAGAGAGGGAAATAATCAGGAGTTAATAAAAGATTTTGTCAAAAAGCAATTAATCATGCTTTATCCTTTTATTCCTCAAACTATTGAAGAATTAGCAACTCATTATTGGCCAGAAGAAAATCTAACCAGCAACGGAAATTGGCCTAACTATGAAGAAAACAAGATAGACTCAAAAAATGAGTCTTTGGAACAAATCTTAAGAGAAACCCGACAACAATTAAACGGTAGAATTCAAAAAAGAGATCGGAAAGGCCAATTAACTAATTATCGTGAAGTTATTCTTTATGTTAGCTCTAAAGAAGAGAAAGAACGCCTCATTGAAGGAACTCCAGCTATCAGAAACACGACGGGTATTGAGACAATTACGGTAAAAGTATCCTCAGAATTGGGCAAAGAAGATTTCTCTTCTGAAGAACTGTTCAAAAGATACAATAAAATTGAATATGACCAGCCAAAATATCAATTTATCAAGTAAAGGAATTGCTTCTTTCTTAGAAATTGCACGAGAAAGCGGTTTAGGTATTAAACATGCTTACAAAGTAATTTATTTCAGAAAAATTGTTGAGGAAACATTACATCGTGAAAGCGTGCATTATAATAGAATAGCTAATCTATTTTGTGGCAATGGCTTAGCCAGTTGGTGTTGGTTATTGAGAAATGGAGGATTAGCTGTTAAAACAAAAGTTGAACCAAAAGCTGAAACTTCGGAAACTATTTCCGTAGATATTCATAAAACCACTAAATATGATAACGTAGAAGAAAAAGTCATTTCTCTATTTCCCAACCTTAAAGAGAGAAATAAATTTATCCAAGGTGATTTAACTAGACCCGATTTTTATCGAGAATTGAAACTGTCTGTGAAAAGAGGTGAGGAAGAAAGGAGGGATAGAAGAAAAAAGAGAGAAGATTATTTGGTGATAGCTATTCATGCGTGTGGAAATCTGACTGATTTTTTCATAAAAAATTGTCTAGAACAGCGTTTGAAATTTGCCGTTTCGCCTTGCTGCCATGATTTGGATAGTATAATCCTGGTTCCAAAAGAATATCCTTCTGGTAAAGACTATGATTTGAATAAATTTGATGTCTATCAGGATTTGATTAGAGCACAATACGCCAGAGAACAAGGTTACAAAATTTTGTTAGAGTACCTTCCGAAAAGCATCACACCAAAAAATAGGATTATAATTGGAATACCTAACCAACAAAATATACAAAATGGGGGTAATACGCAAAATGAATAATAATATTAAATATTCTTCCAATCAAACCACAAACCCTTCCCTTTTAATCTCATCCACCAAATAGTGTATCTGATGCTTTTCTATCTTAAACTTTGAACTGAGCGAGTCCATGAAGCCGTCTAATTCCCGAATATTTTTATGCAAAGTTTCAATCATGAAATCCCAATCGTTGTTGATTTTATACAAACCATTTACATTTTGATTTAATTGGAGATGGTTTCTGAGCTTCTCTTTACACTCTGGATTTACTTTCAGAAACACCTGCGCATGTGCCTGATAGCCCAATTGATGGAAATTAAGCAGCACTGTATATTTAGTAATAACACTTCCCTGCATCTCTTTAAGCATATCAAACAACGTAGAGATAGGAATATTGGTCTTTTTGCTGATTTCAGTTAGTTTCTCTCGCGAGTTTTCACGCAGGCAGGAGAGGAACTGGAGGTTTTTCGGTTCCATTGGAAGATTTACGAAGGTATAATCGAATGGTTGTTATATAAGTACGGTTGAAATGATAACTTAAAAATCAACCAAAAAGTTTAAATGTAGCAAAAAATAAGTTCAATTGATGAAAGCTCTTAATGGCATCATGTTCCCGACTGAAGGAAAAAACACCAAAAGTGCCATAATTGAACTAGTGAGTAAAGGGTGCCCTCTAACTCTCCGCCAAATCTTTTATTCTTTAAACAACAAGTATTCTTTAGGATTGACTTATCAAGCCGTGCACAAATCTCTTCAAGAACTAGTTAAACTTGAGGTGATAACTCGCGATAAAGAAGGCTACAAATTGAATTATGAATGGATTAAGAAAGTAAAACAGTTAGGCTCTTCTTTAGAAATAGCTTATCTAAAACAAGCAATTGCAGAAAATAGTTCAATTTCCACCGTAAGTTTAAGTTGTCTGTGGGATTTGTATATGTATATCTTAAATTATCTCTCCAGTGATACTCTTGAAAGCAAAGACAAAAGCATTTGTGTGCAGAGCGAACATGTTTGGATCAGCCCAGTGGGCACCGAAAAAGAATGGAATCTTCTCAAAGAATCTCTCCAGAATAGAAAGATGTATGTGTTGATAAAGTCTAATACCGCTTTAGATAAAATAATGAGACCCAGCTGGGAAAGTTTAGGCATGAGATATAAATTGGGAACTACTACCGAAACCGGAAAACTCATGATGGATGTATTCATTGTAGGAGAGGTCATTATACAAATTTATTATCCCGAAGAATTTGTGAAGCGTACTGAAAAATTGTATGCACAAGTTAAAAATATTAACCAATTAAATATGAAAGATCTTCAGGATTATTTTTATCACCATTACCCCGAAAATATTCAAGTACTAACTCAGAAGAATAAAGAAGTGGCTAAGCGGATAAGAGACCAAACCGAGAGGCAATTTATTCAAACTAAAAAATGAAAGCACCCAGAAACAAAGTAATTGTCAAAGAAGCAATAATAGATATCTTAAGTACAGATTGGTCCCTTTCTCTCAAAGAGATTTACTCCAGATTAAAGAACAAATATGGAGTAAGTGTAACTTATCAAGCTGCACATAAGCATCTCCACAATTTAGTTGAAGAAAAAATTGTTAGTAATAATGAAAAAAAATATTCTTTAGAATTAGATTGGATCAAAAATTCCAGTGCGAGATTTTCTCATTTGGAAAAAAATTATACTAAACACCAATTTTCCCAACAACTGCCTCAAAAGATAGTCTTTAACTCCTATTATGAAATGTACTCTTTTGTTGAAGAGGCATTATTTAACAAGGTTATCCCCACATTAGGCAAACCGGTGTGTTTTATCGACCGGCACTGGTGGAACACCACTATCCTAACAAAAGAACAAGTGCATAAATTAGAGGAGATTACTAAAAATAATGAATATTATTGCATAGCAAAGTGTGGCGGACCTTTAGATATCATCTTTATGAATTTCTGGAAAAGTTATGGGATGCATGTCAAAACTGAAGAAAATTTATCAGTAGAACATGGAACTATAATCATCGGTGACGTATTCATTCAGATTCTCTATCCCAAAGACTTCCAGAAAGTCATGGATGAATTAGCTAATTCTGCTGCAACTCTCGCTGAAATAAACTTAAAGAAAATGCAAAGCGAACTCGTCTACAAAAAAACAGAGATAATCTTCTTGATAACCGAAGATAAAAGCATCGCAGATAGAATCAGGCATGATGTAATGGAAAGATTTGGGGTTAAATGATGGAATTACCGGAGATTAGAGCTAATAGTAAGACCAAGCAGGAAATCATTCAACTGTTAGGTACAGACTGGCCGCTTTCCGCCAAGCAGATACACCATCGAATCAGCAAACACAAAGAAATAACCTATCAGGCAACATTTAAATCACTACAAGAATTAATTAGGGACAAAGTAATTGACAAAGCAAACCGAGGATATAAGTTAAACCACCAATGGATTAAAGATTTATCTCAGTTCGGGTCTAATTTAGATAAAATATATAGTGAAAGCTCTTCAGAAAGGTCAAGAGTAGAAATATCTGCCGCATCAACCTCAGAGAAGAATGCATTTATCGCTGGTAGAGAAGTTGCCAGCAAAGTCATTAGCCAAATAAAGACATTCAAAGATAAAGTTAAATTAGCGTTATTGTTTGTTAGCATAAGCTATGAAGATAGCTTTGATTCTCTGTTAGAAGGAATAAAGACGGTTATAGGAGATGTTCCGCTAGCCGGCATCAGCACTTTTGGAGAGATATTTGATACGCGCATAAATGGATCAATAAACCTAATGCTTTTTGCCGGAGAAAATGAAGATTTCAACGCAAAAATGTGGAGTATTAGCACCAATCCAACTAAAGAAGAATTAAACAAGATTAATCTTAAAGACAGTGATTTGGCAGTGTTATTTGTGCCAGGGCCATCAAAATATAATAACATGAGTAATCCCACTCCAGAGATATTAGCTAAAATAAAGATCATAGCTCCAAAAGAGCTACCCATTATTGGTGGAGTTGCTGCAGATGAAGGACGGTTAGCTAAGACTTATCTCTTTTCTAATCAAAAGGTTCACACTGATGAGGCTTTAATAATTGGAATAAAAACCACTGCAAAATTTTCCATTTGTGCTAAGCATGGATACAACCGGTTTAACCCTTCAAAAGAATATTATTTCAGGTTATCTAACGGTTTCATCGACAAAATTGCCATCTCTAAACTGGGAAAGCAAGGTTCGTTCACCCCAGCAGTAGAAACTTATGCCTCTGAAATAGGGTTAAGCAAAGCGGACTTTATTAAGACCATGCCTTTCTTTTCCGGACCAAAAGGAAATTTTAAAGAGTGGATTAAGTTAACTGCATTTGCAAGAAGGTCTAATTCCCACACCCTCAGTTATCCTTTTGATATCTGTAATGATAAGATGATATTTACAGGCACTTATGAAGAGAATGAACCATATATAATGATGGACACAAATAGTAATAAACTCCATCAATCGGCAATTTTGACATTGAAAGAAGCGTTAATCAACCTTCATTCAAAACCACAATGCGTTTTGATGCTTCCTTGTGCCATTTTTAATATTATAATCGCTAATTATGACAACGAAATAAAAGCACTGAAACAAATTCCTGAAATAGCAGACATCCCCATTGTCGGAGCTTATGTTAACGGAGAAATTGGACCTTACGAAAGCAACGCTAATTTTTGTAATGGCTCAGTTACTTGTATTGTTTTTGGGAAGTAAGTGATTCTAGAGCCTGACTAAAATTTTCCATTAAGTGTCTCTCCTGCTACTACACAACCATAAATATACTTCTCTCTCTGAGTGTGGTATGAAATGGAAAACACCACTTTACATCGTTGGGATTGGAGCCCTCGCTGCCGGAGCCTTTGGCGTCGGAGTGTATTCCAGTGGCGAAGTAAACAAGACTTACCAAAAAGTGCAAGAATCAGTATCTTGCCTGTATTCTGCCGAAAACTGCCCAAAGCAGGATAAAATAGAAACTACACCGACCACTTCAACCACGACAACATTAATCATGGCTGAGCCGAACTATGCTGCTAAAGTCAGCCAGCTTCAGCAGGAAGTAAAAGCATTACAGCAGAAATTACAAAATGTCGACGCTCCACAAGTTGATGTGTTCTCACAGTTATATCAACAGCCACAAGCAACAAAGTCAACTAAGCCAGAGATGATTATAATTGCCGTACCCATAGATGCGCTACTCGCCCGCTTAGGCAAAGATTACCAGCCAGGAACCAGCAGCTACCGCTCGTTTACCGATAAAATAAAAGAATTCTGTGTGGAAAAAACATTTGAAGAAGGAAAGAAAGAATTAGACCGAAAAATTCGAGAGACTCATGAAAGTATCGATCAGATGATTGATTCTACCACTTCTTTCTTAGGTGATAAAGCAAACGATTATCGCAGAAGGCTAAGTGATGCAATCTATCCTGAAGCTTCGACCAAATCAGAACCAGATAAACCAGAAGATAAACCAATTGGAGGAAACTAAAATGGGATTAATCTCTAATACGTTAATGTTAGGAATCGGCCTTGGTGTCGGGTATGTGTTATGGCATCCTACCACCGATAATTGCAAAGAGATGTATAATCGGAAAATCTCTGTAGTTGAGGAGAAGTATGCTTCAGTACCACGTCAAGGTCTCGTCGGGCCCAGAGACATCAGCATAGATTATGTTGTTGCTGAAGACGAAGGCATCAATGGTGTAGTAATAACCCATAATCGCAGCGGAAAACAAGAGATGCTGGTTGAAAGACAACTATTGTTTCAAGATAATTATCGATTGGATTTAGAGCCATTGGATAAATCACTCAACCCAGATGAGATGATTCCGTTAGTCGGAAGTAATTTTTCTTTACCTACAGAAGACAATGCAAATGATTACAGCCAGATAACTAACCGATTCGTAGACAAGCTCAAAGACTATGCCGCTAAAGCGGTAAAGTGAGTTATTTGTTAATTAAACAAAAGCTCAACCAAAAACAACTAGAACAAAAAACAAAAGTATAAACAAAAACCAAACAGGAGGGAAATAAAATGAGAGGATACATTCCGGGATTGATAAAAGTAGGAGTAGGGGCAGCAATAGGATTAGGCATCGGCTATTTCACGTTTAAAGCCGACGCAGAAGATTGTAAAAGCGTATATCAGAAGCAGATGAGTGAGCTGGAAGAGAAGTATAAAAGTGTTCCAATTCCAGAAGGCGTGGCTGCATCTAAAGACTTTAGCTTGGATTATGTAGTATCTGAGAAAGGCGGATTCAAAGGCTTTGTGTTTACTGACAATGCCAGCGGAAAACAGGGAGTAATTGCTAAGAGCAATGTATTAGGGAATAGAAAATATTTTTTTGAGTACGTCCCATTAGACGGAATTGTAGATGGAAGCGAGCCTAAAGTTGCCGCCCAGCCTGAGATCAAAGTATACGGACAGAAATAAAATTTAATCACTAGAGGTGAACTAACATGGAAGACGCAACTAGCGAAGAAAGCATAACTGGAGAAAGCGGGCCAATAATCACTGAGGGGCCCCAAATGGCACCAGCAATATCACAACAGCCAGACCCAGATCCGAAAACCCTTTGGAGTGAACACGTTAAAGGGATGGAATACATTGATACGTTAGTGCAGGAGTCCAGTGAAGAATATTCCTCACCAGGAGCTGCCAGCAGAGCTATGACCAGAAGTACTGAAACCTTGGGAAAATCAGGAATAAGATTAGATCATGTACCCGAATTAGTTAAGCCCTTGTACATCAAAGCATATAACTTATTCAGAACTCCACATCAAAGGCTCGCCGGAAGAAAAGAAGACTTGGCTGAATTAGTAGAAGAAGCCCATGCAGTTGAAGAAGAAATTAGTGAAATACTTTATGGCTCAGAGTATAGCCGCGACCACACCAAAATGGACGGGCTTCAGGGGAAGTTTATAGAAACAATGGCTACCCGTAGAAAATGTGCCAAAGCAGTAAAAGAGCTGGAAAAGGAGATTTGTGCAGCTTATGATAAGCGAAAAACGGTAGAAGCAACCCTCAAACAAAAAGGGCAGGAGCCAGACACTAGGGAAATTAAGCGGCTGCACAGCAATATTGTGATGTATAGCCAGAGCATAACCGGTTACAAAGGCCTAAAGCAGAAGTTCCTTACCCGGATTGAAGCATTGGATCAGAAAGTTGAGAATTACCAGAAAGGAATAGAGGTGGCTACTGCCGTTTATAACTTCGTACAACAGCATCGCATGAATGTAGAAGCGTATATGGAAGGCACCGATATTAATATAAGAGAGTTGGAAGCCCTGACCAAGATTGGAGATATTGTCCCACGGTTTCAAGATAAGATAAAGGTTCTGGACGGAATGGTCAAAGACTTTTACAAAGCAATGGGTGACCGGATGACTGCCGCAGTCAGAATGACTGAATCCAAGCTTGACGTGCCTAAAGGATACACTTTGCCCGGATTTGTAAATGGATTAAAAACCAGTACCGAGATTCAGAACGACGAGATGGAAAGAAGAGTAGACCAAATCTTAGATAACCCTTACGCAGAGATGTATAAAGTTTAATTTGTTTTATTTTTTATTTATTTTATTTTTTTAGACCATGGTAAAAACAATTGAATTCACCAGAGCAGAACTTAACAGTATTGAATATACTATTGTTTCCAAGCTTAATGGAGTAAGATATTCTTTAGACGAAATAATTGGGCAATACCCTAATAAGACCAATGGAAAGAGAACTTATGAAACAATTAAAGACTTTGCTTCCATGCAGCGCCAGGGAGTGGATAAATTAAAAGCAGAATACAAATCATTAGCAATGCCATTAATTACTGCTTTGGCGGCTACTGCTGCCTCAGCTGAGTTTGGATATTCTGGGGTAGAAGGGGTTAGTTATTTTGATAATAAAACACTTAACTATGGCCAAGAATGGCCTTTCCCATTAAATGACGCTTTAGAAATATACAAACTATCACTAGAAGAATCCAGACCTCGCCCGAAACTAGAAGCGTTAACTGAATCTTTTTTCAGCTGGCTTTCCCGAACCGCAGCGGCAGAAGTATGCAAAGATCCAAAGTTCAAAGAATACAATTGGGAAGTTATCATTGCTGGGAAAAGATATCAAGTAGAAATAAACCCTGACAAGACTGCTCCCAAGAGAAAAGTAGATGTTGACTTCTCCTCTTATATCGTAAAACCAGACCAAAAAAGTACTAATGAAGCAGATTACATCTATGGTCACGAAGCAGTAAAAGAAGTATTCCAAAAAACAGAATTAAGAGTAAGAAACTGGGAATTTTACACTGGATTATTTAATCCAAAAAATCTTTTTCCGAACATCTTATTACACGGTCCTCCCGGAACAGGAAAGACCACTCTGATTAGAAGCCTGGCTGCAAAGTGTGGTTTTGAATACCGACCTATCCCCTGCGCCGAATTGTGCAGCAAATACTTTGGCGAGAGCGCCAACATTCTTCGAGGACATTACAAAGACGCCAGCAGTACTATCGATAAAGGGAAGAACAAAGGGGTTATTATTTTCTTAGACGAGATTGATCACATCGCTCTCAGGAGAGACACCGACTCAAAAGAACAGAATACGTTAGTTACGACTTTAAATGACTTACTTGATGGAAACAGCACTAAAGCAGGATTAATAACCATTGGTGCAACCAACGTGCTAGGATTAATTGATGAAGCCATCTGGAGTAGGTTTGGAGAGAAGTTATATGTAGGATATCCTAAAACTGATGAAGGAATTATTGGTATACATAAAAAAGTTATTCAAAAGATAGAAGATTACTCTGGTAAAAAACAATTTGAACTTATCGACTTTGATAGAATACTGTCTTTCTCGCGCAAAGATGAGCGATTTAAGTCGGGAAGGGTGATTAATTCAATTTTATACAAATGTGTTACCAATGTAACCGATGGATATGTTATTAGCAAAGAACAACGAAAAGAAAGACCATCTAAAGATAAAATTACTCTAGTAAAAACTGAAGACCTAACCGAAGCTTATGGTAATTATAACTTAGATGAAGAGGATGAAAAGCCTGGGCGCATGGGTTTTACTGTTGGAAATGCCACTAAGACTATTACTAAGACTATCTAACCATGAATGATTACGCCATAATCGATAAAGTGTACAATTTCTTTGTAGATAAGAACGAGATGGAGGGATATCTTAGAAGAATAAATAAAGGAGAATCTCCAGAACTCGAAACAATCAATTCATTTTTAGATAATGGAGAGAAATATTCTCATAATCCGACTTTATATCACTCTTTAGAGCCAAGCTTGGCAGAATTAAAAAGATTACAAGCCGGGTTTAATTCAAAACATAACCCATCAAATACGTTTAGAGCTAAAACAGTAATAATAGATGCAGAATACGTTGAAGATACTACTCCCCATCAAAGCGACGTAACCCTAATTACATCAACCCAACCCCAAGTACTTTCTTCATCACCAAAATCAGAACCACAACCATCGCCACTCCAAACCACATCATCTAGTCAACCATCCCAAACCACCAAACAAATTATCACACCATTGACCATCACTCCTCAATCAATCCACTATTTCTTCGCATCTCAGGGCATCGTCGGAGAAGAGAAGAATCGGGAATTGATGATGTATGGTTTAGTTTCTCGAGCTAATATAGGTATAGAAAGCCTTTCCGGCAGCGGAAAATCAGCATTATTATACGCGTTACTAAAAGCACTTCCATCTGAACGATACTTAACTATCCATCAAGCCACCGACCGCAGCTTATATCACAATCCAAAGATAAATTCCAGCAATTATATCGTAATTCCAGAACTGCAAAAAATATTCAGCAAAGATATTGAAGAAATTATTAAGAACTTAACCGAGGGAGTAGATTCTACTTATACCAGGACAAATTCCAAGCGAAATGGCGTAGATACATTCAAGATAAACAAAAAGCCAATATTATATTCATTCGCCATAACTAACAAACATCTAAAAGAACGCGATGATGAATTTTACCGTAGGTTTATCATCTTCCATACCGATATCAGTCGAGAACAGAATAAAAAAGTGGCTTTAAGCTTTGCCGAAAGAGAACTGCAGCCAGAAGCAACGACAGAGAACTATTCTGCCTGGCAAAGCCATATCTCAAATTGCTTGGACTCAACTGCAGAAATTAAGAATCCTTTCCTACCACACATAATTGAATCTCTTCCACCAGAGATATCGGAACAAGTTAGATTCAGGTCATCAGTAAAATATCTGCATCAATTAATTTGCGGAGCAACTTTATTTAATTCAGGTGTAGATAAAAACAATCAAAAATATATTTTCTCCGGGATTTCTGATAATCTCAAAGTGATAGAACTATACGAACAGGTATTAGTAGATAATTTATATGGGTTAAGTGTTATAGACCGAGCTTTGCTAAACCTTCTTGATACTGAACCAACTAATCATCATTCAACCACTCAAAAGTTTGGAGATGTATATGCTACTGCAATTCCAATTGAAGATTCACTATCTAAGCTCACCGCCAGTGGTCTGGTAGGAAAAGAGGGCGACGCATATCGGTTAAGAATTGCTCCAAAGATAACCCTCAACCCTGAGCGGGCTTTGGACGCAGCCGATAAATTCATGCAGCTGCACTACCCCAAATACCGTGACCAATGGTATGAGCTATGTTTAAAGCAGATGGAAACATAAACTAAAGGTATGTGCATAGCATCATAAGGTCAAAATTAATTCAGAATATTCCTGCGATGGTGACAGGGGAACTTGCCCCCTACGGGGATGTCACCCCAACGATAACCCTCACCAGAATTTTGAAGATGCTATGCACATACTACAACAATAATAAAAACATCGGAGGTATTAATCATGATGAGTACACAAACGGATGCATATATGTATTGGATTGATAACAAGAAATGTTTGGAAGAGATTATTAACAGAAGAAAAGCATTAACTAATCCAGAACAACTAACCGCAGATAATTTAATCCGAGCTCAATCAGGATTAAGAAGATTACAAGACGAGATTATCCATCTACAAAAAACCTGCGGAGGAGATTTGCCGCCTTCCAGCTATCGGGAGATTAAAGAAGCTAATCACGCTTTTGAAGAGATTGTAGAAGTTTTATCACAAAGACGAAAAGAATATTTATCATTAGCCCCACAAATAAAAGTTGGCTTTAAAAGATGGCACAATTCTACAGAAGCAAATAAAGAAGGAGAACTAACCTCGGTCATGGAGCTTTGTTCCAAGTACCGTTGCGCTGCTGATCTCGACCCAGAATTATTCCCCGGAAAAACACAATTAAATCAGTTCTATGCTGATATGTCAGAATTAGCATTCATAGCTTCGCCTCAAATGGCAGAAAAATATCTTAAGCAGTATGCCCAATTAACTAGTGTTGATGAGGTTATCAAATTTAAACATGAATTTGAACATGATTTCTGGCAGAAAGCCGATGGAATAAAACACAAACTTAAACAAAGACCTGAAAATAGATTAAGCAATGAAGAGCTAACAATATTAGACGCATCGCCATTAGAAGCATTCACACAGATTAAAGATGATATCGAAAAAGTAACCGAAAATTCGGCAGGGTTTCAGAAAGTAAAGAGAGAACTATGGCAGGAAATTATTACACTTCGTGATGACTTTGTATATCTCAGTAATAATAGCCCGGCACTAAACCAAACTTATGTTGACAAAGTGGTAATACCGAATAATGTTACAGCACCTGCAACTGATTATCTGCTTCTAAAAAAAGATCTAGCCGATTTTCACCAACTAGCTCATGATCTGAAAAAACTAAAGGAAGATAGAAAAAAAGAACTTACCGAATTAGCTAAAACTGAATGTTCTGAATTAACCAAAACCATAACTGCGAATATCAATTCGCATAATTATACCAGATTAAGCAATTATGCTGACAGAGCAATGGAGTTAAAAGAATATTGTGAACGCTTGGGTGAATCAAACACAGTTAAATTACTGCAAGATCAGTTCGATTGGATTGATAGGATAAGTAAGTATGTTACTGCGACTCAGCTCACCAAAAAAAGAGAATTAAATATAACAGTGGGGGAATACGAACTCAAGCCACAAATTAAGGATGTTGCACCAAACCCAAACCAAAAACCAATAGATGCTATTCCCAATAAAGATATTCCGTGGATGTCCATCGTCAAAGAGCAGGATCTAGCCATAGCCGGAGCTAGATATTCACGATATACTCAAGACTCTTCGCTGAAACAATTATGCCTGCAGATAGCTGGAATAAATGAGAAAGGGGAATATTCTTGTACTACACTTAAAGACAGAGTAGGCAGTATAGATAAACAAAAGTTTGGTAAAGTAGGGGAAAAATTATTAGGTGATGATGCCATAATTTACATTGCGCTGAGAGAAGGGATAAGTAAAAGCAAAGTTAATTACAAATGAGCCATTACTCTTTCACTACAGATAGTGGCACACAGTAAAGTTCTGTTGGACCCATCCTTCCACAAGACGACTCCATGCCCAAGATAAAATCATCTAAAGCAGCAACATCATCAATTCCGGCAGGAGCTATTTGTTCATAGAGAGAAATAAGTTTTTTTTCACAGCTGCTTCCACATGCAATCACTGAGCCCCCATTATCTTCAACATAAGCAACTACTATTTTTTCGGAGAGCAAAGGATTAGCTTTTAACCTCCCATAATAATAGGAATACTTACTTCCTAAAGCTTCCTGCTCAGAGGCAGTTATGGTTGATTCGCCTAGATTTTCTATTCCTAAAAGTGAAGCAACTTTTTCCCGGCAATCGACCATCTTCCCGCCGAATTCCTGTGGCTTTATTTCTATGCTATCAGTACCAACCCCCCCAAACTTATCCCTCGCTTCTAAAGTATAAGTCCTGCCATAAGGGCAGCTTACCTCTCGATTAACATCTAATCTTGTTCCCAAGTTATCACTCCATTCCTGAATTAAAGTATTATCTTCGTACAATTTAACGTTAGATAACCCATAAGGACTATTTTTAATAATTCCATTCAACTCATATATTTTCCCATTATCTCCACGCTTTTCGTGAAGGTTTACGGTAGGGGGTGCATATGCATGCAATTTATATTCGCAGCCGTCACTGGTCGAGATAAAATATCCCGCAGCAGCTATGGCGGCGGCTGAAACCGCAGCAATCCCGATTTTCAGCGCTTTCCGAAAAGTCTGTTTTTTTTTTCCATCGGACATTTTAGCTTCACCAGCAATCGGAATAAGTAAGTACAGCTCTTTGGGCTTAGAGCAGTAATCTCTCACCGAAGCGAGAAAAGCCTCGTCTGAAACTGTTGTAGGAGGCGCTGCTGGGGGAATAAAAATATCATGTGCAGCTTTCATCTCTTCATTCGGAGGCAAATCTAATTGACACTCTTTCAGGTAGCCAGGCAATGCTATTAGATTTATAGTGGGATGGTTGGCTTGGTACCCTACAGGCATAGATAACCTTAATGCTTTAAGCTCTTCAGCAATTTTTCCGGCAGAAGAATAACGCTCATCTTTGGTGGAAGTCCCTTTAACAATCATCTTAGCTAAATCTTGGCAGGTTTCATCCTTAACAAAAGGGTATCTCTCTTTAACCTTATCAATTATATGCTGGGTCAGTATAGTCTGATCTTCTTTGGATTCCTCTTTTAGCGGTTCTACCAACTTACCGGTAAGCATCAGGCACAAGATATTCACCAGATTATAAGTATCGTATGATGGCTCAATGCTATTCTCATAATCCTTATCAAAGTTAGGTGGATGATATACCCGATTAACCGTTATCCCTGACTTGGTGGTATAATAACTTCCCCCGACTCCGCTAACTGACGCTCGGCTGTACAACTTTTCTGCTTTTATACCTCTCTCCCGAGCTAAACCGAAATCATTTAGTAAAACTTTTTTTCTTCCTTCATTATCCTGATAAATCAAGACATTGCTTGGTGAAATGTCGACTAAGACCATCCCGTCTTTTAGAAGCTGGCCATCAGCATTTTTCTGCTGGGCACCATGGAATAAGTCGGCCTGCTCACACATCTCTGTAGAGAGATAAACCGCTTCCTCCAACGAATTTAATTTATTCTCGGCTACCACTCTCCTCTTGCGAATTAGGGAATCAGCAGTTTCCATTCCTGCAGTGATATCTTTGAAATCATCATCAACTCCCATTAAGTCCCAAAGAGTATTTGCAGTAGTTTTACCCAGCCCTGGGATGAACTTAGAAAGTATACATAATGCCCCATTAACTCTGCTGTACCCCTCGTACAAAGTTAATTGGGGGAAATGTAACTTGATGAATTCTAAAACCAATATCTCATTTTTCTGTATTTCCCTGCTGGCTGGGCTGGTACAGCTATCTGAGTCACCCCTAAACAACTTAAAAAAGACTCTGTGTGCGGATTCGCCATCAACAGAATAATCACCGGTGTATCTGGAGCTCATGGTGCCATTGCTATGCTTAACAATATTGCTAAGCACGCCGCCATTGTTCAATTTGTAAGTTCTATCTTGGTTGGTCATGGTTTTTTAAATTGGTTAATCTTTATTTAGTTAGTTCTTGGTTTGGTCCACTTTCAGATGGTTTAGCAGAGGGTTTATCCGATGCTGGAACTTCCGGGGGCGGAGTTACTTCGGTTTTGATGTCAGTTGGCCCAGGTGGAGCTGAGGGTTTGTCTGGTGCTGTGATTGCAGGATTAGAAACGGTATCAGTTTTAGTGGTGCTTGCCTCCGGCGACACAACTGCTGACTCAGGAACCACCTCAGTTTTCGTACCTGACTTAGATGGGCTCTTTCCTAGCTTAAGACTTACTTTAGTTCTAGTTTCGGCCTGCTTTGAAATATTTCCAAGCTTGTCTATACACACCACCCGAGTATAAATTTCATTGTGGTATAATGGACATGTGCTTAACGGCAGTTTATAATCATTCACTACATTATCTAAATGTTTAGTAACTGTTGGAGTATTTGGACAAGACACACTACAAGTAACTGGTTCCATTTCTCCACTAATTATGAGAGTATAATACTTTGAATTGATCTCGGCTTTAGTTACTCTCCCCACTCTACTTAGTGATACTTTAGGAGAAGTAATGTCTTTCTTAGATGAATCAGGTGGTGTAGACATACCGCCCACAGCTACTTTAGCTGCATCAGATACTAATGCTGTTTCTGGGACACTTGTTGCCTCAGCTGCTACTGACGACGGACTTGGTGATATCAGTTTAGCAATCTCTGGTAAGTAGGATAATTTGTTTGAGACGTAACCTTTAACTTCTCTAACACACCTACCTATCCTTTCATCAGCTGATATCTCCAGAGGACGGCGGGTAGATGCAATTTCTGATTCTGCCGCTCGAATTAGATGCCCATCAGGACTTGGTGCTTTATATCCCATTAATAGCAACACTGTTGCACAGACTAATCCGCTAACCACGCTAGACCCAAGTATAGTTGCATAGAGTAATTTTCCGGGATTATTATTTACAACAACAGTATTCCCACTTCCCTCCAAGCCAAATTCCTTAGGAGCTTCTTTAAGCTTTTGAACTGAATCGATTACACTCGCGTAAGGCACATCCTTTCTTAACCCCAGAACCGCAGTAAGGGAATGATAAAAATCTTCAGAATCTTTAACCCTACTTCGTTCAGCTCTAAACTCGGTCTTCACCCGCTCAATAACACTTTCAAGAGTAATTACACCACCGGGATTGCTCAAGCAATCATTTAGTGACAATATCTGCCTTTTTTGGCTAGCGATATATTCATCTCGTACTTCACACTCTTCTACCAGCCTACTAACTAAGTTGGAGAGTTTGTTGTACTTTTGAATAAATTCCGGATCAACAACTTGACTAATGCCGCGCTTCTCACTGGAGAGATTATCTGCTTCACTCATCTTTCTCCTCCCCCCACTTTAAAACCCCAACAACACTTTTTCCAATGCCCCCAACAACTTTTTTAGTTAAGGACGGCCCAGAGGTCGTGGGCAACTCTCCCTTTAATTTAACCCCTTCTGTAAATATTTGTAGTAGTTTACCTCTCTCCCCAGGAGGCAATATTTGTATTAAGTTTACATCTTCAACAGGTGGTCTTGGTAAGCCGTCTGATTTTAGATGGGTAAAGTACCTTTCAACGAGGGAATAGGTGTTGTCCATCATCTCAACCAGCTTATGAACATAATCACCAATAGTTAACTGTTGAGAAGAAATGGTTTGGTTTAATCCTTGTATTTCCGCCAACGATCTCTCTACTTCAATTCTTCTTTCTTCCCTCTCTGTTCTTATTGTATCGTCTAAGCTGCTTTTCTCTTCGGTGAGCTGAGAGATTCTTTCTCCTTTTGCAATTGCATCAGCCCGAAATACATCTCGCTCACCCTCTACTTCAGGAAGTTTTATCTTAACTTTTGTTAATTCGTCAAAACTGTTGCCAACAGAATCTTTTAAGTCGACCAGAATCAGAGTTGCATCGTCATACTTCAGATTTCCATCAATCCTTTTCACCAACTCCCCGCTTTCTCTTCGGACATATGCATCTAAAATCTTCTCAATCATCTGCTCTTTAGAATCACCAGGACCAAGATTAAAATCTGGTATCCCTCCCACGATACGCCGTATTTGATTTTCTGTCAGCTCACTCAACTTGCCAACCGGACGGCGAATACGTTCTACGAACTTCTCCAGTACTGCCGAGGGATCGTAATTTACTTTGTGGGCATCGGCCCATATTTCAGTGATCTCAGCATCGGTTACTCGACTCATTAATCCATCAGTAGCCAGCAAGATTTCAGAGGGCCTAGCATATCCTTTAGAGAGGAGTTCGGTTACGGCCAATTCCACTCTGGCAGCAATATTTTTAGAGTTACCTTCGATATAGGTGCATCCAATATAATTTTTAGGGCCATTAGAATCACCCTGGTCTTCAGTCACCAGTTCTAAAGTGCTCCCAAAACCAAGATACACTCTGCTATCTCCCAGATGGGCAAGATACAATTTGTCTTCAGAGAGTAGAACCGTGTCTATAGTGGTGTAAGTAGTGCCGATTTTTTCCAACTCCTCATTCGCATGGAGCACAGCTCCCTTTAATGCGTTTTCGGGAGAATATTCTTTATCTCGCGATAAAATCTCCGTTAAATAGTTCCTAACCGCATTAACACTTTTTCCACTGGCAACTGCACCATGATAGCCGCTCAACCCATCAGCAATTATAACTATTTCCCATTTATTCCCCACCTTATCTTTAAAGCTGGAAGTACAATGAGCATCCTCCCGCCGGTCATGCAGCCGGTTTATTTCGTCTCTTACGTATATTTTCATGTTTGCGCTTAATCACCACCATTATAATTATCCCAACAAGATATCCGGTGCGGGGTTCCACAAATCGCTAATCTTGGCTCGAATTTTTGTTCCAAAATCGATAAGTAACCAGTGTTAAAGTCTTCTTCCTTTTTCCCGGTGGCTTCATCTACTTTTATTACTGGCTTTTGATTCTCTTCTTCCTCAGTAATTATAGACTTTTGGGGGTTAAGTACATCCCTGCAAGACATTCTAAAATACAAATTACGCATGGTAAACTGCAAATACCCGATATGCTCTTTAAGCCCATAAATCGGGCCGCCTCCACGTGATACTTCCAGTGATTTCCAGTCAGATATCAATTGTATCATATTTCTAAGAAGCAGTTTGGGATAGCCAGCACCAGAGTAAATTTCATAAGCACCCAAAATCCCATCATTCATGCCCATCAATACATACGCCTTGTTATCAATGAAAGTTACTAATGAAGCCGTTGCTTCAGACGGGAGATACTCCCCGCAATTATCATCCAAGAGAAAGTCAGATTCAGCCTCGCGGCGATAATATCTCTCTCTCTTCCTATCCCCTCTCTCATCAACAATTAAATAACCATCTTTATCATCAGTGCACACTATAATGCCGCCTGCAGTTGATACTGAAAGTATGTTGCCATCTAAAGGACCATCTTTAGTGGGATAGTGAGGGCCACTGCCCTGCACCAGGCCTTTATTCAGGATTATGGTTTCCAGATGGTTCTGGCTCGGAATCAGTACTTTTTCTATCCCTCTATGATTATAATAAACTGGAGCCGAAGATGGAACAACTGAAGATGAAACAGATTTGTTGGGCAATGGCTTAAGCTGATCCAAGTTCCCATTCGGGGAGTACAGTAAGCGGCCAAGATAAATTGGCTTTCCAGCTTTATCTTTGGAAGGGAGGGAGAGGGATACAAACAAGCTTTTGCTTTCGGTGAAAAGCATTCCAACTTTGGCGGTAGGTTTGTCCGTGAGTTTCTTAGCCTCGTCCTCGTCTTCTGGTGGGAATAAGTCTTCAAGTTTCCTTTGCTCAACGGTTACTCCAGCCCGATTTACCACAAAAATTCCTCCCCTGGTTGCAGCACATATTTTATCACCTACGCACTTAATCACCCGAGGAGTTTGACCGCCTTCTACATCTTCCTTCCCATCCAGCCCCAATCGTTTCCACAACTTAGCTGTTCTATCTTCCTGATTCCAGGAGCAAGTATATATCCCTTTCTCCAAGTTATTATCGTCTGCGCCGACACCAAACACCAAATTTATATTTTCACTCATCTGGAATCACCTCGCTTGCCCACTAAAGCTAAATATGCTCGTGCCAGAAGCGGCGGCTTGGCAGTAACCGAGCTATAATTGTATCCCAATTTAGAAATAACTTTAACCTCTTCCTTAATTCGGTTAAGAACCTCAACCGGGTTGTCGCTAACCTCCAACCCTAAGGGATCCAACCCGAAATAATGTTTACGGTCATGTGATGAACGGAGGTTAACATTATTAACCGAGGCTTGAGATAATTTTAAAGTTAAATCAGATGCAAGATAAGCAAAGGTATGCTGATCTAGCATGCGGGTTGCCTTTGAAGATTTAATCATCCTTTCCGCGTCCAAAGCCGCACTCGGCAAATCATCAGTATAACAAGAATACTTATACCGGCTAAACAGCATTGCTGCAAAATCCCCCTGGACGAAGAAAGAGCGGTGCTCGCCAGATTGTTCTGCTGTACTATCATTTGGCAGTGCATCAAAACACTTCTCAAAACAGCCAAAAGCCTGCTCCCATTGCTTCTGGTAAAAATAACATCGGCCTAACCCCCGCCAAGCACTAAAGTTATCGGCGTCTTTACTCAAGACAGAAGTATAATATCCTTCTGCCATTCTTAGGTTGGAAGCATTAATTCCACCCAGAACAACACTCCCCCACAGCTTTAAAGCGCCCATAAACAATTGTGCTTCAAGATTGTCTGGCTGCAGCTCCAGCACTTTAGCATAATATTGCTCATTGTTCGAAGTTAAACCGGACGTTTTCCTCGCGAGGAATAAGTATGCCTCAACTTTAAATTCAATTGGGCAACTCTCCAAGCTAAGCACTTTTTGGTATTTAGCAGAGGCCCCTTCTAGTTTATTCAGTTCAGCATCCAGGCGCGCCAGCATTAGGTTTGCTTCTGCATCATCTGGAACATCTCTTAAAACCAACTGATACCAAGCTCCAGCAGTCGGTAAACTAAAACCAACTGCCTTGCGAGCCATTTTTCGGTATACTCTACCTCTTCGTGAATGTAATATTCCCTCTAGAACTTGATATTCTGGACTCTTATCTTTCTTTCTTTCTATCTCGGACAAGGCATTAGAATAAAAACCACTAATCTTACCGAGATTATCACCGCACCACCTCTCTAGTAAAGTATAAGCCTCAAGATTATCTCCTAAAAGATCTACAATCCCACCTTTCCATTTTCCCTCTTCATTACATTTTAGCTCATACACACTCTTAACTAAAGATTGCAACAGGAATGACTTGGTAATTTCATCGTCGGTCAGCTTAGCATTAGCAATACCTTTCTGCGCATACTTTAACGTGTTGTTCCAATCGCTTTTGTTGAGATATAACCAAGTTAGCCAGACTAATGCATTAGGCTCGTTAAGCTCGTCAGAAATTTCCAATAAGCACTTAATTCTGGTTTCTGGTTTTTCTGCTGCGCCGTGTTGGACATAGAAAACATTAATTTTACTTAACGCCTCACGCACTTGGTAGGAATACCCCTGCTTCTCCCTCAGTAGACCTAACACCCAACTACTTTGAGCCATGAATCTAACATCAACTGAAGTGTTCTTTGCAGCCTGCACAGAATCAGGAAGGCATTTTAAGCCATAGTTATCCAGCTTAAACCCTTCGCTTTTGTCAAAGCAGCGGTTTAATTTACCACTTACTTTTTGATAGAACCGTTTATCTGGGATAGGCTCAACTGCTGTCTCTAACAGGGAGATCCCTAAATGGAACACCAATTCAGGATCGTCTTTTAACTGAAGCCTGCGGCTCTTATCATTCCCATCATCCTCATCATTCCCATCGTCTTCTACCAAATAGTCCAAACAGTCAATTATTCTCTCACTTGCTGGAGTGCCTATTCTATTAATTCTTCGCACAACCAGATCCCGGGTAGATTCCGTCATTATTTTATCTCCAGACTTAATGTTAATGTTTGGGTGTTAAGGTTTAAATATTAATGTTTAAGGTTATCGCCCCCTATCTTGGCAATAATGATTCAACTTTTTCCCATAAATTATTGGTAATGATAATCTTGCGGCAGCGCTGAGCCACTTCTGCTGCTGGCAGTGGTTGGGGGGAAGGAGATAAATTTGGGTTGAAGTAATCCATCATTTCTTTAAATTCTCCTGCAAAAACCGCAGGAGGGCATTTCTCAGAAGCCTCTTTCAGTGCATTCAACTCTTCCTCATAGTTATATACACTAAGCCTACCCTCAACTTCTTTCAGCTCTGCATTTATATCATTAATTCCATCACGAACACTACTAAGCTGGCTAGATAACCCTTCAACTACCTCGCGCGCATGAGAATAAGCTGCAAATTTATCTTTATCAATAATATCACTGACAGAAGTACTTCCAGCCTCTGTGGCTTTCGTTTTAGCTGAACTGAGCTCAGCCTCTAATGTTTTCAGTTTGTTACCTTTTGTGTTCAACTTCTTGGTCAAAGTATCCTTCTTCTTTGATGGCTCCAGACCAGCATCAAGCTTCTGTTGATATTTATTGTGTATATCTATAACCGAAACCAGCACAAACTCTTTAAGGCTGTCCTGCATTCTTCTCTCTTCGTCAGCAGGCACTACCCCCGCTCCCAGCTTAAGCATCTTGTCATAGGAATTTTTAGCATCAACGTACATCGCGTTAAACGCGGAGCCAGTAGAAAGTGGAACTTTAGAAGTAAATGACAACCTAAATGCATCTCCCGGCCTTAAAACTAACGGAAAATTTTCGCCATCTTTGATTCTGGCTCTGTGTTCGATTAAAGTTTTCTCCGTGGATAATTTAGCTTTAACCCCAGCAAGCATATCCTCTACTGAAACTGTCAAATTTCCTTCATCATCATATGCTTTAACAATTCCAGTAAAAAAACTTGGGCTTTTGGTATTTCCACCTAAAAACCACCACAGGTAACCGGCCAAATCATTAACATCCTGTTTCTGAGAATCATCTTCCGGCCTTAACAGATGCCGGTAAAGTGCACTATCTCGAGGATGTAATTTAGTAAAATCTTTTACTTTCATTGACCGCAATGAACCTACCCTTCCGCTAGGGCTGCTATCACACAATTTTACCGGCTCATAAATTAATCTGTCCTCTAACTGCGCAACATCAGTTACTTCTTTAAAATCAGATAAATCAAATCCGCACAGGATATTAGTAGGCACTAAGTCACCATGCCATCCACTATCCTGATGAAGCTTAGACACACTTTCCAGAACCGTGTACAATACTTTATACCCAAAGGCTTTCACCGCGTTTTGGCTTCCCACTAAAGCTTCGGCATTGGTGCGTATGAACTCACCCACCTGCTGCAAGTTGCTTCCTCCATATTCCATTACCGAAAGCGGATTATTACGAGTTTGGTCTTCATAAGAAACATCTGCTGAGCCATAACTTAAAATTTTTACAAAATGCAAAGGTGGATGACGATAAATTTTTTCAGCATCACGCATGAAATCATCTCTACTATCAGAAGTACATTCTTTCGCCGCATAAATCCTACCCTCACGCCTAACTTCGTAAGCTACTCCAGTAGTGCCGGAACCAATTTCCCTTACGATTTCATACTCTTCTACGTTGTTATCTAATGCATTAGTTAATCTTATTGTACCGACCATTTTAACTCCCCCCCACATAAATTGTTTTAAATCTTAAATTAGCATCAAACCCCGAAATAGTTACTCTTTTAGCACCAACAATCAGCTCCCCGGACGTTAAAATAATTATATTTTCTCTCATATCTCTGCTGCTTATACTGCCACGATACCCAAAGTCAATTAATCCGGGTATGAAACAAGCCTCTTCTGGCTTTCCGCCAGTTCCTTCTTTAAATAAGACCGGGCCAACTCCGCCATGCTCCATCTCCCCCGTGAAAAAAAGTCCTTCGTGGCTACCAAGCTTTCCCCAACACACTTTAGTTATACTGCGCAATTCCTTTCCGACATAAAAACTGCTTTGATTGCGATAAATAATCCCATTATCCGTTCCTGAAAAGATATTTCCTTCATCATCTACTTCAATCACTTTAATATTCCCCATTATTGGAACTTCCATCTCTGCTTCCACTGTCCCAGTAGCACCTAAGACTACCACTGTCTTATCCTGCCCTAGATAAAGCTTATTTTTATGCACTTTTAACGGAGCATGCTGTTGCTTATTTGGGTTTTCATACAAAGTATACTTTCCGATATTAGTAGGATCAATGGCCAATGTATCTTTCTCCACCAGCTCTTCCAATGGAACTTTAATTATGCCTGCTTCTGGGTGAGAACCAACAATTGATACATCATAAACGGTGTCTCCACGCAGTATACCAACTCCATCAAATCCGCGATTTGAATCTAAATTAAACGTTACGTTTTTTCTTTCCTGACCAGTTTCATCATCAGCCAGATTGGTGATATCAATCCCGAAACTTGCACTCCTATACCTGTTCTTCCCATACCCTGCTGCGGTATACTTAATTCCATCGACGATAAACGAAGTAAGGCAAGAATAATGCTTCCCATTAAACAGAGGTTTTTCTTTAAGTTTCCAACTGCTATCTCTCACATTTTGAGATATATGATAGATTGATTTATCGGATAGGAGAAAGAGATCATTCCATAAATTTAAGTCCACTCTAACTCTCTTTTCTTGCTTAACCGGAAAAGTCATCCTGGAGTCATGTTCAGATAGCTTGCTTATTAAAGTAATTACTGAAGTTATTGCTTTAAATTTTTCCATCTGCATAAATTCAGTAGTATTCATATCCCCACCTCCACTGGCAATACTTCGCCGTTTCTGAAGCGGTGCGGCCCAATCATGAATAACCCCTGCTTTGGATTTAACTGCTGAAAATAGCCATTATACAACGGCCGATTATTTATAGAAGGGTATACTGTATAAACTTTACCTAAGCTTTCATAGGAATTAACTATCGCTGATAGAAGTGAACGGCTAACCTCAGTATTGATATCACCTAAGCCATCTACTGCATAAGCTTTGATATAACGATTTACTTCTCCTATTAAAAAATGATATACTGTTGAGAAATCCAACTTAGAAAATAATTTCATAAAACTAGCTTCATCTTCTTTTCGTTCTGAATGTATTATCGGTACATTAATATCATCATCATGAAACCCTGTCATTGATACTGAAAGTTTAATTCCCTCCAGACCTTCTTTCAACTTAATATCCTGATACTTCTGATTCATAACCGTTTCGATACGGTCCAAATCATAAGACACCACTGCAACTAATTTAGGAATTATTTCTGGACATACTGCGGTCAACAAAGTGGAAGACATGCATGGTTCATTGACGAGATTTAGATACACCGGCAAAGGTTTGCCTTGTTTCACCATCTCTTGAATTTGTTCCCCCCGATTTAGCATCATGGGCACAGCAAAAGGAAGAAGTTTCAAGCATCGGAGCCCCAGAGGATAATTAATATCGGTTTCAGCAACAATTCTTAATATCTCTAAAGATTTATTCCAATCTCGATTATAATCCTCTTGATTGGAAACAACTCTTCCCTCAGATAAACCAGAAGAATATGAAGTATAATCAACTTCGCAATTTTTTTCTTTCTTTAAACAAAAGTCCTTTAACTCTCGTGCTGACTTTCTTCTAATTGATTCGTACTCCCCTTCAGCCCAAGGCTGCATTCTTCTTCCCTCAGATTTAGACTGCTGAATCTCAAACAGGCTATTTGCCAACTCTCCCAAAGTGGGTGGAATCGCAGGCATAGAAGCATCTACCACCACATCAGAAGCCATAAACGTCTTAAAGTCGGGTTCCACTGATACATTAACATTTAAAGACTTAAACTTTTGACAAATTTCTGAAAAATATCTGCTTTTCCTAAACATTTCTTCATTAACATACCCATAATTATAAAAGCAGACTTCATCAACACAAGCTAAAAAAGTCTCTTTTTTAGAAAGGAAATGGCTATCTGTAAGATAATCGCAGAATTTGTCGATTAAACGACCTTTTCCCAGTATCCCTAAAGTTTTTCTACCCATACCCCACCAATATCAACTGTTAACTGATACTTATATTTAAAGCTTGTTATCTTAACAGAGTAATTAAATGCTTTGACTATCATAAAGTGAACGACTAGGGAAGCAATTATTTACCCAACGAGCAAACTCCTACTAAAATCAGTGTAGTAGTAATGTATACAACATTAATTAATGAGGCAAGGGTTATTTGTATACACAAAAGATACACAAAAAATATAAACTTGAGCAGAAAAGAGGTATCATGAATGCCATGAAAGAGGAAATTCTTATCGAATTGGGGATGTCCCTAAATGAGGCACGTGTCTATCTTTCTCTTACCGAAACAGGATTAGCCACCGCAACTAAGATTGCCGATCATAGCGGGATTCATCGCGTAAACGTTTATGATGCAGTAAATAAGTTAAAAGAGAAAGGGCTGGTTGGAGAAGTTACTCATGAAGGGAAAAAGTGCTATGTGGCTGCACCACCATCAGCATTACAAAATATCTTAAAAGAAAAAGAAATTCAACTTAATAAAATCATTCATGAGCTAAACCTGTGCACGCAATTAAGCCAAAAACAGGATGTACAAATCTATGAGGGATATGATTTTATTAGAAATATGTTTCTTCATTTTTTAGAATTAAAAGGAAATATTTATGCTTTTAGCGTACCCAAATTTGTGATAGATAAAGTTGGAAAATATTTCCAAGAAGTGATTCACAAACGTAGAGCGGAACAAAAGCAGATGATGTATCACATTTATAGTAAAGAAGCTATTGAGCGGATAAAGTATCTTAATACGCTCCCTTATACTGAGGCAAAATATCTTGAACAAGAAGATTATAATGTAACTAACATCATCTGCAATGACGAAGTAGCTTTATGCGTCTTTTACAATAATGAAGAGAAAAAACCAATGATTATCATGATTAAAAACAAACAGGTTGCCGACGCTTACATCAATCATTTCCAAGTCTTATGGGAAAAAGCCAAAAAGCCGTAAAAAAAAGTAATATTAAAAACTACCTTTCACCCAGATATCCTTTATACGCATACTTCTTGCCCTGCATATCGAAGTAAGTCTTGATGATAGCCTGCAAGTCCCAGCTGCGGTAATAGGCTTGGTCTAAGTAAGCAGATAAATCACGATCCATCCACTGGTTGTACCATTCTCCCAATCTCTGTCCAATCTTCCCGCTTTTCTGGAACTTCTTCTGCCAATCATAAATTACTTTAGGTTCTAACCAAATATATATCCGAGCATTAGAAAGGCTCTTTTTCTTTCCATCTACTTCGACTTCTACTTCTAATAAATCCCATACATGAACCGTAATCAAGATTTCATAACGAACATATTCATTTATTGATTTATTCAACACCCACTTATGCTCAGTTTCAGCTCCTTTAGGAGAAGGCACTTTATGCTTATATTCCCATTCATGCCACATAAAGCCATAGTTCTTGGCCCAATCGATTATAGCCGCAAATAGGCCATCAAAGTCAAACAGTCCGGTGTACTGTAAGGTTATGCGCGGCAACGGCTCTTCATTCCCAACCATAAGCCCAAGTAAAACAAAAGAGGTTATAAATCTTACTGATGAGTAGGTTCTGTAGAAAATCGTCAACTTGACCAGCGAGGTAGCCATATTATTCGTGCATTTCAATTCTAACAATGGCGACTAACACTCAGTGCTCGATTACGATTTACTTTGATTCGAGCAACCGAGCGAGATTTTCTACAGAGCCTGATGGGTATCTAGTTTAAACGACGATATATCAAATCGCGTTAATAATCGGAAATGTTTACTAAAATAAAGCGATTTGATTATTAGGAAATAATTTCACTTATTTATCTAAATATTAAAAATATTTCCTATAGGTTTATAACTAAATATTAAGTGCTATCTCAATATGACGACGTTTTACTCCGAGTTTATCTCTGCACTTAAACATCAGCGACTTTCATCTAAGCAATACGACAAATTAAAGTTAGAATTAGTTCAAAAATATAAATTAAATCAAGTCCCAACCAATATAGATGTTTTACTGCATTGTACTCCTAAAGATTTTCCTAAATTAAAAACTAAGCTGCTTAGCAAGCCCCAGCGCACTATTTCAGGAGTTGCTCCGGTAGCGATTATGACTAAGCCGTTTCCCTGTCCGCATGGAAAATGTATCATGTGCCCCGGCGGAATTAACAGCGAGTTTGGTGATGTGCCTCAATCTTACACCGGCAGAGAGCCGGCTACGATGCGGGGGATAAGAAACAACTTTGATCCATATCTGCAAGTATTCAACCGCTTAGAGCAGTATATCTTACAAGGACATAATTGCGATAAAGTGGAATTAATTATTATGGGAGGAACTTTTCCCAGTTTTCCGCAGGAGTATCAAGAAGAATTCATTAAGTATGCATTCAAAGCGATGAATGATTTTTCGGGGTTATTTTATGGCAAGAGTAGAGAGCATGATGGAAGATTTAACTTGCTAAAATTCAAACGCTTTTTTGAGCTTCCGGCAGATATTGAAGATGATTTACGGGTGAAAAGAATACAGGAAAAGCTGCTCAAACTCAAATGGAAATGCACTTTAGAGCAAGCCCAGCACCTAAACGAAACCGCTAAGATTAGATGCGTCGCTTTGTGCATCGAAACTCGTCCAGATTATGGAACTTTGAAAGAAGGAAATGAAATGCTAAGATTAGGCTGCACCAGAGTAGAATTGGGAATACAAAGCGTTTACGATAAAGTTTTAAAAAAAATAGAACGCGGACATACTACAATTGATACTAAAAATTCAATTCGAATCCTGCGCGATTTGGGATTTAAAGTAGCAGCACATTACATGCCTGGACTTCCGGATAAAGATTTTAAGAGGACAAATTACCGCAAAGATTTAGCCGGAATGAAACAGTTATTTTCTGATTCTGATTACAAACCAGATATGCTGAAAATTTATCCATGCATGGTATCTCGCGGAACTAAATTATATTCTCATTACCAGAAAAAGAAATTTATTCCTTTAAATGCTGATGAAGCAGCCAAATTATTGGTGAAATTTAAGAAAAGCGTGCCAGAATATTGCCGCATAATGCGCATCCAGCGAGATATTCCTACTACTCAAATGACCGCCGGAGTAGAGATGACTAATTTACGGCAGTATATGGCTCAGAATCATGAAGTGAAGTGCAGATGCATCCGCTGCCGAGAGCCAAAAAATGAGAAAATAAATTGGAATAAAGTAAAGATTAAAGTTATGAATTATATTGCATCTGGAGGAAAAGAATTCTTTATTTCAGCAGAAGATACAGAAAAAGATTTGCTCATTGGATTTATCAGGATGCGTTTTCCATCGCAGGTTCTGCGCTCCGAGATTACTTCTAAGAGTGCTTTGATTCGAGAACTGCATGTTTATGGCACGGCTACTGGTATTGGTGACGAGGGAAACGTGCAGCATCGCGGCTGGGGGAAGAAATTACTACAGAAAGCGGAAGAAATTGCTAAGAAAGCAGGGAAAGATAAAATGGTGATTATCTCCGGAGTAGGAGCAAGGGAGTATTATCGTAACTTAGGATATAAGTTGGAAAGGGTGTATATGACCAAAAAGCTTTATAAATAATCGTTGAAACACTTATCTCACCATGAAAAAAATGCATAGCCGTACCAAGAGAAAATTCAGGTTAGGAGCAGTAGTCAGCGGAACTAAAGCCCTTCGAGAGATCCAACGAAAAGCTAACTCCAGACTACAGCAAAGTGTAAAAGCAACTCAAAAAGCAAAGTAATGTTTTATTCTTATGGTTTTATACCTAATAGGCCTGGGTTTGAATGACGAAAAAGATATCACCCTCAAAGGGCTAGAGGCAATTAGGAGGTGTGATAAGATCTATTTAGAAAATTACACTTCATTCTTGCAATGTTCAATCCAAGAATTAGAGAAATTCTATGAACAGAAAATTATTCTGGCTAATAGAGAGATGTCTGAACAAGGGGCAGAAAAAATAGTAGATGAAGCTAAGAGCAAAGATGTAGCATTTTTAATCATCGGCGACCCTTTTTCAGCTACCACCCATACCGAGCTGTTCCGGCTGGCTAAAGAGAAGAAAGTTTCGGTAAAAGTAATCCACAATGCTTCGGTTCTAACTGCTATTGGAATAACCGGATTGCAATTGTACAAATTCGGAAAGACGACCTCTATTCCTTTCCCTGAAGAGCATCCCAACTTAGAAACACCTTATACCGTTCTTAAAGACAACCTGAAATTAGGGTTGCACACTCTTATGCTTCTTGATCTTAGGCCTGCTGAGAACAAATATTTGAGCATCAATAAAGCGTTAGAAGTGCTGGAAGATATTGAATTGAGAAAGAAAAGCAAGCTTATAACACCAGACTTATTAGTAGTCGGCTGTGCGCGTTTAGGCAGCGAAGAGGTTATGATTAAATATGGTAGAATTTCCGAATTGAAGAAAATTGATTTTGGGAAGCCACCCCATTGTTTAATTATTCCAGGGAAACTGCACTTTGCGGAAGAGGAGATGTTGGAAGGGTGGAAGTAAATACTCAAGTAATTGTTTAGCTATCTAATGCATATACAACAAATACAAAAAACTTATAAAAGAATATTAAAAGCCTATTTCTAAGGAACTTTTTCTATACGAAAGAGTTTTTCTGGGCGATGATTAGGATAAACCTCAATTACAAACAAGAACCCCCCTCACTAGCTGAAAGAATATCTAAAAACGATATAGTAGTATGTGTTAAAGAGGGATATGATAAATTAAGAAAGTTAATTCCGTCGTATGAATCCCGTTTGTGGGAAATGGCATGCATTGAGAATGAACCCCCACCGACCTTAGCTCCTAAAATAAAAACATCTTTCTCATTTCCATCTCCTTCGTTTCCATCCTGGGCGAAAACAGCTTTTTCTATTGCTACAGTAATAGCAATGGGTATCACCGGAGGCATGTGTGTTACTGCTTATTATACCAATCATCAACCTTCAGTAAAACTTGGTGAAAGAACCGCTGCTGCCAGCACTTACAAACCAAAATCAAAAAATAATATAGAAAGAGCCACGTTAGGATTACTTACCCAAGATGAATTACATGAGTTTGCTTCAGAACTAGAATCATCGCAATTAAATTTGCCCGATTTTTCCGGACTAGAGCTAGCGGTAGAAGAGGCAGCAGAAAAAACTGCCAGTTGTTATTCGGTAACGCCTACTGAAGTTCCAAATCCATTGTCGAATTCAAGAAATTTCAACCATTTAAAGTGGGCAGAGATGCCAGATACAGATTATATCCGCACCCGAAAAAACGGGACCAAATTTGGAGCGACAGAATTGATTAACAGCGTGGCTCTAGCTGCCTGTGCAACTAATGTTTATTATTCCTATTCAGGGAATTATCCGGTGCTTACGGTTGGCGATTTAAGCAGTGCTCGAGGAGGTAGGCTTCCTCCACACATAAGCCATCGTCATGGAATAGATATAGATGTAGGTCATTATTGGTTCGAAAACGGCGAGTACAAAAGCGGGTTCAGGGGATTAAGTATGAAGATGCTCACTCCAGAAACTTTGGAAGTAAATTGGAGATTTGTCAAGTCATTGCAAGATGCTCCTAATTCAGAGATAGAATACATTTTCTGGAGCCAAAGATATGTTTATCCATTAAAAAAGTATGTAACAGAAAAATATGGGAAAGAAGAATGGCAGAAATACGGCAAAGCTTTTTATCCCGACAAAAGACACGGCGATCATATGCATATCAGGATAGAAATACCGCCGAAGCCAGTAGAAGAAGAAAAGAAAGAGAAGTGTTGTTAAATACAACTAATGGTTTAGCATCATAAAGTCGAAATTCCAACGATTACCGAAGCTAGCGCGTCGCGGGGAGATGCCTCCTACGGGGACGCAGCGCTTGCGAATTCACATTCAGAATTTCGAAGATGCTAAACCAAAAAACAAAGATTAATTTTTGAATAAATCACTAATTTCTTTGCCATCAACATGAGAATAGTATTTTACTCCATCTTTTTCGATATAAACCTCTGGCTTTTCTCCACCAATTACTTGTTGTTGGATTATTGGATTTGAAGGTTTAAGGAAGTAATTATCTATGAGTTGATAACCCACACAAATTCCTACTCCTATTCCTACATAAAGACTAATCATTATCAGAAATCTACCTGCATCAGAATTATACATCAAATCTCTAAATGATTTATATTCTCCACTACCCCCAACTTCAGCATCATCTTGATTATCATTTACCATTTTATTACCTCCCGATTCATTTAACAATTACAGTCTGAAACTAACTTATAAGTATTTAGGAACTACGATTCTAAAACTCGGTATAATTAACTTCTCTGGTCATCGCCTGCGCCTCAAACAGCTTAAACAAAGCCGGATTGAACATTATCCAATTAGATAGCCTTCTTCGCTCAATATAACTCACCTCACTTTTATTTCCCATCATAGATGACCAGCATACGTCTCCCATGGTTTCTTCAGCTTCTTCCGTGGTAAAAGTTTCTGATTGTGTATCATTATATTTCTTCTCTTTCTCATCATCTTCATACGCTGCTGAAGAAGATTTTGTTCCAGCTAACTCGGAAAGATAATCTGAATTCAAAGCATAATTAACGGGAGGTTGTTGATGCAATAAAGCGTAATCTACAAAATCATCGTCAGAGGTTAACTTTTCAATTTCACTAACATCTTTTTCTAAATCTACATCTACTAGACCTTTAGTAGTAGAAGCTTCTTTCAAAGTAGTATAATCTAGCTTAGCTACGGCCGTTACCGCATCTTTGATTGATGAGCGGTTACTCACTTCGTTTAATTTTTCTTCTAAGATATTTTCCACCCCGATAATTAGAACTTAAAGCTGAGAACTAAACTTCTATTTAAATGTTGTTGAGTGTAAGTCAGTGGTGAAAAGTAATATGCATACATCATAAAGTTAAAATCATACTGCAATATTATACCTTTCTTCTTTCGCCGCCGTCTTCAGACACTTCTTCTCGTTCTTCAGCGCGTCTTCCAGCTTAAACTTGCTTCGCTTAATGGGATAAGGGATGACTTGCACATACTTCTTCACCCGATGAATTAAATAATCGTTTTCATCCAAATCATATTCATCTCTCCAGCTGCCGGGATGAATAATTACGCTGCCTTCTTTCTCTTCCAGGTAATGATGATGTACGTGGCCTAAAACATAAATCTTATTCTTGTGCAGGCTGCGGCGTTTGTTTCTTTTGAATACGCTCACAATGGTGTCAACTTCCCAATGCGCATGCTTCATCCTACGCAGGAATTCACGGTATAATCCTCTGGGAAAAGCATAAGTGGGATCAGTAATATATCTCCATGGATAATATATCATGCTCTTAAAGAAATATTCGGTAACTTTCCATGCCATCCTTTTTCTCAAGAATTTGTTTATAGTAAATAATCTGGGTCGGTCCATAATTCTTTCTAAGAAAGGGTGATCCTCTTTCAATGGAAGCATCTTTCCAATTAATCCAAATGAAACCCAAGCTAGGTTAAGCAGTGTTTTTCCTTTGTGTTTAAGAAACATATTCTGGAAATCAATTTTATTGAGATAATCGTACTGCATCCCGTGCTCTACGTATACTCCATCAGCATTATATCGGATTATAAAATGAACATTTGATTTTGCCCGCAGCATTTTTCTAAGCTTTTCTTGCACTTGAGGAAAAACTAAGTCTAAATCATGATTACCAAATACAAAAAATAAGTTGTGATGAGGTGAACGTATAAATTTAGTGAGCACATCAAACACTTTTTTATGGGCAGAACAAATCAAGTCCAATTTATTCAAAGAAACCTCTGCAGTAATATGCCTGGTGTAAACTAATTTTCCTCCTTTTGAATAAGGGCATTTCAGAAAGTCAAATGTATCTCCATTTAAGATTAAATCAACCGGATGCGGACGCCGATTGAGTTCTGAGATTAATTCTGAGAGAGCATTATCGCTGATGAAATCATCGGTAAGCGTTCCTCCACCCATTTCGATGTCTCCCAGAACAATTATCTCGCGATTTAAAGCCATTGTTTAAGAGAGATATAGAAGTGGTTAATAAAGGTGATGAGGGAAAGTATTTGTTTAGCATCATAATGTTGCCTCAGCAACATAAAGAGACCGCTGTCGAGTGTAGGTCAAAATCCCTGCGATATCACTTCGAGAGCCACAGGGGGACGTGCCCCCTACGGGGATGTGGCTCCAGCGATACTTATGAGTTAGGATTTTGAAGTGTGAGCGCACTCACATTACGAGACCGAAGTCGAGTCTAATGCTAAACAAATATGAGAAAAAACAGTTACAGTTCTTCTACATCTGTTTTAATCCACAAATCATGCTCCTCGTCCGAAACTGTACCCGCTCCTAATGCTTCAAATGCTTTTCTCTGTTGAATTAAATGAGCATCGCTATATCCAATCTCTCGATACAAAGACTCATCAGAAGCTTTATCGGCCTCTCCTATAAAATAAATTCCGCTATATGTCATGTTAAATTCCCTCGCTATTGTTATATTTCACCCTAAGTTGGAAGCCCATTTAAAAGCTTTGCGGTTAGAACTATTTTGGAGTAGTAAAGTATTTAAATCTCCAGCTTATTTCTGTAGAGATGATGAATTGGTTAAGGACGAAAGTGGCATTACAACGCTTGGAAGATAAAATCAGCCAAGAGATTTACGAAGGTCGTCATATTATCAAAAGAGACAGCCCTATCGAAGGAGGAGTATATTTAGGTGGACATGAACGAGAAGCGATTGTAGTTGATTCAGTAAAGTATCCATTGATTGGACAAGTTTACGACGAGGTAAAAGCGTTATGTTTTGGGAAGGATTATAACTCTGCTCACCCGGTTATTGTCTTAGGAATCGTATTCAACACCGTAAAAGTAAGATTACGTTATTCTGAAGAAGAAACTGAGAAAATAATTAAAGAAAGAGGAGCTGTTGATGACCGCAAGATTTCTTTAGGTGCATTTTTAGACGAACAATATGGCGTATGCCGACAACAGGCTTTACTTACGGCATTCTTGTTAGAGAGATTTATCAAAGATGGTTATCTTAAAGGTAAAGTAAGTGTGGATAGAAATTCTTGGGCATTAGGGGCGCATGCCTGGTGCAGATACACCAACACAGACGGGAAAGTAACCATTCTTGATGCAGCACAAAATTTCATTGGTTCTTTAGAAGCTTCTTTAAAGCATAGCAAGTGGGATTATAGAAGAGAAGAAGATAGGAAAGGATAGGAGAGGAAATGTCAGTAAAATGATTCATATACTACAACAACAATAATCTTTTAAAGCAGACGAATTAATCCTAAAAATCATGACTCAAACAGACAGTTGCCGAATGGCAGTATATGATAATGGTGGAAATCTTCTTGGATACAAAACAGATACTTTTTGGGTTTTGGATAAAAAACCTGAATTCGCTAAAATTCATCCCAGTGAATGTTGTGGACTAGAAGGACATTTAATTGGTAATTTAATTGTTTTGAGCAACGAGGGAGGACTTTTCCCGAAGCTTGGGACGGAAAAGATACCGGAAGAGGGTTATAGAGTTAATGTAGAAAGAATTAAATCTGATGGAATACTTGATGAGGTAATCGCAAAATATCAAGTTATGAAAAATTCAACTGGGAAATATATCGCCACTCTCCGCAGCGATTAAAATTTTAGTAGCTTCTCCCAAAATAGAACCGCCTGCAACTTTTACAAAAGTTGCATCAAAAGAGAGGCACTCGCCTAATAACTTCTCCCAAAGCAACTTTTACAAAAGTTGCATCAAAACAAAGTAGGCATAAAGCCTAGCTAATAACTCCGTCCAAAGTAAAACCACTCCTTAGCCAGCTTACCACAAGCGAAACATTTCTGACCTTTCTTCAATGAAGGCTGTTCTAACGGAGAATTCAATGACTTCGCTCCGGTATCCGCTTTAAACTTCTCTTCGCATTCGGCTTCATTACACCAAGGAGCAAATAATAATTTCTGCTTCTCCAATTGCTTCTTTGCTTCGGAAATATTATCAATTGTAACTATACTTGTATCTAAATGCGTCTTAGCTTTCTTAAATAAATTCTCTTGAATTTGAGTCAGCACCAATTCCACTTCATCAGCCAAAGCAGCCAGAGGCAACGCCTGTTTCTCTCCCGTATCTCTGCGCACTAACATAACCTGATGCTTTTCCATATCTTTTGGACCAAATTCTAAGCGGATAGGAACGCCTTTAATTTCCCATTCGTTGAATTTCCAGCCGGGAGTATAGCCTTCGCGGGCATCCAACTCAACTCGTAAGCCTTTCTCGGTAAGTTTCTTTAAAATTTCATTAGCTTTAAACAAAACTGCATTTTTACTGTCTTCAAATACGATCGGCACGATAACAACTTGAGTAGGAGCTACTTTAGGGGGCAGCACTAAACCTTTGTCGTCGGAATGCATTAAAATCATTACTCCAATACTTCGAGTAGATATTCCCCATGAATTTTGCCAGCCAAACTGCGATTTGCCAGTTTCATCTAGGAAAGTAATATTAAAGGCTTTAGAAAAGTTTTGTCCCAAGTTATGTGAAGTTGCCCCTTGAATAGCTTTTCCGTTAGGCAGGAATGCTTCCACCGACAAAGTCTTATCAGCACCAGCAAATTTCTCTGATTCTGATTTCTGCCCTTTCAGCACAGGCAAAGCATACAGCTCTTTAAACACCATCTCATAAAAGTTTAATATTTTTAGAGATTCAGTTACCGCTTCTTCTTTGGTTGCAAAAACGGTATGCCCTTCCTGCCATAAGAATTCCCTGCTTCGCAAAAATGGTGTACAATGCTTGAATTCCCATCTTACCACATTGCACCACTGGTTTATCCGCAACGGAAGATCTTTATACGAACGAATCCACTTAGAATAAGTATCGTACATTATAGTCTCTGAAGTAGGACGTACTGCCAAACGTTCTCCTAATTTAGTGTCTCCCCCATAATCTACCCACGCTACTTCCGGAGCAAAGCCTTTAACATGCGATGATTCTTTAGATAATAGGCTCTCAGGAATAAATAGGGGGAAATAAGCGTTTTTTACTCCATCTTTCTTTATCAGCCCATCAAAATATTTCTGCACCTGTTCCCACACAAAGTAAGCATTAGGTCTTAAGATATAACATCCAGAGACAGGGCTATATTCTATAAGTTCAGCTTTCTGAATAACTTGTGTATACCACTCGCTGAAATCATCAGCTTTCTTTACTGAGATGCATTTAGTATCTTGTTTAGCCGCATTTGGTTTAGAAGTATTTGATTTAGCATTAGCTGATTTAACGTTAGCTTCTACTTTAATCGGCTTCGAATGAGTTTCTTTGTGGTTATTTTTTTCCATAATTAGTTAGTAAAATGAGGTTGTTTTTAAAATCTGCGTTTTTCAAAGAGTAAAATGAAAAAATTTCATCCTTCTTTCATACCCCATCCGAGAGCCTCATCAACCTCAACCAAAGCATGCTTTAGAAAACAGCCATATGGCTGAACCAATCCTAACTTATGGGCTTTATCCAGAAAAAAAATTCCAATCATAATTGAATACTCTTCCTTGCTGACATTTTCCCTCTGTCGTACTTGATAAACAACCTCTCTTAATTCCTCTTTTAATCCTTCATTCAATTCCTGAAAATCTTCCTGGAAGCTAAATATTTCCTCTCGGTCTCTTTGCCAATACTTCTCAAAGAAACGGATTAGATATGCTTGCTCGGTCATTCCATACAAGCCTGAAAACACTTTATCGCATACATCAGAGGTGTAGCCCCTCTGCTTTCTATCGAAAAAAGCACGTAAAGTATAATTAGGGGCAACTCCATTAAACATAGGATCAATCCAGTTCAAAATTAGATACTTGTTATTCTCACCAGTTAAAGGAAGCTGTAAGTGTTTATCCTTAACTAATCTTTCTAAAGCAATACCAACCTTTTCTAAGCTTCTTTCCGAGGAATTATGTTCAAACATATCTATGTCATAAAAGGGCTTATTTTTAAAATTTACGTATTTGTTTGGCATTAGACTCGACTTCGGTCTCGTAATGTGAGTGCGCTCACACTTCAAAATCCCCTCTTCAAATATTGTTAAAACGACATCCCCGTAAGGGACATCCCCTTGTCATTCTCTATGTCATAATCAATTGGATTTTGACCTGATGATGCTAAACAAATACAAATTTACTAGAAAATAATATAAACTGAAGCAATAACCACAGAGATACCATGGAAAAAACACTATTTACTCTAAGGCCGCAATTAGTTGTGGCAATTATACCCTCTTTAATCTTAGCTTTATTTATCGGAGGGTTCATAGGAACAATAATCGGTATTCCACTCCGATCAATTGGGGTAGGAGTGGTTATCGGCTTTTTACTTGCGATCATCTTTCTTATCCTTCATTTTATGAACCTTAATTCTAAACGTTATATTTTCTATCAGAACAAAGCAGAATTCTATGAAGGCTTCCTTAATATCACTCAAAGAACCGTAGATTACAAGAAAGTAACTGATTGCATCTTAATTAAGACGGTTTGGGATAGGATGTTCAACACGGGAACTATTCGCTTACTAACTGCAGGACATCAGGAAGTCCACGGCCATTATGGGTATGGTGGCTTAGTAATGCAATACATTGAAAACCCGAATCAAGTATATCAGAAAGTTCAAGAATTATTAGGGATAGAAAAGAACCGTTAAGCCTTAAAATACCGCTTATATCTCCACCTGCAATCGTGGGGTGAAATGCAATCAAAAAAAGTTAATATTTCCTCTTTAAATCTCCCCGCATCAATTGAACTGCTGCTGTAGGATCGATGGTAAGATTACGCTTAGGGAAGAAACGCTGTGCACCAGCCTGAATCCAAAGATCTTCTACTTCTTTATCCGTAGACATTCCATAAACCAAGCCTTGATAGCCCTCTGCCCTCAGAACCGGAACTATCTTTGGCCCAAAATCGCCCCCTAGATGGGTGTCTGAAAGGATGAGATTAGGAACATACGCTCTAGCTGCTTGAAGAGCTTCCCCTTCACCAGAAGCGGTATGAACTTTAAAACCCAACTTGGTTAAGCGAATTTCCAATAGCTCGGAAATAGCGGGTTCATCTTCTACTAATAAGATCCGTTCTGATGAGTCTGGTGCAATAATTGTCATAATCCTATTCAGCAAGGGGCTTCTTTATAAGACTTTCGGTAAAGCATATACATTATATTCTTTTAAAGAACTAAAATCGTAAAATAAGCTTAAACCACTGGGAATTAACTTTTAAAAATAAGCCCTTTACAAATTCTTCCATGCTATTTCATCCTCTTTACTCAACCAATCAACAGCTAAAGATTTCTCACTCGCAAATGCAGTTGACATCTTCTCATTGAACTGTTTAAGCGGACGTAATTCTACTCTATTTTCAAAAGCTAAAATTGCAATTTTCCCTCCCTCTTCGAATCCTTCTAACTCACGAATATCTCTGGGAATAGCAATTTGACCTTTTCCAGTTATGGTGGCGGTTTTAATTTCAAGTAGTACCATGGTTACTTGTAAGAAATGTAAGAACTATTTAAATGTTTGTTTTTAAAGAAAAAAATAAAAAAGTAAATCTTGCCTCTTTTTCTTTTGAACCAAAGGGGTGGTGGGTTGCGAAAGAACGAGAAAAGGCAAGATTTGAATATGAATCAAAAAAAAGGTGCCTAAGCACCTCTCTTTGCCTTAACTGTTCTGGCTTATATTAACTCTAAGCCTAGTTCCCTACTAACTGCTTTAGCTTTCTGTGCACTCTTTCTCTGGTCTAACTTGCCCAGGATCCAAGGTGAATTAACTCCGGTTATGATAGTCATAACAGTTAACTTACCTTTCATCTCATCCTGAACTCTTGCTCCCCAGATAACATTAGCGTCATCATCCAAAGATTCAGTAACCAACTCACCGATTCTGCTAACCTCGTCCAAAGTCATGTCTGGCCCGCCAGTTACATGAATCAAAGCCCCAGTAGCACCTTCGTAGTTGATATCCAGCAAAGGATTACTCAAAGCGCCTTTAACTGCCTCTTCAACTCGGTTATTAGTATCAGAACTGCCCACTCCAATCGCAGCTACTCCGCCGTTGCTCATGATGGCTTTAACATCCGCATAATCTAAGTTGACTAAGCTAGGCACAGCGATAGTTTCTACAATACCTTTAATCATGGTTGCAACTAACTCATTAGCTACCGCAAAGGCTTGTTGGATCGGTAAGTTACCCGCTATCTGCACTAAGCGATTGTTGTCAATAACAATAACCGTATCGGAAACTTGTCTTAACTGCTGCAACCCGAATTCAGCTTTGTCGCATCGAGCTCTTTCAATGTTGAAAGGCATAGTGACAGTTCCAATTACAATTGCTCCAGTATCTTTAGCAACTTGAGCTACTACTGGTGCTGCTCCGGTTCCAGTACCTCCTCCCATACCTGCGCACACAAACACCATATCCGATCCTTTTAACGCATCTTTAATATGAGTCAAAGATTCCTGTGCTGCTTCAGCTCCCTTGTTTGGGAATCCGCCGCAACCCAACCCTCGAGTGCACTCTTTACCAATCAAGAACTTGCGGTCTGAACCGGTTATGCTTAAATGCTGCTGATCTGTATTAGTAGCAATTATTTCTGCTCCTTTTATTCCCTTCTTATATAACCAGCCAACCATATTGTTGCCTGCTCCGCCCACGCCAATCACCTTAATGTTAGCTTGGTTCAAATTCTCAAATCCTGGCTCAGGAGCACTGGCCAAAGCTTTCTCTATTATAAAATCCATTTTGCCACCACCTCAAATTTATTTTTCTACCCTCGTTTTATTCTATTAGTATAGATTTACCTATTATAGGCTCACCTATATTCTGGAACATGTATTTTCCCCCACCATAAAGGATATAAAGGAGTTCACACTTCCTTCTACTTAGAATTAACCAACCCAACTTTATTACCCTAGCTAATCAGAATTAACCTAAGATAGTAACCAGCTATCCTGTTCTGAGACCAACTAATATTAATTAACCCAAACCTAGGGTTTTAGATGTAAGTATGCACTATTTAAAGATTTCTATTCTGGAGAATATACTAAAACTAATGTTTAAGCTCAACATTTAATTGCACTTAACAAAAAAATCAATATCTAAGGAGCATCAGAATACTTTTCGTCATCATCTCTTTTGTCGTCGACAGAAGTGGTTTTTCCTTTAACTTTACCGACTATAAGATTAGCTGCTGGCTTAAATATGTCGCCCATAGTTTCTTTTGCAGCATTTGCTTTTCGCGCCAATATCGTTGCTATATCATTCATATATTTAGCTGGATCTCTAAGACGGCTTCTCCATCTATGAAAATAAGTAATAACTTCCAGCGGGTATTTAGGCGGCTTGGGAGGTATTTCACGTGCATAACCTACTGCAATAATAGCTTGGGGGCGAATCTCTTCCGGAATTGCTAATTGCGACTTAATTGCATCCTCATCAAATGCACCCACCCATCTCGTTCCTAAGCCTAAAGAATGAGCTTCTAATAGCATATTTTGTATCGCTGCCGCACAATTCTGTACACTGTATAATCTTTCTCCTCTCAAACCGTAATATCGTTCGGCTTTATCCGGCTCGGCGCATACGACAATAAGCACTCCGGCTTGAGCTATCTCATACTGCTCAAAACAAGCTTCGGCTACCTGCTGTTTTTGTGAGGGATCAAATATGACAATAAACTTCCAATTCTGAACATTCCCACAGCTTGGCGCATGACGTCCAGCGTCGATAATCTTGGCTGTGTTCTCCCAAGAGACGAATTTAGGCAAGAAATGCTTAATATTCCTTCTCGTCGTTATCAGCTCTAAAATATCACCCATTTTAAGCAGAAGAATTATCTTGTAGTATTTATAGTTTGCGATAGCAAACTTGAGAGACGTAGGTCGAACTTAGTTTGCGTTTAGTGGCAGGGCCATAGTCGTCGTTAGGGTCAAGAGGCAAACGAAGGAGTTACCTTTGCTTGCATGATTAGTTAGGTTGGACTTAATCGATTACTATTACTATTTTACTGCGAGTAACGAAGCAATAAGTCCACCGAGTGAGCGACCCAGACGACTATAGCTTCACTCATAAGATTAAACTCTTTTTCCAAATATAAGCTCAACTTCCCACTTCCGAAAACAGGCGCCCTTCTTTGGAGGTGGCTTCCATTTTTAGAAACCAAATTCCCTCAACTAAAACTAATTCCAAAACAGAAAACCATATAAACCCCCTTGCTTTTACCAATTCCATGGACCGGGGGGAGGTGTTAGGAAAATTAGTAGATTCTAAAAAAGCGGCAGTTCTAAGAATATTATTCAATTCTAAGGAAGAGTTATGCCTTAACGAAGTAGCTGCCAAAAGTAACGTTTCCCTAACTTCTACATTTCGTATCCTTCAAGAATTAGTAAGTTCTGGATTGATAAAAAAACGGGAATGGAAAAACTCTAAAGTTTACTTCCCGGAAGACAACGAAAAAGTAACTTTCCTTAAAGAACTGTTCCATGAAGAATTCGATGGGTTGGGGGAGTTTGTCAACTTGGTGGGAAGTATTTCTAGCATTCAAAGTATCGTAACCTATGGTACTCAGAAGAAGGAGAAAGCCAGCGTCATGCTCATCGGCGAAGGCATCGATTCGGGTAAGATAACTGAAGTTTGCCAGCAACTCAAAGAGAAAGGCTTCGAATTAACCTTTTTGACCCTTACTAAGAATCAATATGACCAGATGACTCGAATGGGACTGTATTCTGGGGAAAGGAAGGTGTTGAAGTGAGGAAAGTAACCTTCATTTCCGATGGAAGTGTTATTTCCACTGGAGAAAGTTATTGAGAAAATTAAGTAATAATTTCTGCAGGAAAATAATGAAATCTGGCTTCACCTTTCTCACTTCTCATGTGATACCCTACCTGTCCCCTGATTCTCATCTGATCCAGCACACGTTCATATTCATTAGCCGGGAGGGATTCCTGAGTTTGTTTATGGAAATGATAAGCAGCAGCATTAAACAGCCATTCATCGCTAACTTTCATTTCCGAACTGCCAACTTCGGTCATAAGTCCTAAAACTACATCTTCTATTACTTTAGCACGATTTGTGGGGGAACCATTTGTGATTCCAAAAGTTACCCCAGTAGTTACCATCACTTCAGTTCAAAGCCAGCATTTTATAAGCTTTATCAAACAAGAAATCAGAATAAGAATAGTACTACTGAGATTAAAATCAAGAGTATACCTACTCCTATGCATCCAAACGAAACCTGTTCTACCATACTTAGACTCTTAAAATTCCTGAGCTTATCTCCTATGAATGAGAAGAAATCACCAATTTTCTGGCTGAAATCATTTAAAGTGTCTTGAAAGCTCATCTTATCACCCGAATTAAATAGAAAAATAAAGAAGTTAATAAATCTTTAGTTCTTACCGGTTTCATCCTGAAAACTTTCGCCCTGCTTAGGTTGCCATCGGTTCGCTCTTCGCTTCAGCCATCATATTGTGGCACCTTCCCCGAGGGACAGCCCCCTTCCACAATTGTCGGAAACTCTAATCATGCCGCTCGCAATTGATGGCAACCTCGTTTTTCAGGATGAAACTTATTTTACTCTTCTTTCTTCTCTTTCTTATCCCCTTCTACGGGAGCGTCTCCGCCAAACTTCTCTGAACCTTCTTTGATAACTTTAAGATTAACTTGTACCATAATTTTGCTGATTCGGTCTCCACATACGGTCCTTTTCTTTAACAGTCCAACTTGTTTAGTACCGGTGCGATTCTTGCCCGCAAAGCCTACTCCTTTCAAAGTAAGAATCTTTTTTCTAGCAAATTGAACTCCTTTGCGCATGGGAAAGCCGCATTTATCGCTTCCACCAGTAATTAAGAATTCATATCCTGGAAAGCCTAACGCATCTCCAGAAATCTTATCTCCAATCTTCAGGTTGTGCAACGCATCTGCCTGCGCATCTTTAACTTCTTTCTGATAACTTTTTCCGTCTTTGGTTCCGATAACCAGTTTAAATTCTGCCATATTTATTCCTCCAATACTAGATTCCGAGGCTAAAGAGCTTTTTAGCTCACCCTTATTGGTATAGTAAATTGCAAAGATAATGGAACATTATGCCATGCAATTTACTATTAGATAATTGCGTGCTAGTGCAATAATATTAACGCGATTATCTATACCTCAGCTTTTACTTTAAGTAGAGGGGTTATTTATAAAAGTTACAGTGGAAATCATTCGGAATTGCTATACAGCTCATGTGCAATCTCTCGGGTAGATATTCCAAACCCAAGGTCAAACAGCGTTTCTCGTGAGTCCATAGTTTGGCACCATTCATCAGACAGAGAGCTACAAATTCTGCATCTTTGGTATGTTCCCCCAGCAACTTCTTAGCTTCAGGAAGAAATTGCTGATATTTCTCTAAAGGGATAAAATTTAATTTCTCAAACAACAATGCTGCAGCGGCATTGAAATCCTCTTCAGACAATTGCGACTTTTTCATAATCTCTTCTTTATGTACATAGAACTCTTCTCTCATTCTCTCCGGAGCATTAACTTTTAATTTAACCTCAAACAACAGCAGAACTACTATGCCATGTGAAATTAATGCTCGAAAAAAGATGTTGGTGTCAAGATTAACTTCCATCAGATAAGCCCATCTTCTTTAAGCCTGCGATGCATGGATTCTTTTACTTTAGCTGACAATAACTCTGCGTCTCGGTCAGTTAATTTAGACTTGGAGATTATTTTAAGAAACTTTTCTAAAGATTCGCTGTGCTCCAGTCTCTTAGTAACCTCTTCACGGGCTACTTCAGACCAATTCACCCACGAAAAATGTTCCATGTCCGCTTTAAGTGTATCATCTACAGCTAGAGTTATTGATGCCATTAGGTCTTCCCTCCCGCAGTTAATTTTTCTAATTGTTTAAGCTGCTTTATTTTATCTTGAAGTGCAGTTCTGAATATCTCAGTCCAGTTTATCTCTGGCTGTTGGTCTAACCTATATTTAAGTTCATCAGGTATGGATAAAGTTATGCGGGACATGGTTAAACTAGTTTACTTGGATATAAGTAATTACTTGTATTTAAGCTTTTCGTTAAGATGTTGAGAATTTAGAGACTATAATTTTACTGTGGTTCCAGTTGCTGCAGCTCATTTTGCAGGGTAGAAAACTCCTCTTTAAGCTTGCCTAATTGTATTTTCTTGAAGTCATTTATCTGATGCCTGCTGGAGTCCCATTCCAACGGGCGCATTCTCTGCTCTAGGTTAAACAGCAATCCTTTCAGTTCCGAGATGCGTTCTTGAGACATATATGCTCTAGAAGTGGCATACTATATAATACTTTAGGAACTATTTTAAAGTAGGGCGAAAAAAATAGATTATGGAAGAAAAAACTATCTACAAAGTATCTTTAGTACTAATCGTGGTAGGATTAATTATCCTGCTGTTTTATGTGGACCAGCTTGATTTCAAAGCTGTTGCTGATCTTGATGAGGTTGAACACTCTGAGCTGATAAAGCTTACGGGAGAGGTGACTAAAGTAACTACTCAGGACAAAGCCATATTCTTAGAGGTAGAAGGGTGCAAGATGGAGAAAAATACTGTAATAGTATTCGATTCAGAACAGCAGTTCTTGCAGAAAGGTGATTCCGTAGAAATAACTGGAATTGTGGAAGAATATAACGGAAAGAAAGAATTGATTGCGTCTAAAGTGATGAAGAAATAAAAAAAATTAACTTAAAGCTTTACTTATATCTTTACTCTCCCACCCTTGTCCTGCCAGCATTTCTTTAATTTTATCGGTGGGAATTCCTGCAGCTTTCTCCTGAGATACCCATTCTTTTAATTCACCGATATTTTCTACTCCACTTTTTTTACGAAGTACTAAAAAGATTACTGCAGCGATTGCCAACAGCAGGAAAATTCCTCCGCCGATAATGTAATATTGATATTTACCCCAGAAACTAAGCGTTGGGATTAGCTTGGGCTTTTCTACAGAAGTTTGCTTAGTTGGGGGAGGGGTATAAGTCTGCACTGGTGGAGCAGTATAAGTAACATCACAACTTCGTTCTAAATCTGGCTTCAATGCATACGTTCCACATTTATGTTCATCAGCACAAGTCCTAGTTTGAGTTCCATCACAGCTGGACCATTTAGAACATACCCATGATTCATCACATTTGGTGCAATTTCTAGCAGTGACGTAATTTGGTTTACATCCTTTAATATCCGAACAAGTCTGAGTTTGTTTTAATGAAGCGTTACAATAACTCCATGCTGAGCATTCAAATTTAGCTTGGCAGGATGAGCCGCCGCCTCCACCGCCACCTCCAGAAGAACTGCTGGAAGAGGAGCTGCTGGAAGAAGAGGAAGTATCATCTGCAGTAGTGGTTATGCCCACATCAAAATTAACTGATTTAGCAGTTTCTCCGTTGCATGCCGCTAACATAGTAAACTTCCCAGCTTGCGTGGGAGTAAAATCAATGGAGAAAGCTTTATTGCTGTCTGCGGTAGTCTGCTTGAACCACACCGAATTCATTCCGATACCGGCCTGTAACGCTACTGATTTACTTGCACCATCACACGTTCCGGAAATTTTAACTGTTTCCCCGGAAGCATAAGTAGTTTTATCAGTAACAACAGTAGTGGCTAAAGCTAATGGTAAAGAAATTAATACTAACCAAAAAATAAGTTTACTTGATTGCATAAGTCTTCTCCTTGGCTGGCACTAATTCTTTCCAATCAAAGCCATCGGTTAGGTATCCATTCCATACCATCGCTGAAACCGTTAAATTAGCGGCAGAGCCATCTGCAGTATGCTGAATGGTGAAAGTCTTGGAAGAATCTTTAGCTAAGGCTGGATTGCTTTGGTCAGTAAGTTTAGTAGTGGTCTGCTTAGTCCCATAATTAACTGCCACTAACATTAAATAGCCTGCGGGCAAGTCAGTAGTTGGAGTTAAAGTTACAGTAATATCATACCCTTTGCTTTGGTCCACGCTGTTGATAGCAACACCAGAACTCCCAGTGGAAGTTAATTTGATGTCAATGGGTTTGTCTAAGGTTGTATCTTGAGTGGTATTATCTACGGGAGTATCTTGAGGTTGAATGACCTTTACACACACTTTAGTTCCTTCTTCATTTTCTTCACATTTCAATTCAGCTGCACAGGTGGAATCTATTCCTGCTAAGCTGCTGATAGTATTACATGCTTCTCCTTCCTGGTCTTTTACACAAGTGCGATAACTTGCTTGGCACCCATCACAGGTGGGTGTTCCGCTTCTAAAGCCATACGATTCACATGAATTTCGGAAGAGTCCGGCATCACAACTTTCACCGACGTCGAGGATTTGATTATTACATTCAGGTTCAACCACTGGAGAAGCAGCTAGACACAAACCGGAAGTGGTATCTTTAATTAATGGAGACTCACAAAGACATTTAATGTTAAAAAAATTATCTCCATCCTTACACAAGAGCAAACACTTATTTACTTCGGGACAACTCCATCCACTCTCCACATCACAAGCAGCTGAACAACCGTCTCCACCAATAATATTACTGTCGTCACAAGTTTCATCGGCATCCAGCACTCCGTTCCCGCACTCCGGCTCAGCTGTCGGAGCGATTACTTCAATTGTGGGATCACTAATGGTTAGAATGATAGGAGTATTGTCGGCCAGATTAAGAGCATTCACTACATCAAATTTTAAACTATAATTCCCCCGGGGGACTCCTTTGAAATAAATCTTGGCTATCGGAAAAGTTCCGCCTCTCGAGCGCAGATAATTTGTAGTTGCCCGCTTAAACACAACTTCTTTATTAAAATTGTCACATAAAGAAGTGCTGATGATTTCATCATTGGCAGAGAATTCAGCATTGCTTTCCCACCCCAACATACTCTCTACTTTAGTACATTCTAATCCATCCGGAAAATCCAATTCAAACATTATTCCTACGGTGTCTTTATCACCAATGTTTGTTTCTACGGTCAAAAAGAAACCTTCACCCTCAGCAATTGGTGCTGGCTGACTAATTCCGATGCTATTCACTTGTGCTGGAGAAAAGAACGCTTTTCCGGCAAACTGTTTTTGTCCTAAGAAGAGAAGTAGAGCTAGTACGACTATCGCACCAATCGTTACTACAACTATCGTTAATTCTTTATGCGCATCTTTCTTACTAGCTTTAGGATGCGCTTCCCATGAATGGGGTGGTAATCGTTTATGTTTGGATTTCATGTTCGTTTTTCTCAGTTAAATAATTATCCTCCGAACCATCCTTTGAGAATTTGTGCAATATGAGACAGTAAACCCAAAGTTGGAGTTGTAGCAGTTCTTTCTGATTCGGTTAATTGTTCATCGATAACTTGACCGATGGTTTTGGTGGTAGCAGAAGTTAGAGTACAACTTGTCTCACCGGGTTTCAAACTATACCCTTCACCACATCCACATTGTAAGTTACTTTGGCAAAATGCATGATCTCCACATAATAGACCATCACAATCATGATCCGTACAATCAAAATTGCCATCTAAATCATTATCTTTACCATCATCACAAATGGTTTCTTTAGCAGGTGGTAATGGAGCCTCTTCCACATTGATAATTGTCATTTCATTGCCGTAGATTACTCCACCAGTTCCAATTTTTAGTCCTAAAGATACAAAATCTTGATCATTAGCATCAACAGGAATGTCTGCTTTCACTAACAAAGTTTTGGTTTGTCCAACGGCTAAAGATAATGGAACATTTAATTTAATTGTCATTTGAGGATTAACCTTCCAAGCAGGTACACTTCCTAAAATATTCGTCCCGTCATAAACTACTGCATTAGCAATATTATTAACTGCACCATCATAAACTAAAGTTATCTCATTAATGGTAGAAGTTCCGCTCGTACTGGTAACACTTACTTTGAGTAAGTCTGCATTTGAACCAGCAGTTATTTCTTTGGAAACAGGTGTGTCAACAGCTTTTACTACACTTAATTTAGCTGGTGAAGATTCAGTACATAAATTGTTGGTACAAATGTATCCTGCTGCAGTACAAGTTCCACAAGTAAGAGTGTTACCACATCCATCATTTATTGTGCCACAATTGAACTTTTGGGATGCACAGGTTTTAGGAGTGCAGGCAGCAACACACGCACTTTGGTCACCGACTTGTGTTTCGTCGTCTTTACACGTCTGTCCACTTGGGCAATCTATTTTATTAATCACTGTATTCCCAGGACAAGCTATTCCTGTTGCTGCACAGGTAGCGGTTTTAGGGGTGCATGACGGAGCTTTAGGGATAGCAGTATCACCAGCTATAGGAATCGTACTACTGGGAGTAGCAGGATTATTTTTTCCAGTAATAGTTCCACTTACCGAACCAGAGCCAGTAGTAGTGTAAACTAAAGTAACAGAATCCTTCTTTTTATAATTGCAAGTCAGGACTTGACCAGACAATCCGCAATCAGCATTATCTGGAATAACAGTGATAGTAGCACCAACTACTGTTTCTTTAATTACATAAGAGGGAGTTGTCACCGCAGTCCATTGTGGATTTACTTGTATTGAAATTGTATTTCCATTAATAGTTCGCGTAGCCTCAAAAGCCAAAGCAAAGGTAGAAACCAATAACAAAAAGACTAAAGTACAAATAATTATTTTTTTCATTTTTATTTCCCCCTATTTACATTGAATCGCTTCAATATTATTTATATAATTATATTGATAATCATTGAAAGTAGCATCAGTAACTGTTATTTGGATGCTACCAACATTATTAATCCAATCATAACTGAAGTCATTAAACTCTGCCTCGGTCAGACAACCATTCCCATTCACATCTCCCAGCGTAACGGTTGGTGTTTTACAAGCAACATCGTTGGCACAATCTGAATCTGCACAATCAATCAAAGCATCAGCATCATTGGTTATTCCATCAGCGCAGTTGGTTTCTGTTGCTGGCGGAGCAGTTTTCGCTACCCATTTGGTGCCGTCGCAGGTGTAATCTCCACCCAACTCGTGTTTACCATTCAGATATCCAGTTCCGCCGCATCTGGCCCAAGTATTACTTTCAATGCAAAGGTAAGCGTCTGCACTTACTAAATCTTTCACATTTTTACATAAGCCCGCAGAGGTAACGCACTGATCTTTTCCACAGCAGCCTGCTCTGGCGGGTAAAGTTCCAGCATCTTTCAGGGCTTGCTCAGAAGGCAGGTTATAACTCCAAATGAAAAGCGGATTTACTGCACTGCCACTATTTGTTATAGGAGTGCAACTCGTTCCCAAGCAATCTTTGTCTTTGGCATCAATAGCGCCGTCACTGTCATCATCTATTTTATTGGTGCAAATTTCGATATCATCAGATAAAGGAGGAGCCCAATCTAAAATCCACTTACTGCCGTCGCACTTCCATCCATTCATAACTGCATCTTTTCCAGTAGTTACACATTTATAAAAAATATTACTTTTACATAGATTAATACTAGCAAATATATCTCCATTTTTAGTGCAGGTTTTATCTGTGCTTATGCAATCTATATTAGTATCACACAACCCACTTCTCTTCTGCATATTTGCGGGAGTTAGCGAAGTCAAATCCATATCATACCCCCCTTTAGAATCTTTCAACACTGCAATTGTACTAGTCACACATTGTTTACCAGAGATATCTATTCCTTTGCAATCTGCATCTGCACAATCATAAACTCCGTCCTGGTCATCATCTATTTGGTTGGTGCAGTCGGTTTCGGTGGTGGTTTGAGGCACAGCTTCTGTTTTCGGAGTCCACATGCTACCCTTACACTCGTACTTCACGCCATTAGCCGTAACAGTTTCGCAATAACCAAATGTACAAACCTCACCAATATAATCGCATTTCTCCCACTGGTTATCATTATTGCACAGGAATTGATCAACAACATCTCCCGGGGTAGAACATTTCTTCCATTTTACATCTTTGGCGCAGAGGAAGCTGTTATAATTTCTAAGCTGTCCTACACCAGTGGAAGTACATTGGAACCAATCATTGTTAATGCCGCATAATTTTGTGTCACTAACCACCTTATCTTTGTGCTGTTCAGTACCAGCTACATTCACACAGGAATCAGCTTCAGAAACACATCCAACACGACCAGAACTGTATGCAAAATTACTCAAATCACTTCCGACTCCTACTGTCCATTTACCATCAATAATGCTCTTCATATCACTAACCACACATTTATTATTACCGGTACAATCGCTACATCCTTTAGTATTACTGCTACTCATGCTACTAATTGTTAACCACTTCCAAATATTCCCGTTTTTACCACAAATATATTTCCCGCCATCGCTGACGATGTTAGCAGAGTCTTTATCACATAATAACCAATCATTATTATCACCGCATAAATAATTTTTATCAGCGAAAAGACCAGCATCAATCTCAAATGTATCGTATTTCTTAGTTTTTGCTACGCCTTTCTCATAGTAGACACAAGAACTTGGATCTTGGACACTAATTCCACCAACATAGCTATCACTCGGAGCGGGACCGGAAGGGTTAGAAGCCGACTTAACAATCTCATACTCCATTTTATTATTGTCTGTTTTTCTTACCACGTCACTAACTACACATTTCTTGCCCGCAGGGATGTTAGAACATTTTTGTTTATCCACCCAATATCCATCTTTGCACTGATAACCACTAACTTCAGCATCAGTAGTATCTAATGCAGAAGTACAAGTTAACCATTGTGCACCATCACAAATATTCTTTCCGCTGAAAGAAGTTAATCCTTTTGCATTATTATTACATTTTCTCCAGTCGCCAACTTGACACAGAGAATTTTTATTCACGATGTCATCATAATTATAACAATCCCCTCCTTTGGTAATACATGATTCAGCAGGTTTACACCAGCCAACACGATAATCTGCTTTATACCATGGTTCGGTAATTGGCCATAAGGGTATATTCACAACGGGAATGATAGTGGCCTCACGCATCGAAGAAGTAACTAACTTAGTTGACCCTTGTTTTGGAGTTAGAGTTTTGGTATTCCAATCCGTACCGTCACAGAAAGAGATTGAATTCCCAAACAGATAATATTTGCCTTTATTTTCTTCCCCGCAGCCAACCCACATTTTGCCATTGCATAGATATCCCATCTCTCCATCTTTTAGGGCAATTACTTTGGTACCATCATCTTTATAATAAGTACCATCTTTATAAATTACTCCTTGTTGTACCTTGCCTTTTCCAGATTCTTCACAAACATACCAATCATTTTTTTTACAGAAGTAACCAGCATAATCATCATGAACTTTACCGGTGTCGAAACAAATCTCTTTAGAAGGTGAATAACAACTGTCCTTTTTTGTGAAACAACAGCCATTAACTGCATCTTTTCCAGTAACCTTTCCGTTAGCATCTAAATAAGCAGTTTCAACTCCATGAAAAGCTCCTGCTGGTGTTTTCTGCTGACAATAATCTTCAAATTGGGCAGGAGATAGAACCGCCTTCCCCGCCACTGCCTTCTTCTCTGCCATCGGAACCAGAAACACTGCCAGCACAATCAGGATAACAATAACCCCGAACCCTGCACCCAGCAGAACTTTATTTCTATTAGAAAGACCTTTAGATTTAGTTTTAACCATCATTATCACCTTTTTATTAGTTGAATAAGCTTAGTAAATAATCAGAGTTTATATATTTAACCCTTCCTTAAACGCCTGCCTAACCAGCCCCAATTCAGCTTTCTTCCGCTCAATCTCCTCAGGCGTGTAGCACAATACTTCAAAATCTACCGGCAACTTCCACGCGTCCAAAAATTTATCGGGACGCTGGCGAAAAGGAATTCCCGAAAACTTTCCTGAGACCAGTATCACGTCAACATCACTATCCAACCTTTCCTCTCCCCGTGCCCGAGAACCAAATAATATCATCTGAGAAACTTTCCATTTCTTCTTGAAACTTTTCAGTTCACTAATTATTTTTTTAGTTGTAACTTTACCCATTTTATTAATAATCGACTAAATTTAAGATATCTAGAGGCATCCTCAGAATTATACATCTTAAAAGGAACGTCCTCACTAGCATCAGGATAACGCGATAAGTAATACTCTTTAGTGAGATCTCTTAATCCATCCCAAAACTCAGTAGGAATACCCAATTCGCGACCGAGATAAGTCAATGAATGTGTCGTTCCCGAAGATTCTTTCTTCTTAAACAAAAACAATGCTTTTAATGCTTTCTCCACCGCCTGCTGGCACCAGAATGCCACTGCAAACCACTTCCCCGAATTTAAGCTAGCTTCAGCCGTGCTTAACTCTTCCTCACTCTGCAGAAGCCATCGCTCAATCTCATCTCTCATACATCACTAAAAAAGCATATTTGTTTATATATTTAACTATTGCTATTCGTTCTACCCACAGAACGAAAAATGTTACGATGAACTCTAATCACAAGATGAACCACTAAGCCCAAAAAATCATTTCCGTCTCAGAAACGCTTTCAAGCTCTTCTCATCCCAGCCGCTTTCAATAAGCTTCTCGGTTATTTGCTCATCACTCATCCCGCGATTCTCTCCACCAGAATAAGCTGAACGTAGTCTTCCTAAAGTATTCTCATCAAGCTTCGGCCCGCGGCGTAAGAACAACAACAACACTATAATAATCGCTACCACAACTCCTCCGCCAACATAATACCACCTCACTGCAGAGTCAGCTTTAGCGCAAGCCTTGCACTTTCCGCCGCAATCTACGTCGGTTTCATCTTGATTCTTAATCTTGTCCGAACAATTCTCCGCCGGCTGAGTTGCTTTAGGAGCAGGCTTAGGCGGCACAGGAGCAGGCTTACTCGCTACAGGAGAAATACATCCCTGTGATTCAGGAAGCTTAGGAACTTCAATTATCGAAGCAACTGACCCTTGTTCCAGCTGAACATCACAATCATCCGCCCTAGTACAACTTCTCGTCTGCACATTATTTGAACACGTACTCCACGGAGAGCAACTCCATTGCTGGGTGCAATCTCCAAGAATCAGAGAAGCAGTATCATTTTGAACCGAAACATTGGTTGCATTAACCGCAGTTACGGTTACATTTTCAGTATCATTAATTTTAGGGGTCTCCTCAACTTTGGGAGCGGGCTTAGCCGTAACAAGATTAAAATTAAGTTCAGTAACGCTTCCGGATTGGTAAGTGGAATTTATAACATTAACCTTTTCGATTGAAAAAATAATCACATCACCATCTTTCCCCCCGGAAATTCTTAAGATATTATCTGTATCTGTTCCGTAAGTTCCGATACATGATTCAGTATTACAACTTGAATTTTCAATAGCTGATTCAGCAGAGCTCAACCCAGAAACTGCTGACACTTTAGCAGGCGCAGCAGCAGCAATATCCCAAGTTACTGTTCCATAAAATTGATGATTGTCAAAAGAAGGTGGCGCAGCAGATACAATAAGAGCTAATATTCCCATAACCACCAGAACTAACCTTAAAAATCTCATCTTGCTTATGGCTCCTTCAAGTTTAACCAGTACACTTTCCCAGGAGATAATTCCGTAACACCGGTGATACCTGGATTAATAGTGCTAACTTCATATATTTCCGATAAAGTGAACCCTTGAATGGCAAGTTTCTCTTTCAGCGCATCTATGCTAAGGGTTTTATATCCCCCAATGCCCAACATATTCCATCCGGAATTTAAACTAGGCAAAGATAGCCATTCTTCGATATCAGTTCCGGTCATATCACAACTAACTTTAAATGACAGTTGGGAATTATTTTTCAATTCCACCAGGTAGCCTCTCTTTTGAGACATTAAACTGAACTCAGAAGGCACATTCTCCATCCACTGTTGAGATACTTTATTAAAAGTGTAAACCCTTCTGATGTTCTTGGCCAGATTATTATTTTTCAGATTTATCTGCCCGCAGGGCAATGAAAAAGGCTGTAATTGTGTGGTTGATTTGAAGTCATACATTAGGTCATACTGATTATTTCCCGCTTTTTTCATGATAAAAGAAGGATAGGCGCTATTATTCAGCTTAACCAAAACCCCATTGACTCCAAACCAGTATTCTTGGGTTGTTTCTTTATCTCCTACGATAGCAGTGACTGTCAAAGAATAAGGCTTCTCTTCCTGCGGAGTCCAGTTAAACTTCATTACTGTAGTGGTATCGTTAGTTAAATTATTGAATAAGGTGAATTCTTCTTCGGAGAGAGCAGTCTCATCACCCCATTCTGCACTAACTTCTGGTGCATTTGAACTAGTAGCTGCAAAGTATAACACTTTTGATTTATTTTTATCCGCCAAAAATACATCTTCATAAACCGGCCCCAAATTTCCTCCAGCTTTTTGTTCCCATACAGCAATATTGGAATAATCCGGCTCAATGAAATTGAGATTAGTAACATATAACATTCCCCCGGCTAACTCTAAGCTCAAATCAGCAGCTGCATCTTCATTTAAGTAAATATTGCCGGATTCAGCCATGGCTGTCCCCAGCAGCCCTGCTGCTTTTTCCGTGTTGCCCGATTTTATAGAATAATGCAGCAATCCTGAAGATAACATTATCTGATCCACTGTAAACATCCGAATTTTTTGCTCACCTGTGGGAGTAAACTCTATTTTAAATGTAGGTGCAGTTTCTACCGGAAAACTGTCTGTTCCCATAACATCCAAATTAATAGATGGTGAAGGAGCGATAGCTTTGCCATAAGAGGAGAAACCAAAATAAACGCTTATGCCTACCAACACAACCAATAATATAACCCCTACGATTATGGGAGTATAATTAGCTTTACTTGGTGAAGATTTCGGTTTAACCGATGAAGGCGTCGTTTTCATGTTTATTTTTTCACCACAGGAGTAAATATTTTATTTCCTTCTTCATCTTCTTCGCTGAGCACTGTAACCGTTATCTGCTCGCCATTAGAAAGGAGGATATTTCTGCTTTTGCCTGCCGGAATGATTCCTTTAAACAATAATGTCCCTCCATCCAGCTCTTTCTGCGCACTGCCGTGAACTTCAAAATCATACCAATTTAATTTCTTATTGCTGGCCGGATTGATAGTTTCATCTGCAGTTGCGATTATATTAAATGAAGATGATCCCACTGAAGGAACAAACATAAATCCTACATCTGAAGTTAAATTTACTTCTTTGTCGGTTAATAATTTATAAGGAAGAACAGTTATCTTTAAATCAATCAGGAAATCTTTTAAGTTCTGCTGTAAGAACAACAGCTTATCATCAACTGCAATAGTTCCATTGCTATATCCCTCCTCAAAAGAATGCATCTGGATTAGATAATTCTCCCCATCTGGAACTGAACGCAAATTAAATGTTTCTAAAGCATCATCGCCGGCTAATTCCAGCAGCTCTCCATCTACTGCGAATATTGGATTTTTCTCCTGTTTAAGCAGCTCAGTTAAAGCATCCCATTCAAAAGAAGATTCTCCTGACGAGCTGGGGCTTATCAAATGCTGGAACGTGATAGTTTTCTTATTTCCGCTCTTCCCTTTATACCATAACACCACTTTAGGATCTTTCTCCGGCAAGAGTATCGGTTCATTTAATTTTACAATAATCGTTCCTTCTTTTCCTTCTTCGCACAATAAGAAATATTTTTCAAACTTTTTAGTGGCAGGGGTATCGCAATTGTAGAATTTCCCTACACCAATGATTTCAACCACGTTTTTCTCAGCGGGAAGGCTGCTGGCAGGAAGCTCCACTAAATAATCTTTTTCCGGATTGAATTCCATCTTAGCCGCTTCCACCGCCGTCACTCCTTTAAATGTAATTTGATTCTTATTGGTATCAATCTCCACATTTATCTTTCTTTGTCCGAC
>CAZIUU010000001.1:10122-12195 GCA_964542815.1 uncultured Methanosarcinales archaeon | reverse complement strand
TCCGTAGCTTGTGCATTATACTTAGTAGTCCCATCTAAAGAAGTAAGAGTCATTTTAGTTGCTGAGAACCCGCTGGCAGAATCTTTTGTCCACGGTTCGCTATAGCTCAACAGATAATAATTTCCTTCCAGCCCGAACGCGATCTTGCGGCCTTTAACTAAAGGAAGGATAAATTTCTCGTCATCAAACGTGTGGATTGCTGAAGAAACAGTTAAATTGTAATATAAATTAATGTCCGCATACTTAATGAAAGTATTTAACCCCGCACTGGTGAATGAGTTATAATAAAATAACGCTTTCTCAGCACCGCTTCCTAAGACGGTAGGCTGTTGGAACATAAGCTCTGTTTTACTGCCCCCGTAAGCTATTTTCATCTTATCTTTCAAAGTCGCAATATCAGTTGCATCCACTGCCACACTCCCGACCCCTGCTGGAGAGGTCAGTTGGACTGAACCATAAGTACTTAAGCTAGTCTGCAAAGTATCGATTAGATTCACTGGATTATCAGTAACCGTCTTAGAGGACAATTCAAAATTAAGTGCTGGTTCAAAGTTCAGTTTTACATTAACCTGCCGTTTTAGCGGAAGATTAAATACTATCTTTTCCTGATCACCTTCTGCTTTATACTGGGGAAGATCTTTGTTGGAGACACTAGTAAGAATCAGCGACGGAAAATCCAGGTAGGCAGTAACTGCATGCGACAATAAGTAATAGCTTTTATCGACGTCTAGGGATAATCTCTTTCCCTGAACTAAATTATTGGAGAAAGTATTGGCAGTTTCATTTATTGATGAAGCCCCTAAAGGCAAAGAAGCCAGATAAAATGCTTTTCCCTCTTTGGGTTCATCTGCAACCGGCTGAAGATACCAGTATAAAGTGTTTCCGACTACATTCAATCCTTTATTTTGCAAGCTAAATTGCTTAACTTCATCTTTATCGCACACTTCCAGCGACTGTTTTAATGATTTAGTGTCATCGGCACAGATTTTGATGATTTTCCCGCCGGCATTAATGTTTTTGTTCAAAGAGAATGATTCTTCGTAAGTTTTGTTTATCCCTCCAGTAGATTTAGTCAGTTTAACTACTGTAAACTTGCTTTTAGGGTAAATCTCATAGATTATATTCTCGCTTTTCTCCTTGCCTTCAAAATAATGTGTTCCTTGAGTAGAAGTGTATTCTTTCCCATCGATAAATAAAATGTAATTACCTAAAGTTTCCATCAGCGATAAAGTGTGCTTTCCATCAAAAGTAAACTCCTGTGGATTTCCTGAAGAAAGGAAAACTTTTCTATCACTGAATTCATCTAAGTTCAATCGGGGAGAAACTACTACCAGAATATTGGCAGAATCGCCTGCTGCTACGGTTCCATATACATTGACGTACACTTCGGGAGCATCATCTCCTTCCAGATTAGCTGCTATTTGAACTGGAGCAAAGTAAGGAAAACTTTCATTAGTCGCTTTAAGGTCGGCACTCCCTTTCAGCACATTATCGATTGAGTTCAATTCTATTTTTGCCGTGCCTTCATAATAATTAGGGGCAACTAAAGCCACTTTGTAATTTTTAGATTTGTATTTGAAATATACTTCCTTCTTTAATGGAGCGAGGACGTTATAAAACTGCTGATTATTATTTAAATCTGAAGATGTTTCTACTTTATCTCCTCCCATAGAAATATGGCTCATCACGAACGGAGTTGCTTCATCCACTGAAGCCCACCCACTGGGAACGGAAGGATTAACTATGCAGAATTTATTGATGCATTTAACCCACATTTTGTTATTGCAGACGTAGTTATTTGTTCCATCTTGGATTGTTTTTCCGGTAACATTGCAAACTTGCCACTTAGAGCCGTCGCAATAGAATTTAGAGTCGGAATTTAGTCCTTTTTGCTGACAAACTTCCCATTTATTATTGTTACATACAAACTTATTATAGATTACACCATCACTTACAGAATTACTGGGAGTGCCACATCCCATAATGCCAACTTTGCCATCAGAACCAGTTAAGCATAATTGAGTTTTATCATTAACCGAATTGGGAGAGAGACAAATAAGCGTAGAACCTATC
>CAZIUU010000001.1:7934-10112 GCA_964542815.1 uncultured Methanosarcinales archaeon | reverse complement strand
AAGTGGCATCACACTCACCAGTATTATAAGTTGGCGGAGTTGCAGAATCCCAATAATATCCTTCCGGCATTGAACCGCCGTATACGGCTCCTACCACCATTCCTGTGACCACACCTTTCCTTTCGTTTAAATCAGACAAAAAGAACAACCCGCCCAGGATGAATATTACTGCCGGAAGAATAAACCATAAATCACTATTAGCAGAATAAGAACTAAAACCACCTTTACTCTTTCCCTCTTTTCTTGATTTAACCATCTAGTACACCTATTTAATCCAGAAGAAACTTTCCCGCCTTTATATACTTTACTGTGCCAACCTACCCACTAAATACCTGCTTTATCTCCTGCTCTTTCCAGCCAGTATTTTGGATCAATATTGTCTTAATATCCACATCAGAAGTTCCCATCTTTTTTTCTTCTTTCACCCACTCTTTTAACTCATTTAAATTGTAAACTTTTTTCGGCTTGCGTAAAAACCAAACAGTTAGTACTATCACCGCCAACAACAACACTGCACTCAAACTGATAATATAATTTTTATAATTACCCCAAAAAGATCCGGTTTCTCCCACAACAGCTTGCTTCAGCTTAGCTATAATTCCTTGCTGAGGTGGTGAAACATATGCTGGTGGTTCTTGCACCGGAGCAGCCACCGGCTCACAAGATTTTTGTAATATCGGCTTTAATTTAATCGTGCCGCAACTGTGTTCATCGGTGCAAGTTCTCTCATGAATATTCCATTTGCATTCTGACCACTGCGAGCACACCCATGATTCGGCACAAAAAGTACAATCCTGCACTTCAGTGACGTTCTGTTTACATTTCTTTAAATCAACACAAGTACGCTGCTGCTTTGATGAAGAATTACATACACTCCATCCAGTGCAATTCCAATTGGAACTACAGCCCCCTCCGCCGCCACCACCTCCACCTCCGCCGGAACCACTGCCAGAACTGCCAGATGGCGCACTGCCGCAGCTCTGCTGTACTTCCGGCTTACTGCTCTCTGTCCCACATTCATTAACATCATTACAATTTCTTTCCTGGATCCCATTAGAGCAAGCTGACCAACCGGTACAATTCCATGATTCTGAACAAAGCACGGGCATATCTTCAACATTTTCACCCACTTCAAAAGTCTTAACGGCTGAATTCTCTCCTTTGCAAGAAGCATACAAAGCATAGTTTCCAGCTTGAGGCGGGAAAAAACTTACAGAAAATTTGTTGTCTGCACCCGCTGTAACTTGCTCCACCCACACTGTATTTAATCCAATCCCAGCCTGCAATCCAACACTAACACCGAAAACATTGCAAGTGCCGCTTACTTTAACCACTTCATCTACCACATAGCTTAATTTATCCACAGTTACCGTAGTAGCTAACGCTAACGAAGAAAATAAAACTAAAACCAAGATAAAACTAAAACTACTTAATCTCATAGCTCTTCTCCTCTTTGGGCAGCAAATCACTCCACCCGCTTTCAGAAGGCCAGGCTCCCCATACCAACACTTTCACTTTAAGAGCTGAAGCATCCGGCAGCACTTGATGGTCAAAAGAAACCACTTCCACTCCATCAGCAGACAACTTCGGCTTGGTGTCCCAGAATAGGGTCTTTTGTTTGCCTCCATACTCCAATGCTACGACGACCAGATGGTTCTCAGGAAGCTCTTTATCTGGCCGCAAAGTTATCTTCACATTATAATTATCATTCTTAACGGCAGTAATAACGCTAGTAGCAGATATTCCATCGGTGATCAATTTAGGGAAGAGTTCGATTAAGATTTGGTCGGTTTCTCCTTTTACAGGAGCTCCCGCAGGGGTACAAATTCCATCCTCACAACTTAATCCCGCAGCACAGTTAGAAATGATACCCTGATTTTCTAATCCAGCTAAAGCCATACATGAACCTCCAACTCCACTAAATTCACAAATCGTATAATTAGCAATACAGTTATTACACACCGGAGTTCCCTTCAGAGAGAAATAATCACACCCATACGAAAAAATTCCACTATCGCAGGTTTCACCCGCATCAATCCTGCCATCACCACAGAGAGACCCAGCTTCTTCGATTGGAGTCCCTATCACCACAGAAGCACCTTTTACTTCCAAGGCAATCTTCTCTGGTGTCTCCAAATCATAAATTTCCAATGAATTAAATTTAAATTCTGCCGTACC
>CAZIUU010000001.1:0-7924 GCA_964542815.1 uncultured Methanosarcinales archaeon | reverse complement strand
TGTAAATTCAATATTGGCAATTACTTTCTCTCCTGTAATGACGGCTTTCCCATCAGTAAGCGCAGTATATCCAAACAGAATCTTTCCATCTACACAAGATGGTTCTCCCATCACCGTAAAGTCTTCTCCATCTACGGTAAATAATTTTTTTATTTCGGTTGCAACTGAATCACAGTTCACCTCCAACAGAGATGAATCATATTCCAAGCTAAAAAAGAACCCGGTAGATTCTTTGCCGCCAATATTCACTTTTATCGGCACAATTATTTTATCTCCCACAGTTGCAGTATTATCTGCCAGAAAGATTCCAGCTTGGTTCTGGCCAGCTTCACCCATAGACACTGCTTTTCCCACAAACTGCTGGGAGAAGAACAGTAGTAATCCTAACCCAACCACAGCAATAATTGCAATAATCCCAATAATCATTGATTTATTGGCTTCAGCTTTATGGCTGATAAAACTACGTCGAGGCTGCGGTGGGTGCCGATGAGGCTTAAGTTTGTGTTTCATTTTTAATCAACTATTTCTTAAGATAGTCACGAAGTGCCTTAGCGATAGCTGATATCTTTTGAGGAACTGATTTGGAACTGTCTAAAGCATTAATGATATTCTGCAGTAAAGTCTGCTTCTCAAGTGTGCCGGCATCTACGGTGAAACTTTCAACACCATTATCTATTTTTACCATACACTCTCCAGCATTACAGAATCCACCACCAGCACATTGATGTCCTTGGCAATCAGGATCTGCACAATCAGCTTTGCCATCTCCATCATCATCCAAGCCATCAGAGCAGACGTTTTCCGAAGATGGTTTTCCTAAAATACACTTACCCTCATTGCAAGCATAGCCAGTTCCCAAAGTCAAACAATTTTTTTTAGCAAAAGCGTATGTTCCATCAAGACAAAATCCTTCCGTAAGCATAGTGTTATCGATACATTCATCCAAGAAACTTCCATCTGAAGTGGTTACTGTTCCTTGTACTTGAATATTACTGCCATCGTCAGAATCGGTGCAAGTTGGCGGAGCACTTATATCTATACACTGCCCAATATTACAAGATTTTCCAAGAGCACACCCATATCCCTGACAGTCTGAATCAGCACAATCAGTTTTGCCATCTCCATCATCATCTAGCCCGTCAGAGCAGATACTTTCTGAGGAAGGCAAGCCTTTGGCACAAACACCTTTATTACAAGTGTAGCCTTCACCTAAAGTCAAGCAATTTGTAGGTTTGGAAGCATAAACATCATTATAACAAAAGCCTTCATTGAGGTATCCATTACTAATTATACACTCATCAGAAATGCTGCCGTCAGCAGTAGTAACCATCCCGAATACTTTGAGATTATTGCCGCCATCGGAATCAACACAGGTTGGAGCTTTGGCAGAAATAGTTACTTCATTTGAAACCACCATACTTTTTCCAAGGGTAACCGAAGCTAGTGCTTGATCAGCGATTGAAGTAATTGTTGCAGTAACTTTTACTTTCTCTCCGGAGGATGCGGCAGTAAAAGAAAGCGTTCCCACTTTAGTTACTCCTGAAGCACCAGTCACAGTGTTCAAATCGTCAATGGAAAACTTCTTTGAAGAAGAAACGTATGTGCCACTAAAACCGGCTGTAGGAAGATTAGAAAATGTTATGGTGGTACCAAATTGAGCGGGGATATCCAAAGTCCCTTCTATTACCATCAGTCCAGTGGGCTGGGTAAAAGCCAAATCGCAATTAATTGTACCCCCAACAATTACACTTGGAGAACAAGCCAAAGTTAAATCCACTGCTAATGCAGATGCCATAAAGATTAACATTCCCACCATGAGTGTCACAAATAATTTATTTTTTATCATCTTTGTCCTCCCCCCATTTATTCACAGATAGTACCATCAGCCTTTTTGAATTCGGTAATCTGACCTAATGCATATTGTTTAATTTTAATCGCACTGATTACGTTAATTTTTCCATCACAACTTACATCTGCAGAAGTTATTCCCGAAGAACAAACAGAACCATCTGCTTTCTTGAATTCGGTAATTTGTCCTAAAGCATATTGTTTAACTTTAATAGCATCTATTATGTTCACGACACCACTACAATCTACATCTCCTTTTAGTACTGTCACTTTTACAACACACTTCCCATCTACTATGGCGTACCCATCTGCACACGCTTCGCAGCCGTTAACCCAAGAATTGTCTTTATTGGCAAAGCCAGCATTGCAGGCACAGGCTCCATTTGCCAAAGCGGCATTGCTTCCACAAGGAGTAGTATCACACGCATCTCCCAATTCATCACCATCACTATTCTTCTGGTCAGCATTGGATAGTTTAGGACAATTATCTACGGAATCAATAATCCCATCGTTATCTAAGTCGATCTCCTTTTCTACATTACAAGCTATTGAGCAACCATCCCCACCAATAGTATTATGATCATCACATTCTTCTCCCACATCCACTATTCCATTTCCACATCCAGCTACATCACTAGGTTGAGCTTTAGGCTGAGCATTACAGCCGTTATCATACCAATATCCGTTAGCGCCAACACAGCCACTCTCCTCGACACACAAATTAAAATGCTGGGCATCACATATCGGAGAAGCCAAGCACACTCCACAACTCCCCCCGCATCCATCATCTCCGCAGGCTTTGCCGGCACAGCTAGAGACGCAAGCACCCCCGCCGTTGGCTGCTTTCCACACGAATTGAGTGCCTTCTTTAACACAATTAAACTCTCCATCAGGACTTGAACCTAAAGTGTTTTGCACACAAGTTAACCAATTATTATTATTGCACACCAAGTTCTTACTGCCAACTAAAGCAAGAGCGCCATTGCTGTAACAAGATTTATCTGAACTTACACAAGAGTTAGGAGAACACCAACCGAAATAAGTCATTCCCGCCATGGTAACACTATGGGTGCACATTTTTCCTTCCGAGTTAACTTTGCTTTTACAATCAGAATCGGCACAATCGATCTTATCGTCCAAATCATCATCAATTCCATTAGTGCAGTCCTCAACCACGTCTGGCTTTACCCAGCGCAGATTTAGTTTTGATTCGTCAGTACTTAAGCTAATATACAGCTTCTCTCCACCCACATCCATCAAGAGATGCCAGCCACCATCCACGACATATGAATATAATAAATTAAACTTATCATAGATAAAAATCTTTTTTTCCCATTCATAATACGGTTCAAAAGTGCCATCCGGATCAGAAATCAACTGTCCCTCCAGAGTCATTTTCAGCCCAAAAGTCTTCCCTCCTAAATGCAAAGGATGGACTATAGAAGAATCAGCAAAAGAACTTTCTTTCATCGTTCCATCAGTCAAATCTACCGCATTAGCCTCACTCCAGAACCCTCCTAAATCAGTTTGCCACTTCAGGTTAAAAGAGACCGTATTCTGCTGGAGATCATATTTAATCTTGGTTAAAGTCACACTATTCCATTGGTTTCCTTCCATCCATTCTAAAATGGTAGTGGTTTGATCCTGTATCTGGACTTCGGCCCAAGGAGAAGCACCGGCCGGACCAAATATACTCACTTTATCATAATAAGCATAATTGATGTTATACTGCTTAGAGCCAAGAGTAAGTGGTGTTTTCTGATTTAGTGAAATAGTTACTAGCTTTGTTTCCTCTTTCACACAAACTCCTGCCTGGCAAGCAATTCCATTAGCACAATTGCCACAACTTCCCCCGCATCCATCATCACCGCAGGCTTTGCCGGAACATTGTGGAACACAGGTTCCTTGAAGAGCAAATACCGCCGATTTTGGCTCCTCGGTGATTAAATTAGTCTGGCCATTCAGCACTTTCGAGCTTCCTAAAGAAAGAGTCGTGGGTCCAGAAACAGCCGATATAACTTTAAACTTAATTTTCAACAAATCCACCATGCTGGTAAGCTTTAAATCATTAGGGGCAGAAAAACTTACGAAAACAGTATTACCATTATCAGAAAGAGTATCATACTTGTGTCCTTGGACCCAAGGAGATATTTCTATAACCTTTAACTTTTCTTTATCATATACGACACTAAGATCAAACTTAGTAACTGCATTATTCCCTGCATGAACTTTTACCGTAACCCAAAATTCATCCTCAGTATTAAGTGTAGCAGAAGCTGGATCAATTCCCATCTCTCCGACACCTAAAGTTAAAGGAACAATACTAGCAATGGCTTTTCCCGCTTTTACCCCCCCTGAATTATACATCAACAGAATCAGCACTCCAATTATAACTACAGAAACTCCCACCATCAACCATACTTTATGCTTATCTATTTCCACCTGTATCACTCTTATTCTTTTAGTTAAAGAGAAGTAAATTAATTTCATTTATATATCTGTCGGTGTTCTGTATGATGTTCTCCGAGATAAACACTTAAGAAAAAAAAAGCGCCACGGGCCGGACTTTCCTGCTAATTATTCTATTAGCCATTTGAACCGGCGATCCCAAAGGGACGGGATATTTGTGTGGTATTGAGGCATATCGTAAGGACGAACAGCCCTTAGCAATCTTCCGCTTCGTCGAGAACACGCAACTCAAACGAATCCGCGCAATACCAGGTTATGCGACCGTGGCGTGAGTGTAAGTTGTGGGATACTTTTTCAACCTTTGCAGGTCGCGACCAGAGAACGCTTTCTCTGAGTATGCGACCGTGGCGTGAGTGTATAAGTGAAGATGTAAGTTATTTATAAAACTTCCTTAGTTAACATCCAACAAGAAAAATTAATAATTAATATAAAAATAAAAACCTTATTCTACTTCGCTCATCTCTACCTGCCTCTGACGATGAATCCGGGCAAACTGAGGTGTAGCCACAACGTAATCCTCTCCGAATCCAGCAATATCCCCGTCGATAGCTTCAGCAGTTTTTCTCAGCTTGGAGATAGCTCTTTTCAGCTCTACAATATCTTTATCTTTCAAAGGTTTTATGTTGATCAACGCCACGGTAGATCCTTCCCTCAATACGTCCAAGATCTCTTTAATATCTTCAAACTCTTCCATCACAAATGGACGCACTGTTACTTTGCTTCGGTCTTCCTTAGACGCTGAGCCCACTTCAGGGTAAGCTTCAGAATCAACTCCTGGCGTACCAGAAGATCCCGCAAAGGCTTCCTTTAATTGTAAAAAAAAGTCTTTCATTTTTCACTCTCCCTCTTTATGTTTTAATAGTTATTTTTATCTAACTTCAACACCGACGCTTCTATATAAAGGTTTTCATTCTGGAAAGTATAGTTAGTCGAGCAGTGTTACGAATCGCTTATCCCAATTTAAAAATATTGGAATACGCTTTCCTCTTCTTGCCACCTTTTCTCATAAATTCGGCAGTAGCTCTCGGCAGACTAATCGCTCCCAAAATATTCAGTTTAGCTTTCAGATGATAACTCATCACTCTCTGCTCTTTAGCGTCTAGATCCGCAAGAGACCAAATCACTTGAGTTCCTTCTTTACCATGCATTACTTTCTGTGGCCTAACTGACGCTTCCATCTCATCAACATCTTTCCCACCTTTCAAATAACTGGCATAAGCCGGAACAATATCAATGACACTAACATCTTTAACTGGCAACTTGGACTTGTTCCTCACCTCTAAAGTAACTTTAATCTCAGACAGGGCCCCTTCAGCATCTTTCTTGGTGACAATAGCATGCTTCTTAACTGCTAACGGGCAGCTAGCATACATATAGAACCATACCAGCAATGCCAATAAGGCAATCACATAAATAACAATACGATAGTCTATCGCAGAATAAACAGCTGCGCTACTATTCGGGCCTAAAGTAACTTCCCACGTAAAATATCTCTGCCCTTGCTCTTTTTTAATTTTAGCATCTCCGGTCTCAAGCCATGCCTGCAGCCAAGATACCGGCAATCTTACTTCTTGCGTATTCAATACATTTCCGCCATTTCTGACTTCAGACACCTGGAATAATTTTAAAAATGACCATTTTTCATCGACTAAGGTTACAGAGAAAGGAGGCAATAAAGTTACTACTTCTATGTTCTGCTCTACCTCTTTAAAATTATCCCCAAAACGTTCTAACGCAACTTTAAGGGCATATTCTTTAGGCTGTTGGTGAGGATTAGGCGTGACTGAAAATTCAACTTCTTTGATCCCAAGAGCAGGAATATCTACGACCGTAGATTGGCCGAACTCGGGCAGCTCTTCATTACTTAATTTTACTTTTACACCCGTCAAATTCAATGCATTAAGATTTTGCAGCAACACTTTTATGGAAACTTGAGCGCTCGGATCGATCTTAGTGGGCATGTCAACGGTAACTTTTACCGTAGGCGCATACCCGGGCTGAGTAAGAGAACCAAGATAAACTTTCAACTGTATTTCTTCATTAGCATCTCCTCCAACAAACACAGGCACTAAATAAATTCCAGGAGATAATTCTTTTACAGGATAAACTTCCAATTCAGCATAATATGATTTTCCGGGAAGCACGGTAATTTTTTTAACTTTATCTTTGGGGTCAGTAGCCCACGCTAAATCGGAAGAAGAGATGATATATTGGTGCGCAATAGGGTTACTGTTAGTAATGTTTAAAGTGAACAGAGCTTTATCAGCCATTGTGATATGGTCAACCACAGTAGTAGATGTAACTAAAGTGCCTGCCCACGCCGAAGCTGATAAGATAATTAACAGAAACAATCCTAATGCAAATGATACCGCCCTCACTTTTTTCCACCTCTTGTTTTTGATAATTATTAATATAGAGTGATTAATTAAAAAATGCTAATTCCTACTACTATTTAAAGTCTTCGTTTCTTGGTAATTGTTTACCCTTCTGAAGCAGTGCCGTCATAAAGTTGAGCTTTATCGAGAGTAACAGCTAACTGACAAGAGGGATGACTCACAAGCTTTTACAAAAAGTTTGAACAAAAGAAGCTGGATTCACATCCCGTATCCGAGGCTTGCGGGATTACAGAGAGTCTCGGCAGGGGGTTTCATGCCCTCTCTTGCCTATCAAATGGGCGTGGGCAAAGCTTTATGTTCTAGGTTGGTTAGGCTTGGGAATAATAAAGCTTTGAGTAATTTTCGCCCAATAGAACCCGCCAGCAGGCGAACTAATTAAACGTTATTTTGATGGGGGTAGGCGAAAATTATTGGTCTTAACGTATGGAATTCCGGTTATAATCCTTTTCCCATACGCAGTGGGGTAAAATTGCGTCCGCAAAGTTTTTTCGAGCCAATAAATTACTGCGAAGCAGACTAATTTTAACCATAAAAAGGGCGAGGAAAAATTGAACATAACGTCGCTTGCTGTTAGGCGTCCCGACGACCAAAGGGAGGAGAGCGCAGCGGGGTGCGAAGCAAGTTTTTTCATGGCTGGGAATGTAGTTCTTGCTGTAGTTTTCGGGTACTTTGCAAAGATAAGATAACTCTGAAAGAGGCTAAAGTTAGGGGGTCGCTTTTGGAATAGGAATCTTTTTAATGAAGTAGGCATATTCATAGATAAAAGAGGCTAAAATGAAGGAATCCGAAACGCTTGAATTGAAGAAGTCTACGTCCGAATTAAAAGAAGCAATTATCTCGATAGTTTCTATTCTGAACAAGCATCAGAAAGGAGAAGTTTATTTCGGCGTTGGTCCTGATGGAAGAGTGATTGGACAAACAGTTACGGAGAATACTATTCGGGAAGTTTCTCAAACCATTGCCCAGAATATTGAACCGAAGATATTTCCAAAAATCAATGAGGTAGTTTTGGAAGGAAAGAAATGCGTCCATGTTGAATTTGCAGGGGATAATATTCCCTATTATGCTTATGGTCGAGCTTATATCAGAGTAGGCGATGAAGATAGACAATTAAGTGCAAAAGAAATAGAAAAAATGATTTTAGAGAAAAATAAAGACAGGATGGCTTGGGATAAAGAAGTCTGCAAAGAAGCAAAAATTAGCGACATCAG